>JAIPDC010000003.1 GCA_021737865.1 Rhodoferax sp.
CAGCACAATGTTGTCCTTGTGCCAGCGCTCGCACAGCACCCGGTTGAACTTGAGCCACATCGCCGAGCCCCGCAGGTGGCGGGCATTGGAGATCAGTTTGTTGCCATCGAGCAGGTCGGCAAACAGGTTCTCGCAGAAGGCGATGGATTGGTCGGCCTCGAATTTGTCCATGCCGGCCTTGAGCCAGGTGGTCTCTGGCGTTTCGACAATAAACGTGGACATCTCTTCGTTGAACCGGTAGGCGTGCAGGTTAAACCAGCCGAACTCGGTCTGCTTGAAGGCAAAGGTGAAGGCGTCGAGCTTTTTCTTGGTACCCAGCCAGATAAACCGGCAGGTACGCAGGTCAATGCGCGGGTTGAAATGTGCTTCGTGCTTGGCCCGCGTGGTGGAAAACACGCCATCGGCACCGACCACCAGGTCGTATTCCTTGGCGTAGATATCGGGATCGGTAATCTCTTGTTCCCACAGCATTTTGACGCCCAGTTCAGCGGCGCGGCTCTGAAAGATCTGCAACAGCTTCAAACGGGCGATGCCGCAAAAACCGTGACCGCCCGAAGTGATCTTGCGGCCTTTGAAGTGGACATCGATATCGTCCCAATGGTGGAAATTGGCCTCAATTTCATTGACGACCTGTTCATCGGCATCCCGAAAACCATCCATGGTCTTGTCGGAGAAAACGATGCCCCAACCAAAGGTGTTGTCGGCGGCGTTGCGGTCAATCACGGTAATGTCGTGTGACGGATTCGCCTTTTTCATCAAAATCGCGAAATACAAGCCAGCGGGCCCTCCGCCCAAACATGCGATGCGCATTGCGTCTCTCCTATCGTTGGATCGTCAAAATTGCCGCCAGGATTGACGACTCTGTTCGCTGCCTAGTAGTCTTCTTTTACTGGTTCGGCCCCGATTGGAGTTACTTTATTACTTAATAGTTAAGTTGTAAAGTACTTTTTGACTGAGCAGGTTAAGTATTTACCCGCGCGCTCCAGGAAAGTCACTCTGAGCTTTGTTGCAGTGCCCACATCTCGGCGTAACGACCCTGCGCCGCCAGCAGTGCCGCATGGTTGCCGCGCTCGACAATGCGACCGGCGTCCATCACCAGGATCTCATGCGCATCCACCACGGTGGACAGGCGGTGCGCAATCACCAGCGTCGTCTTGTTGCGCGCCACGCTTTGCAGCTCGGCCTGGATGGCGCGCTCGTTGGCGGAGTCCAACGCCGAGGTGGCTTCGTCAAATATCAGGATGGGCGGGTTCTTGAGCAGGGTGCGGGCGATGGCCACGCGTTGCTTCTCGCCGCCCGACAACTTGAGCCCGCGCTCGCCCACCATGGTGGCGTAGCCCTTGGGCGTGGCGTTAATAAAGGTGTGAATGTGGGCCGAGGCAGCGGCCTCTTCCACCTGCGCATGCGTGGCCCCCGGCTTGCCGTAGGCAATGTTGTACTCCACCGTGTCGTTGAACAGCACCGTGTCCTGCGGCACGATGCCAATGGCCTGGCGCACACTGGCCTGCGTCACTTGCTTGATGTCCTGGCCGGCAATCAAAATGCGCCCGCCCTCCCGGGGATTGCTCACATCGTAAAAACGAAACAGCAAGCGCGCCAGCGTGGACTTGCCCGCACCCGAGGGGCCGACCACGGCCACGGTCTTGCCCGCAGGCACTTCAAAGCTGATATTGTGCAGAATGGCACGCCCCGCACCCGGATTGCCAGGAGAGCCGGGATCGTAGGAAAAACTCACATTCTCAAACACCAGCGGCGTGTCACCCGACAACTTCAGCGCCGGCGCACCCGGCACATCGGCAATCTCGCGCTCGCGCTCCATCAGCGTGAACATCTTCTCCAGGTCGGTCAGGCTTTGCTTGATCTCGCGGTAAATCACACCCAGAAAGTTCAATGGAATGTAGAGCTGGATCATGAAGGCATTGACCATGACCAGGTCGCCCAGCGTCATGCGCCCATCCACCACCCCTTGTGTGGCGCGCCACAGCATAGCCACCAGCCCCACAGCGATGATGAGTTGCTGCCCGGTGTTGAGAATGGACAGCGTGGTCTGGCTCTTGAGGCGCGCAAGGCGCAGGCGCTCCAGGCTTTCGTCGTAGCGCCGGGCTTCAAAGCCTTCGTTGTTGAAATATTTGACCGTCTCGTAGTTCAGCAGTGAATCGACCGCCTTGGAATGCGCGGCGGAGTCAAACTCATTGGCCTCGCGGCGAAACTTGGTGCGCCACTCAGTCACCACAACGGTGAAGGTGATGTACAGCACCAGCGCCGCAATGGTGATCCAGGCAAACCACACATCGAACTTGACGGCAAGAATGCTCAACACCAATGCCACCTCCAGCAGCGTTGGCACGATGCTGAACAGCGAATAGGAAATCAGCGACTCAATGCCGCGCACCCCACGCTCAATGTCGCGCGTCATTCCGCCCGTCTGACGCTCCAGGTGAAAGCGCAGGCTCAGTGCGTGAAGGTGCTCAAAGGTCTGCAGTGCAATGCTGCGTGCCGCGCCCTGGGTCGCTTTGGCGAACACCAGTTCGCGCAATTCGGTCAGCAGCGTGGTGGACAGTCGCAGCGCGCCATAGGCAAACAGCAGGGACACCGGAACCACCAGAACAGCCGCAGGATCGCCAGGCTTGTAGCTCATGGTGTCCACCAGATTTTTGAGCAGCAGTGGCACACCTACGTTGGTCAGTTTGGCGCCCACCATGAACGCCAGGGCCACAATGACGCGCCACTTGTAGGTCCACAGGTAGGGGAACAGGCGCTGTATCGTGTGCCAGTCTGACTTTGGGGGTGTCGAGGGTGCAACTGAGTCCGGAGCAGGTGCAGTCGGTGCGTGGTGGCCGTGGGAGCGCATGTGGGGTATTCTTGGTTAACAGAATAGGATTGTGCCCATGTCTACGAATACAAGCCCCACGGGCATCCAATTGCCCAAGGACGAGGAACTGGTCCTCAAGGTCATCCCCATGCCAGCCGACTGCAACGCCAATGGCGACATCTTTGGCGGCTGGGTGATGGCGCAGGTTGACCTGGCCGGCTCCGTCATCCCTGCACGATACACCCAGGGTCGCATGGCCACGGTGGCGGTGAAAGAATTTATCTTCAAGCATCCGGTGCGAGTGGGCGACATTCTGAGCTTCTTCTCCAAGGTGAGTCGCATCGGGCGCACATCCATCACCGTGAAGGTGGAGGTCTACGCCGAACGCTACCGCACGCAGGGCCAATACATCAAGGTGACCGAGGCGTCACTGACGTATGTGGCGATTGATGACAACGGGCAGCCGCGGGAAATTCCCAAGGGCTGAGCGGAATTTCGCTGCAAGGCCACTCCAGGGCGCACAGAGCAGAATGCCCGGTTGATTGCGCTGCCACTGGCCCACGCGTGCGGGTTTCTACGGGGTCATGCATGGTGTTGAATAAATAGTCTCACCAGAGACAGATCATCAGTGACAACCCTATCGGTGATTTCAATTGCACCAGCTATAAACAGCAAATAGAAATATTGACAGGAGACGATGTGCTGTTTCTTCAACTGGTGATCAGCGGGGTTGCACAGGGGTGCATCTATGGGCTGATTGCGCTGGGCTTCGTGCTGATCTACAAGGCGACCGAGACGGTCAGCTTCGCGCAGGGCGAGTTGATGATGCTGGGCGCCTTCGGTGGACTGGTTGGCATGACCATGCTCGGATTCCCCTATTGGCTGGCGGTCCTCAGCGCCGTGGTGGCGATGGCGGTATTTGGCGTGGTGCTGGAACGCGCCGTCATTCGCCCCATTTTGGGGCAACCGGCGTTTTCCATCGTCATGCTGACCATTGGCATTGGCTATGTTGCGCGTGGCCTGATTACCATGGTGCCTGGCATCGGCACCGACACGCAAGCGCTGCCGGTGCCCTACAAGGATGAGGTCTGGAACGTCGCTGGCCTGGTGCTCAACGTGGAGCACATGGTGGTCATCGGTGCCACGGCGGTGCTGTGCACATTGCTGTTTGCACTGTTTCGCTACAGCAAGCTGGGCATTGCCATGCAGGCCGCATCGCAAAACCAACTGGCCGCCTATTACATGGGCATTCCCGTGCAGCGCCTCAACGGTATCGCGTGGGGCTTGGCGGCTGCGGTTGCAGCTGTCGCCGGGTTGCTGCTGGCGCCGATTACGTTTGTGCACGCCAACATGGGATTCATCGGCCTGAAGGCTTTTCCTGCGGCGGTGGTGGGCGGCTTTGGCAGCTTGCCCGGCGCCATTGTGGGTGGGCTGATCATTGGCATTGTGGAGTCGCTCTCGGGCTTTTATTTACCGGATGGTTTCAAGGACACGGCGGCCTACGTGGTGGTACTGGTCATGCTGATGGTCAAACCCAATGGTTTGTTCGGCGAGAAGTTGAGGAAAAAAGTATGAGACAGGAACACTGCGGCGTTCGACGTGCAGCCTGCCAGAGCTACCGCCGAGCCGGCTTTGCCGGGACGCTGGTAGCGCCCCCTGAGGGGGAGGCGCCAAAGGCGCTTCGGGGGGGGACTTCCTAATATGCGTTTTATCTTCAAGACCGATTACGGCCAGGACGTCAACCTGGCCAAGCATGGCGGGCACGTGTTCTGGTACAGCGCGCTGATGCTGTTGCTGGTGGCTGCACCCTGGGTGTTTGCCGAGTACTGGCTGGCACAACTCACCCTGGTGCTGATCTATTCCATTGCCGGCCTGGGTCTGATGCTGCTGGCGGGCTTTACCGGCCTGTTCTCGATGGGCCACGCAGCCTTTCTGGGCGTTGGGGCGTACACCCATGCGGTGCTCACCAACATGGGTGTACCCTTCCCCATCGCACTGGCCTGCGCCGCCGGGCTCTCTAGCGCAGTGGGCCTGGTGGTGGGATTGCCGGCCCTGCGTGTCAAGGGCATCTACCTGGGCATTGCCACGCTGTCGTTTGGTTTCATTGTGGAAGAGGTGCTGGCCCGCTGGGAGTCGGTTACCGGCGGCAATGCGGGCATCCACATCAAAAAGCCCGACATCTTTGGCTGGGTGCTCAGCAGCGGTGAGCAGTTTTACTTTCTGTGTCTGCTGATTACGGTGGTCGCCACGCTGGGGATATTGAACCTGCTGCGCTCCCCCACCGGGCGCGCATTTGTGGCCATCCGCGACTCCGAAATTTCGGCGCAGAGCATGGGCATTCACCTGGCCTACTACAAGACCCTCTCGTTTGCGATTTCGGCCGGCTTTGCCGGCGTGGCCGGCGCGCTGTACGCCCACAACCTGCAGTTCATATCACCCGACCAGTTCAACATCCTGCAATCGATTGACCTGCTGCTGATGATCGTGATTGGCGGCGCAGGCTCGGTGCACGGGGCATTTCTGGGTGCGATTTTTCTCATCACCATGCCGCAGGCGATTGCCATCATCAAGGACTATTTGCCGGCCACCATTGGCCAGGCACCAGGTCTGCAGGGCCTCGTCTACGGCGCGGTGCTGATCGCCTTTGTGCTGTTTGAGCCCATGGGGCTCTATGGGCGCTGGCTGAAGATTCGCACCTATCTGCAGATGTTTCCGTTCTATCGCAAGGGCATGTTCAAGCGACAAAAGTCCTTCCAGAAATCCGATCGCCTGAAATGACGAACATAACCCCCACGCTTGTCACTTCGTGTACTACGCTGCCCCCGAGGGGGCCCTCACGCCTAGGGGCGGCCCTGCGGCGTTCAATCTATGACTGATACCCTTCTTTCTGCCAAGAACCTGAGCGTGCGCTTTGGTGGCGTGCTGGCGGTCAACAACGTGAGTTTTGACGTCAAGCAGGGTGAGGTCTTTACCCTGATCGGCCCCAACGGCGCGGGCAAAACCACGGTGTTCAACCTGATCAGCCGCATCTACACCCCCACCATGGGCGAGATCGACTTTGCCGGCCCCAATGGCATGCTCAAACTCACCACACAGCCACCGCAAAACGTGGCCTCGCTGGGCATTGCGCGCACGTTCCAGAACATCGAGTTGTTCGAGCATGCGTCCGTGCTGCACAACCTGCTGATTGGCCGCCACACCCACCGCGTCACCGGGCTGTGGCAAGACTTTTTCTTCACATCCAAAGCGCGCGAGGCCGAACTCAAGGCGCGCGAGAAAGCCGAGGAGGTGATTGAATTCCTGAGTTTGCAGCACTACCGCGACACGTTCGTGGCTGGATTGCCTTACGGCGTGCGCAAGGTGGTCGAATTGGCGCGTGCCCTGTGCACGGAGCCAAAGTTGTTGCTGCTGGACGAGCCCTCCTCCGGGCTGAACGTGGAGGAAACCGACGACATGGCGTTCTGGATTCAGGACATCAAGCACGAGCTGGGCATTACCGTGCTCATGGTAGAGCACGACATGTCGCTGGTGTCCAAAGTGTCAGACCGGGTGCTGGCAATGAACCAGGGCGAGATGCTGGCGATGGGCACGCCGCGCGAGGTGCAAAACGACCCCGGCGTCATTGAAGCCTATCTGGGCTCAATTGACGATGTGTCGTCACTCAGAAGGCACTTGAACGCCGCAGGGCCGCCCCAAGGCGTGATGGACCCCTCGGGGGGCAGCGCAGTACGCGCAGCGACAAGCGTGGGGGCACATATCCCATGAGCGCACAACCACCCGCCATCAGCGATTTGCCCGTTCTGAAGCTGCTCAACGTCGAAAGCGCCTACGGCCCCATCAAGGCGATCCGCGGGGTCAGCCTGCAGGTGCGTCGCAGCGAGATTGCCACCGTGCTGGGCTCCAACGGCGCGGGCAAGACCACCATCCTGAAGACCATCTCGGGCATCATCGACCCGCGCAAGGGCTCGATCGAATTCAAGGGCCAGGACATCACCGCCAGAGACCCCGCTTTCATCGTGCAGCAGGGGCTGAGCCACGTACCCGAAGGGCGCGAAGTGTTTCCCCTGCTGAGCGTGCACGACAACCTGCTGATGGGCGCCTACACCCGCCGTGACCGTGACGGCGTGGCGCGCGACATGGAGGCGGTGTTTGGCTACTTTCCGATCCTGAAAGAGCGTGGCGACCAAGCCGCGGGCCTGCTTTCGGGCGGGCAGCAGCAAATGCTCGCCATATCGCGCGCGCTGATGGCCAACCCCGATCTGATTTTGCTCGATGAGCCCAGCCTGGGCCTCTCGCCCAAGCTCACCAAGGAGATTTTCGAGATCGTGGTGCGCATCAACCGCGAGCACGGCACCACCATTTTGCTGGTGGAACAAAACGCCAACATGGCGCTCAACGCCTCCGACTACGGCTATGTGCTGGAGAACGGTCGCATCGTCATGGAAGACACCTGCGCCCGTCTGCGCGAGAAGGACGACATCAAGGAGTTCTACCTGGGGCTGAAGGAAGACGGCGTGCGCGGCGAGCGGCGCTGGAAAAAGAAAAAGACCTGGAGATGAATATAACCCCCACGCTCCACCGCTACGCGGGTCGCTGCCCCCCGAGGGGTCTAATTTGCCTTGGGGCGGCCCTGCGGCAAATTGCCGTTCCCACCGAGTTACTTCGCTGGAGCGCTTTTAGGACAGCAGCATGACCAGACTCTGGGATACCTCAAGCATCCAGCCTTGCGATGACATCGTCATGGCGGGCGAAACCATACCCGCGGTGTTCTGGAACGCGGTCGCCAAACGCGGCCCCACTGTCTGGATGCGCCAAAAGCATCTGGGCCTGTGGCGCAGCTGGACCTGGAACCAGACCGCCGACGCCGTGCGCGAGATTGCCGCTGGCCTGATCAGTCTGGGCTTTGCCAAGGGCGACTGCGCCTCCATTCTGGCCAACACGGTGGTCGAGTGGGTCTGGGCCGACCTGGCCGTGTTGTCGGCAGGTGGCGTGTCCAACGGCGTCTACCCGACCGACGCCGCCTCACAGTTGCAGTTTTTGTGCGAAGACTCCCGCACCACCGTGCTGTTTGTCGAAGATGACGAGCAACTCGACAAGGCGCTGGAAGTGCGCGCCGGCTTGCCCCTGCTGCGCAAAGTTGTCGTGTTTGACATGGAGGGCCTGCGGGAGTTGAACGACCCAGGCGTCATCAGCCTGGACGCACTGCGCGCATTGGGGCGGGACTACCTGCAGCAGCATCCCGGAGCGGTGGAGCAGCGGGTGCAAATGTGCAAACCCGAAGACCTGGCCATCCTGGTCTACACCTCGGGCACCACCGGCAAGCCCAAGGGCGCCATGCATTTGCACCAGGGTCTGGTGTTCACCGTGCGCGGCTACAACACGCTGGTGGCGCAGGATGAGCGCGACGAGCGGATGTGCTTTCTGCCGCTGTGCCACATCGCCGAGCGCATGGGGGGCGAGTACTTTGCGCTGTACACGGGGGCCAAACTCAACTTCGTCGAAAACCCCGAGACCATTCCGGAAAACGTGCGCGAGATTGCCCCCACCGTATTCACGGCCGTGCCCCGGGTATGGGAAAAGTTTTATTCGGGTGTGATGATTTCGCTCAAAGAAGCGGGCATGGTCCAGCAGGCCGCCTACGCCTGGGGCATCGGCGTGGGCACTGCCATTGCCGAGCGCGTGCTGGCGGGGCAGCCGGTGAGCGCCTGGCTGAAGATCCAGTTCACGCTGGCGCGGTGGCTGGTGCTGAACAACGTGCGCAAGCTCATTGGCATTCACCGGGCGCGCTTTCTGGTGACCGGTGCAGCGCCCATTTCGCCCGACCTGGTGCGTTGGTACATGGCCCTGGGCCTGCCCATGCTGGAGGTTTGGGGCATGACCGAAACCTGTGGCGCGTCCACCGGCGTGCCCGCCAGCAAGATGAAGCCCGGCTCCATTGGCCCGGCAGCTGCCTACAACGAGGTCCGGCTGGACCCGACCACCGGCGAGATTCTGGTGCGCGGCAAAAATGTGTTTGCCGGCTACCTGAACCTGCCCGAGAAAACTGCCGAGACCATCGACTCTGACGGTTGGCTGCACACCGGTGACGTGGGTGTAGTGGATGCAGACGGCTACTACCGCATCACCGACCGCATGAAGGACATCATCATCACCGCGGGCGGCAAGAACGTAACGCCCAGCGAGCTGGAAAACGATCTCAAGTTTTCGCCCTACATCACCGACGCGGTGGTCATTGGCGACAAGCGCCCCTACCTGGTGGCCATCGTCATGATCGACCAGGAAAACGTGGAAAAATTCGCACAAGATGCCGATGTACCGTTTAGCAACTACGCATCGCTGACCCATTCCGCCGAGGTTCAGGCGCTGATCCAGAGCGAGTTGGACCGGGTCAACAAGAAATTTGCAAGGGTGGAGCAGATCAAGAAATTCTTCCTGCTGGAAACCCAGTTGACCGCCGAAGACGAGGAACTCACCCCCACCATGAAGCTCAAACGCAAGCTGGTCGAGGCCAAGTATGCTGCGCAAATCGAAGCCATGTACCGCTAACCCCACTGCCACCCATCACCGTTACCCACCACCACCAGGAGACTTGAAAATGAAGAAAAAAACCACTCTAGCCCTCGCAGCCATTGCGCTGACAGCTACCGTTTCGATAGCAGCTGAACAGCAGGGCGTGACCAAGACCGAGATTCTGGTCGGCAGCATTCAGGACCTCTCGGGCCCGCTGGCCGGGTATGGCAAGCAGCTGCGTAACGGCATGCAACTGCGCGCCGAAGAGGCCAACGAGCAAGGTGGCGTGCACGGCCGCAAGATCAAGCTGGTTGTGGAAGACGACGGCTATGACCCCAAAAAATCGGTACTGGCGGCGCAAAAGCTGGTGAACCAGGAAAAGATCTTCATCATGGCCGGCCACCTGGGAACCGCCCAGAACCTGGCGGCCATGCCGGTGCAGTTCGAAAAAAATGTGGTCAACCTTTTCCCGCTGACCGCCGCGCGTGAAATGTACGAACCACTGCACCGCCTGAAATACTCGTTTGCCGCGCCCTACTTTGATCAGATTCGCATTACCTTGCCGAAAATGGTCAAAGACAAGAATGTGAAGAAAGTCTGCTCGATTTACCAGGACGACGACTTTGGTCTGGAAGTGCATCGCGGCGCTGAGGCAGGCCTCAAGACCATCGGCGTGGAACTGACCGAAAAGACCAGCTTCAAGCGCGGGGCCACTGATTTCTCGTCCCAGGTCGCCAAGATGAAGGCTGCAGGCTGCGAGTTGGTGGTGCTGGGCACCATCATCCGCGAGACCATCGGCACCATTGGCGAGTCGCGCAAGACCGGCTTCAGCCCCATCTTCCTGGGCTCCAGCGCCGCCTACACGGACCTGATCCACAAACTCGGTGGTAAGGCGATGGACGGCATGTACGCCACCATGACGGTCGCCAACCCCTACCTGGACGATGCCTCGCCCGCCATCCGCTTCTGGGCGGCCAAGTACAAGACCAAGTTCAACGAAGATCCTGCGGTGTTCTCGGTCTACGGCTATCTGGTGATGGACTCGTTCATTGCCGCGGCACAGAAAGTCGGCCCCAACCTGACCTCGGACAACTTCGTCAAAACCATGGACACCATGAGCTTTACCGACCCCTTGTTTGGCAGCGCCCCATCGTCATACACCGCCACCAAACGCCTGGGCAGCGATGCGTCACGCCTGTCGCAGATTCAGGACGGAAAGTGGAAAGTCGTGTCGGAATACCTGAGCAGCGCATCGGTAGCAGCCGAAGCAGCACCTGCCAAGGCACCGGCGAAGAAGTAACTCCCGCCACTCCAAGAATGGCCACCTGCGGGTGGCCATTTATCTTGCAAGTGCTGCGTTTACCGCTTGAGCAACGCTCTGGATGCCACGGTGACGAGCAGAAAAAACAGCACACCGGCAACACCCATTGCAGCGTCCGAATACAGGCCGGCATTGCTGCCCGACTGGTCGTAAAAATGGCTGTTCAGAATGCCCATGTAGGCAATCGGCGTGTTCGACAGAGAAGCAAAAATGCTGTACTTGGTGGCCACCGCGCCGGTGCCAATGGCTTCCAATGTGACCGCTGTGAAGGCGGCATAACACAGACCACTGATGAATCCGTACGACAGCACAAAAACGTAGTACATCGTCAAATTGTGTGGCGCCCAGGCCATCAACACGGCACAGACCGACATCACCAGACCGAACACGGCATAGGCCAGTTTGCGATCCATGCGGTCACAGAAATACCCACCCACCATGCAACCCACGGCCGACAACAGACCGCTCAGCGCGCCGCTGGTCGCAGCGACATCACCGGCACTGGCGCCCCACTCGGTGGCGAATAGTGGAAACAGACTGCCGGCAGCGCCCGAGCCAATCGGCAGGAAACAGATCAACAAACCCAGATAGCCCAACCGCGAACTGGCCACCTGCCAAAGGTCGAGAAAAACGCGCTTGACCGCTCGCCACACCGGCACAGAATGGGGCCATGAAGCAGCTCCTTGCGGTTCATCTGCAAGCGCGGGCAGGTGGGGCTCGGGTTCGGTCGTGTAGAGGATCGCAAAACCCGTGAGCAAACAGACTGCGGCCAGCACCACACCGGGCAACCAGGCAACCGTGGTGTTTTCAGCAATCACCAAAGCCAATCCGCCACCCAGCCCGCCGCCGCCCAAATTGCCCGCCTGAAACCAGCCGGCGGTGCGCCCCAGTTGACCGGGTGCGGTGTTGTACGCCATCAGGCTCTCGACGGCCATGCTCAAAAAAGCCGTCGCAAAATTGCCCGCCACCACCAGCACCCGCAACCATGGCAAACCTGCTTCCGTAGCCGGAATCATGCCAAGCAACGCAATGCCAAGTGCGCTCGCGATGCTGGCCATGACATACCACTGCTTGCGGCTCAGGGTGAGGTCAACCAGTGGCGCGTACAGAAATTTGAAGGTGTGAGGCAAAAAGCTCAGGCCTGTGAGCACCGCAATGGTCACCGGGTCGACGCCGGCCCGCCCCAGCAGGTAAACAACGGTCACGCCCAAAAAACCGCTGGTCGCTCCAAACGGAATAACCAGCAGCAAGAACACGAACGGATGCGTGTAGTGGCGCGCAGACGGCGCTGGTGTCCCCGTCATGGCAGGGCAATACCAGGCGGCTTAGGATGGAACCGTGCCATTGAGTAGCTGTCCACATACTGGCCATTGCGCATGGCGTATCCGGTATGGGTGCCTTCGATGGAGAAACCGAACTTTCGATACAGAGCCAGTGCGCGTGCGTTGTCGGTGTAAACATCCAGCTCCAATCGAAGCGCACCCATCCAGTTGTCGGCATAGTCACACAACGCGGCCATCAGCGCGCGGCCCACGCCCTGACCCTGGGCCGCGGGCGCAACAGAGATGCCCAACATCAGTGCGTGACGACGGCGCAACGCGTTGCCAGCCGGATGCAACCCCGCGGAACCCACAACCGTACCATCCTGTTCTGCCACCAGCAACAGGTCAATCTTTCCGGGCGTACTGTTTTCGGTCAGCCGCGTGCGCCAGAGTTCTTCATGGGTGTAGGGCATTTGCATCAGCCCCGGAAACACTCCCGGGTCACCCATGATGCGGGCATAGGCAGCAGCGTCGTTAACGCTTGCGCGTCGCACGGTGATGGACATGGAATTTCCTGCTAAATGGGTCGAAACGACAGACCCCCGTTTGTATCAGGAAACGATGTAAGCACCGGCTCCGGTGGACATGAGCTTGCCGTCTGCCCCCAAAAACTCCATGCGCGTAGAGGCCACGCGCGAGCCCAGGCGCATGACTTCGGCGCGCAACTCAAAGCGATCGCTGATACCAGGGCGCAGGTAGTCGATACGCAAGTCAATGGTGCCGAGCTTGCTGAAGCGGTGCAGGCGCTGCAAGGGCTCCTCGTCCATGTGGCGGGCGCCAATGGCGGCCATGACGGCCAGCCCGCCCATGGCGTCCAGCCCCGCGCTGATCACACCACCGTGGACGCGGTTGTAGCTGTAGTGCCCCACCAGCTCGGGCTTCATGGCGATGAACCCCACAACCCGCTGAGGTGTGATGGATGCGATCTTCAGGCCCAGCACAGTATTGAATACGATGGACTCCTCAAAGATCTTGGTCAGGCCCTTGATGAATTCAGGCTCAAATTCGACCGGATTTTCCGCGCTGGCATGTGGTGTGGTTTTTGGCATGGCGCAGTATCACAGACCCAACTGACGGGAAGCCAACTCTTTCATGATTTCTTCGGCGCCGCCGCCAATCATCATGACCTTGACCTCACGGTAAATCCGCTCGCAAGCTGTGCCGCGCATGTATCCCATGCCGCCCAGAATCTGCACGCCCTGGTCGGCGCAGAACTGCATGGTCTGCGTGGCGTGGTTCTTGAGCAGGCAGACCTGCGCCACCCACTCGGCACCCTTGGCGGCCTTGTCACCGCGGTCACCCGCGTCCGCCCGTGCGGACACGGCGTTCAACCAGGCACGGGTGGACTCGATGCGCATCTTCATGTCCATGAGCTTGTGGCGGATCACCTGGTGGTCGACCAGGGCGGAGCCAAAGGTCTTGCGCTGGCGTGCCCAGCTCAGCGCCTCGTCATAGCAGCATTCGGAAAAGCCCAGGGCCATGGCGGCCATGGACAGGCGCTCGCCATTGAAGTTAGTCAGGATGATCTTGAAGCCGGAACCTTCCTCGCCCACCAGATTGCTGGCCGGGACGCGCACATTGTCAAAGCGCAATTGCGCAGTGTCCGAACACAACCAGCCCATTTTTTTCAATGGGCTGCGCGACAGGCCCACCGCATCACCGGGCACCATCAGCATGGAAATGCCCATGGGACCTTTGTTCTTCAGGTCCGTGCGCACCGCCACCGTCAACCAGTCAGCGCGCATGCCCGAAGTGATGAAGACCTTCTCACCATCGACCACATATTCATCGCCCTCCAGCCGCGCAGTTGTTTTCAGAGCCGACACATCGGTGCCACCACCGGGCTCGGTAATAGCCAGCGCCGCGATCTTTTTGCCCGCCAGCACATCGGGTATGACCTTTTGTTGCAATGCGGGGCTGCCGTGGCGCACCACCGGTGGCAGGCCAATGTTGTGGCTGAACAGGCTGGCCATCAGGCCACCGCTGCCACCGGTGCGCGCCAGCGCAATCGTCAGGGCGTTGCGCAAGACCCACGGCGCAGGTGTGCCACCAAACGCTTCGGGGTACCCCATGGCGAGCCATCCCATTTCCGCTGCGCGGTGGTACAGGCCGCGCGGGAACTCACCTGCCTCTTCCCACGCTTCGAGATTCGGAGTGACTTCGGTCTGCACGAAGCGTCGCGCAGCATCTTCTACCTGGGTGATGTCTTCCTGTTCAATCGCGTTAGCTGACATGGTGGGTGAGGCTTTAAAAGTGGGGGGTTACTGGGTGAAAATTTTTGGCGTCTGTGCCCGGTGAAAACCGTTGAATGGCTTGACCGACTCGCGCGCCTGCACCGCCGCATCGGGCACGCGCATGGGGTAGCCCGCGCGGGCTTGTGGGCGGGCGCCGTCAATGCGCAAGGTGGTGCCGCTGATGAATGACGCCGCAGGGCTGAGCAAAAACACAATGCCGGCGGCTGTCTCGGCCTCGGTGCCAAAGCGCCCGGCAGGAATGGTCCTGGCCATTTCCCGGATCATGGGTGCCATCTCTGCGGGGTAGTTGTCCATGCCGCTGGAGGCGATGTAGCCAGGCGCCACGGCGTTGACGCGGACTCCTCTTGCGGCCCACTCCATCGCAGCCGTTTCGGTAAAACTGACCATGCCGGCCCTTGCGGCACCGCTGTGACCCATGCCCGGCATGGAACCCCACATGTCGGCAACGATATTGACGATGCTGCCGCCATGCTTGTTCATGCATTGCAGGTAACACTCGCGTGCCATCAAAAAGCCGCCGGTCAGGTTGGTATTGACCACCGCCTCCCAACCCTTGGCGCTGATGGCTTCGAGCGGCGTCATGAACTGGCCGCCGGCGTTGTTCACCAAGCCGTCGATTGGCCCGTGCTCGGACACGATGGCGGCTACTGTCTGCTTGACCACGTCTTCCTGGCGGATGTCACAAACCTGAAAACTGGCGCGCCCGCCGTCTTGCGTGATCTCATCAGCCACCTTTTGCAGCTTCTCGGCCTTGCGCCCAACCAGTGCCACCTGTGCGCCCAAAGACGCCAACTCATGCGCCACACAACGCCCGATTCCGGAGCCCCCCCCGGTGACAACGACCACGCGGCCGGCGAATAAATCAGGGGCAAAAACAGAACGGTATGTCATACAGACGCTCAATCAGTTCAAAAATAAGGCCATGGCGGCGTCGGTCAAATCCTGCACGGACGCGCCTTTCTTGGGGTCGAACCACTGGACTGACCAATTCAAAGCACCCAGAATCAGCAACCGCGCCAACCCCACCGGCGCGCGCAATTGCCCACTCGAATGCAGCGCGGTCAGCACCGGCATCCACAAAGACTCGTACTCAGAAATCAGTTGCGCCAGCCGGTTTCGCTCCTGCTCCGGCAACGAGCGTGACTCGTACAGCATCACCGGCACAAAGTCGTTGCCTGGCCCGAGCAACACACCAAAGTGCACTTGAACCAGTTGGCGCAGTTGCTCGCTTGCAGGCAAAGCTGCATGCCCCGGCGACTGCACCGCTGCCCGCTGGCGCTCCAGCGCGGCGTGCATGCCTTCCTCCATCACTGCGAACAGCAGGGCTTCTTTGCTTTTGAAATGGTAGAACGGAGAGCCGCTTTGCATACCCGCTGCGGCGGCTATGTCGCGGGTCGTGGTGGCGGCAAAACCCTGGCGCCGAAAGAGCGATGCAGCTGCACCGAGGAGGGCAATGCGTCGATTGCCGTCGTCGCGCTCGTCTACCGTTTTGCGAGGACGTCCACGCGGACGCCTGGCGGTGGCGGTGGCGGTGGCGGTTTCAAGCAGGGTTGCATCGTCGGTCATGCCGCGACGATACCAAATTCAATTATTTTTAGCAAGCAAATGCTTGGTGAAAATAATCAACCCGAAAAAACCCTTGGCAAAACCAATTCAAAACGTGTTCCCTGCCCGACCGTGGACGTCACGCTGACGGCCCCACCGAGCGCCTTGGTGACCAGGTTCTGAACAATCGCCATGCCCAGGCCCGTGCCGCCGTGGCCGACTTTGGTACTGAAAAATGGATCAAACACCTTGGGCAACACATCGGGCGCCATACCGACTCCGTTGTCCGCCACCAGCAGCGTGACCTGGTTCGCATCCGCATGCGCGCTGATGGTTAGCTCGCCATTGGTGTGGCCCTCAAAGGCGTGCAAATAGGCGTTGTTGACCAGGTTGATGAGAACCCGCCCCAAAGCGCCCGGCTGGCTGTCCATCACAATGTCTGGCGCGATATCCACCACAATGCGGTGCGGCTGGCGTTTGAGACTGGGACTCAGCGTGTGCAGGATTTCCCCCACCACCACATCCAGCTTGAACACGCGGCGCTGCTCGCTGGCCTGGTCGGCCGCCACCTGGCGGAAGTCTCCCAACAAATCGACCGCGCGAACCAGGTTCGACTCCAGCAGGCTGACCCCCTCGGAAACCTGTTCCACAAACTGATCCAGGGAGGAGCGTTTGATTTGCCCGGCTTTCAGGGCCTGGGCCATGACCTTGGTTTGCTCACCCAACGCAGCAGCCACCATCCGGCTGTTGCCAAGCGGTGTGCCCAACTCATGCGACACGCTGGCAATCAGCGTGCTCAGGGTGGCGCGGGCTTCGCTGTCGGCAAGATTGTCCTGCGACTGGCGCAAAGCCAGCAAGGCCTGTCGCAGTTCGGCGGTACGCTGTGCAACGCGCTCTTCCAGCGTCTCGTTGAGCTCCTGCACCTGGCGCAGCGATTGGCGCAACATGAGCTGCACTTGCACTCGCGCCCGCACGATCGATGCATTGACCGGTTTCGGAATAAAGTCCACGGCCCCCAGGCGCAGGCCCTGCGTCTCATCGTGGGGATTGCTTTGCCCGGTGACAAAAATAACCGGGATGTCGCGGGTCCGCGGATCGGCCTTCAACTGCACACACACCTGATGGCCGTCCATATCGGGCATGAGGACATCGAGCAGGATCAGGTCGGGAAGCTGGTTGGCGCAAAAAGCCAATGCCTGCGCACCACTGGTGGCCATATAGACCGCATGGTCGGCCTTGAAGATCTGGTGCAACACCTCGATGTTGGCAGCCTGATCGTCGACCACCAACAGGACCGGTTTGTGCGGTATCGGAGGGGTCATGCCCAAGCACTACTTGCTTGCGGATGCTGCCCCGGCAAAGGTACCGGCACGCACCAGCACCATGCTTTCGGGTTTGAGGTATTTCCTGATGACCGCATTCACCTGCTGGTCACTCAGTGCGTTGACGCGGGCAGGAAATTCATCCAGCCAGTTCACGTCATAGCCCCGATTCACGGCACCCAGCAGGGCGCCCGCCATGCCGCCGGTTGTGGCGAGGTCTGTTTTAAACGAGCCAATCAGGTTGCTCTTGCGTGCGCTGATTTCGGCAGACGTGGCACCCGCGTCATACCAAAGCTTGAGTTGGCGCTGGGTCGAGGCAATACCCTTGTCCAGCAAGCCGGGCGCGAAGGTAGCAGAGATGCGCCAGTCGCCATCGTTGACCATATCGCCCGCCAGGTTGGCGCGCACGTCATACGTCAGGCCTTCCTTGTCGCGTACGTTGGTCATGAGACGACCGGTAAAGCCGCTGCCCAGAATGGCCGTGGCCAGACGCAACGCCTGGTAGTCGGGGTCGCTGTAACGCAGGCCGCTGGGCTGGCCCATGATGATGGAGACGCTGGTCTTCCCGTCCATCGCCACATCCTGCCTGGCAGCCGCAGCGGGGTCTGCGGGCTTTGCCGCACGCACCACGGCCTTGCCGCCGGTCCAGCCAGCGAACGACCGCGCGATTTCGGCTTGCAGGGCAGGCATGTCCAAGTCACCTACCAGCACCAGGGTCATGGCGGCGGGGCCGTAGTTGGCCTGGTGAAAGGCCACCACATCGTCCAGCGTGGCGGCCTCAATGGCGGCCAGCATGTCATCAGGTGACACGGAGCGGGTGGGGTGGCCCACCGGGTAGGTCAAACGGTTAAACGCATCGGCAGCGCGAAAATCGGTGCTCTCCAGGCTGCGCTTGATACCGCCTGCCAACTGCTTCTTGACCTTGGCAAATTCTTCCGGCGCCAAAGCCGGTGTGCGCAGTTGCTCGGCAATCAGACCCAGCACCAGCGGTGCGTCTTTCTTCAGGGACCTGGCGCTGATGTCCAGCAGATCCGTGCCCACCCGGAAGTTGATGGCCGCACCCACGGCTTCAAGCTTTTCAGCAATGGCAAACTTGTCCTGACTCTTGGTGCCCTGGTCGAGCAACATGGCGGTCAGCGTTGGCACGGCGGGGTTGCCACCCGCCCCCTGGGAGCGTCCGGCAGGCAGCGAGCCGCGCACGGTCACAACATCCTTCACACCGGTGGGATAGGTGATGACGTCCACGCCGGCAATCTTGATGCGCTTGGCATTCGGGGCAATCTTGGTCCCGGTCTGGGCCGATGCCGCGCGTCCCGCCGGTTCTTTGGCTGCAGCCAGGACTGGCGAGATGCCCGCATGGAGGCTCGGATCGCGGTAGTAGTAGGGCCCATCAGCCAGCGAGGACTTAAAACCGGTCTTGGCAGCGGGCTTGGCGGCACCGCCAGCAGGTGCGACCCCGGCGTTGGTCGGGATGAACCAGCCGGTGGTGCTGTGGTCTTCGCTCAAATATTTGTTCGCCACGCGCTGGATGTCCGCTACGGTGACCTTTTTGGTGGCTTCGTCAAGGCCGTAGAACAGGGTCCAGTCGCCCGCGCTGATGAACTCGTTGATGTTGCCGGCAATGCCAA
The DNA here is from genome assembly GCA_021737865.1 of Rhodoferax sp. Classification (GTDB taxonomy): domain Bacteria; phylum Pseudomonadota; class Gammaproteobacteria; order Burkholderiales; family Burkholderiaceae_C; genus Allorhodoferax. The sequence continues at coordinate 18,716 of JAIPDC010000003.1, forward strand.
ACGAGCCATCGAGCTTGAAGGCGGCATCCGCAGCATTCTTGGCCGCAGCGGCTTGTAACTCGACTTCGGTCACACCGTCTTTCTTCAGGCGTTCAATCTCCTGCACGATGATGGCTTCCACCTCGTCATGCTTGGCCCCGGGGGCCAATGGTGCAAACACGATGTGGATGGACGGGTCTGCAAAAATTCCCATCTCGCCTTCCACGCCGGTGGATAGATTCTTGTTGGTGATGGCTTTGTACATGCGGCTGTTCTTGCCGTCGGCGAGGATGGCGCTCATCAGCATCACAGGGGCAAAGTCAGCGTGTGTTGCAGCCGGAATCTTGTGCCCCACGGCGACCACACCGAGTTGACCGGCGCGCTTGACCACGGTGCGGCGTGCGCCATTTTGCTCAGGCTCTTCGGTGTACAGCGCGGGGATGGGTTTGGGCGAACGGGGGTAGACGCCAAACGACTTCTTGACCAGTTCCAGTGCCTTCACCGACTCAAAGTCGCCAATGATGGTGACCGTGGCGTTGTTGGGCCAGTAGTAGGTGTTGTAAAACTCGCGCAGCTTTTCAATCGACACTTTTTCGATGTCGCTGCGGTGGCCAATGGTGCTGTGGTGGTAGGGATGCGCCACGAACGCGGTTTGGTAAATCTCTTTGTACAACGCCTGGATGGGGGAGTTCTCGCCGCGCTCGAACTCGTTGCGCACCACCGTCATCTCGGGTTTGCGGTCTTCCTCGCGCAGCAGCAGGTTGCGCATACGGTCGGCTTCCATGCCCATGACCGTGGCCAGGTGCTCGCTGCCCATGTTGGCGTAGTAATTGGTGCGGTCCAGCCAGGTGGTGGCGTTGTACTGCGCGCCCGTGCGCTCGAGCAACTGGTCGACGTTGTTGCCTTTTTCACGCGTGTGGTTCTTGGAGCCCTTGAACATCAGGTGCTCCAGCAGGTGCGTGGCACCGGTGGTACCGGTCACCTCGTTCTTGGAACCGACCCGGTAGGTCACCATGAAGGTCAGCGTGGGGCTGGAGTGCTCGGGCATCAGCAGTACCTGAAGACCGTTGGATTGAAGGGTGTATTCATCAATACTGCCCACGGTTTTGACGTGGGCATAGCCTTTGACCGCCACCGGTGCAGCTTGTGACAGCAACGATGAGAGCAGCAGGCCAGCAGTAAGTAAAAGTCGTTTCATGTTTTGGGATAGGTCAAAAAAAGACAAGGCGCTGACGTTAGCACAGACCGCAATGTCCGCGCTGGGAATAGAAGAAGGTGGACACGATCCAGGGTGTTGCGATCGGAGCCTGGGCGGGATAGGGGTTTGGTCCGTGTCCTCCGCCCGCCGTGCGGGCTCCTCCTTGACCTGCGCAAAACCCTATGCCGCCCAGGCTCCTTCGGGCGTTAGTCTTCGAAGTACCAGTAGCCCGCATTCACCCACTGAGTGAGCGCCGTCACAAACCGCGGATTTTTCAAACCCGCGCGCAGCAGTTTCTGGTTGACCACGTCGTGGTCGCACAGCGCCACGACGGCGGCTTGTGCCTTCGCGCCAAAGGCATGGCGCTCGCCATCGACATAACAAACACCCTCGCCCACCGTGGCGTCCACGTAAAAGCAGCGCAGGCCACCGGTGCGTACCAGCGGCTGGGTCTTCAGGGTGTTGAGCAGGTCGGTCTCATCCATGGGTTCGTCCAGCGCCTGCAGGTCCAGCTGACATTTGGTCCTGGACAGGAAGCTGCCCGCAAAGTCGGCCACCAACTTGTCGTCGTCCAGGATGGACTGCAACTGCGCCTTGATGTGGGCAAAGTCGATGGCGTTGATCTGACCCTGATTCTTGTGGACGGGGCGACCCGGGTCGCTGAACAGCGTGCTGCCCAACTCCTTGTCGATAACGTGGTCGGCCAGACCGCTCAACATATCGCAAGCTGACTTCCCCCGGAAGCCGACCGAAAAACTCATGGATGTTTCCAGCGACACGCCATCATGCGGAAAGCCCGGCGGGATGTACAAGATGTCGCCCGGCAGCAGCTCCACATCAATGATGGCTTCGAACGGGTCCACATGCAACAGCGCTGCGTGCGCCGCAAACTGGCGGTGCTCGCCCCGGTCGCCCACGCGCCACTGACGCCGCCCCGAGCCCTGGCAGATGAACACGTCATACAGGTCAATGTGCGGGCCCACGCCACCCTTGGGCGTTGAGTAGCTGATCATCACATCATCGAGGCGCCACTTGGGGATGAAGTCAAACGGCTTGACCAGTTCGGCCACCTCGGGCGACCAGTGGTTGACGGCCTGCACGATGAGCGACCAGCCGGTCTTGCCCAGGTGGTCATACGACTCAAAGGGGCCGTTCTCGGCTTGCCACTTGCCGCGCTTTTTGTAGACCAGCCGCGAATCGATTTGCTCTTCGCAGGCCAGACCCGCCAGGTCTTCAGGGCTGATGGGGTCCACAAACTTCTTGAACCCCTGGCGTATGACCACCGGCTTTTGCTGCCAGTAGTGCTGCATGAAGTGTTCGAGGGTGAAGTCGGAGAGGATGAGTTTGAACATGGGGTGGTCCATCAGGGTTTGCTGTTGTCGCGGTAGTAGCGGGTGGTGGTGGCAACCGCCTCTTCAAAAGCGGCGGGCCACTGCTCTTGTGGCAGGGGCACCGGGCGCTTGCAGTTTTGCGCGCGCTGCAAGGCGCATTGGGAGCGCAGCAAGCCGTAGGACGCTGGCCAATGCGTGTCGTAGTGGATGCGGCCCAGCACGGTGCGGGCCGCATCGGTACCCGTCTTGACCGCGCGCGCCGCTTCCACCGGCTTGTTTTTCAAGAACGCCACCACGTCGTCCAGCGACTTGCTGCCCGGTGCCGTGAAGGCGCGCAGGAAAAAGCTCTCGTTGTCCTGAATCTCGGCGCGCCCGCTCGCATCGGCAAAGCGCAGCGCGTCGTACCAACCCAGCGTGGCCACTGCGGCCACCACGCCCAGATTGCTTTCCATTTCCTCGGGCTTGGACACCGGCACGTAGTACATGCGCTGCAGGTCCATGGCCTCCATCGGGGTGATGGAGACAAAGTCTTTGTCAAAGTCGGCCAGTACTTTGTCGAACTTGTCCTTCGCGGCCTTGTCCTTGTAGTCGCTCTTCTGGATGACGGCCACCAGGTCAATGACCTGTTTGCGCCGCACCTGCCATGGGTCTGGTTTGATGTCCAGCAGCACCGTGGGGGTGGCGGCCTTGGCCAGCGCAGCGCTCGTAGCCGGCCCGGCGGCCTGAACGCCTGCTGCGCCCCAAACAAACAATACGCTCAGCAACAGGGGTTTGAGGGGAAATGTCATGTTTCTTCAGACTGGTGGTGCGAATATTGATGGGTTGGCCCATTGCGGGCGCCCGATGGTAAGCCAGCCTGCCGCAGCGGTCACAGAAATCTGGCCATGTGTTGATGTGGCGCATACCGGCTCCACGGCGGAGCGGCGCCTGGCATGAATGCATCTACTATGTTTTTGATAGCTGGCTATGCATGTTCCACGGGGTCTACAGCCACTTTTCAGCCCCAAGCAAAAGTGGCTCGCGGCCAGTATCATTACCCACCACAACCGAAAAGGAGACCAGACCATGCCGACCAACACCGTCTCTCTGCATCGCGTACTGCGCGCGCCACCCGAACGCATCTATCGCGCCTTTCTGGAGCCCGCCGCCTTTGGCATGCTGGAAGACCAGTTTGGCGTTGGCTGGATGGTGATTGCGGCCTGATTGCTACATTTTTTATAGCTGGTTGCGCACATTACACGGGTGCTACGCGCCCACCTGACACTATTCCCGCGCCAACAGCTCCGTCAGCTCCTGCAGGCCAATCGCCGGCGGCGAAGGGTGTGTACCATCTACCGTTCCCACTTTGCCCGCTATCGGGCCCCAACGGAGAAAACTATGTTCAGTCATGTGATGGTCGGTGTGAATGACCTTGAAGTTTCCAGAAAGTTTTACGACGCGCTGCTCGGCACGCTGGGCATCGGCCCCGGGATTGCCAACAAAAACCGCTATTTCTACCGCGGTCCCAGCGGCACATTCGCGATCACCACACCCATCAACGGCGAACCCGCTACGCACGGGAATGGCAGCACCATCGGGTTTAACGTGCAATCGCCCGAACAAGGTGACGCATTCCATGCGGCTGGAGTCGCCAACGGCGGCACCACGTGCGAAGATCCCCCAGGGTTCCGCGAAGGCCCGGTGGGCAAGCTCTACCTCGCCTATCTGCGTGACCCCGACGGCAACAAGATTTGCGCACTGCACCGACCTGCAAAAAAGTAAGCAGCACCGTCTGTTTATTAGGGGAATTGCGTGAAGTCTGCGCGTGAGGGTTTGTTTGACGAGGCGTATTACGAGCGCTTCTATTTCAACAAGAAGACGAGTGTGGTCGACCCGGCACACGTCGAACGGCTGGGCGCATTTGTGTGCAGCTACCTGCAGTTTGTGCGGGTGCCGGTGCGGCGCGTGCTGGACGTGGGCTGCGGCATTGGGCTGTGGCGCGATGTGATCCAGCGGCACTACCCGCACGCGCAATTTCACGGCGTTGAATACAGCGAGTATTTGTGCACGCGCTTTGGCTGGGAGCGCGGATCGGTAATCGATTACAAGACCAAAGCCCCTTTTGACCTGGTGATCTGCCAGGGCGTGTTGCCCTACCTGTGCGAAGCGGATTTAAAAGTCGCCATGCACAACCTGCGGCAACTGAGCTGTGGCGCGTTGTACGTGGAGGCCGTCACTCGCGAGGACTGGGACCTGGAAATTCTGGATGAAACGCTAACCGACCCACGCCTTTTCAAGCACCCGGCCCAGTTGTACCGGCGCGGTCTGTCGGCCGGCTTCACCGAACTCGGTGGCGGTGTGTGGTTGAGTCGGCAGTCCGATCTGCCCATGTTCGCGCTGGAGTGCGTAGACAGTCAGAGCCCGAAGCCCTGAATGCACCACGCTGCACCACCACATGCAGTCTCTCGCCTGCGCACCGCACGCTTGGCACGCAGCTCCAAACCCTTTCTCGCCCGCGGCGGCCCACATGGCGAGCGCTGTGCAGGTTGCCGCCTGGTGCCCAGCCACTGCCTGTGCGCCTTGCGCCCCACCGTGCCCACGCGCGCCGGCGTGTGCCTGATCATGGCGGACATCGAACCACTCAAGCCCAGCAACACCGGCTGGCTGATTGCCGACGTGGTGGCCGATACCTTTGCCTATGGATGGGCCCGCACCGCGGTGGACCCCGCCTTGCTGGCCATGCTGGCTGATCCGCAGTGGCAGCCGTACCTGGTGTTTCCAGGGGAGTTTGTGGCGCCAGAGCGGGTGGTTACGCAGCTGATCGCAGGCAACAGCCGCGACCCGCGCAGCGGTGGAGCGTGGGGGCGCCCACTCTTCGTACTGCTGGACGCAACCTGGCCCGAGGCGCGCAAAATGTTCCGCAAAAGCCCCTACCTGAATCACCTGCCGGTGCTTAGTTTGCAGAACGAGCAGATCTCGCGTTACAAACTGCGCCGCTCCCGGCGCGATGACCACTTCTGCACCTCCGAGGTGGCGGCCCTGTGCCTGGACCTGGCCGGTGAGCCGCTGGCGGCGCAAACGCTGGAGGCCTACCTGGATGTGTTCACCCACCACTACCTGCAGGCCAAGAACCAGTTGCCGGCTGACCATGACGACGAAGCGCATGGGCGCTTGCGAGGGCTGCAGTTGTCGCGCACAGCGACAATCACCCCATCACTCTAAGAACGACCCCATGACCGACGAAAAGACGCCTCCGACCGAAATCAAGACCGCTGAGATGTGCGACTCGTGCGCAGGCATCCAGCAACACTGGCGCAAAGCCAAAGGGCACCCCGAGTTGATGCAAGGCACGCACCGCAACGTGGCGCACAAACACGGCACCGTCACCATCACCAAGTACCGCTGCGAGCGCTGTGGCACCGTGTGGGAATATGAGAACAACAAGGTCAACCGCCAGGCCGGCTGGTCGGTGCTGGTTCGCTAAACCCTGCACTTCCCCGCGCTGACTTGTAAACAAAGGTAAGTGCGGTCAACAGGGGCACGCGCACGCCGTTACATATGCAGGCCCACGCGAAAGCGGGGCATGCTCAAAACGGTCGGGGCCTTGCGACTGTTGTTGTACCGGATAGACCATGAATTTAAGTCGCTTAAAGATGCTTGCGGCGCTAGTGCTCACGCTCAGCTTTGCCGGCGTGGTTCGGGCACAGTCTTATGTGAATGTCACCGTGGGTGGTGCCTTCGCCCCAGGTGTATTCGGCCAGATATCGCTTGGCAATAATCCACCGCCGCCGGTGTGGAACGCACAACCGGTCATTTACGGCCACCCCGTGTACGGCGCGCCGGTGAGGTACCTGCATGTGCCGCAGGAAGAGTACCGCGACTGGGGTCGCCACTGCGGACGCTACCGCGCCTGCGGACACCCGGTGCACTTTGTGCGGGTGGAGCAGAACAACCGCTGGTGGGAAAACCACAGCGAATACCTGCGGGGCCAGGGCTACTATCGTCAGCTCGAAGCGCGCGCCTATGGGCACCGTGATGAGAGGCGCAGTGAATACCGCCGCGATTCACGTAACGAGCGATTCGACAACGCCACGGACTCGCGCCACGACAACCGGCATGACAACCGACGCAGCGAGCGCTGAGGTTTGCGCGCTCCGGGCACAATCCCTGTGTCCGTTCGCGCAAACCCACAACCATGAAACCACCTCCCAGACTGCAATCCCTCATTGAAGAAGGCCTGATCGATACCGTAGTGCGCCAGCTGATGAGCGGCAAGGAGGCTATGGTTTTTGTGGTGCGCACCGGCGACGAGACGCGCTGCGCCAAGATCTACAAGGAAGCCACGCACCGGAGTTTTCGCCAGGCGGTGGACTACACCGAAAACCGCAAGGTCAAAAATTCGCGCTCGGCCCGGGCCATGGCCAAGGGCAGCCGGTTTGGCCGGCAAGAGCAAGAGGCCGCCTGGCAAAGCGCCGAGGTGGACGCGCTCTACCGTCTGGCGGCTGCCGGTGTGCGCGTGCCCCAACCCTACAACTTCCACGACGGCGTGCTGCTGATGGAACTAGTGACCGACGCCGACGGCGATGCCGCGCCGCGCCTGAACGATGTAGCGTTCACCACCGAGCAGGCTTTGCAGCACCACACCACGCTGATTGCCGAGGTCGTGCGCATGCTGTGCGCCGGGGTGGTGCATGGAGACCTGTCGGAATTCAATATCCTGCTAGCCCACACGTCCGGCATGGAGGGTGGCGATGGTGTGGACGAGCCCGTCATCATCGACCTGCCCCAGGCGGTGGACGCCGCAGGCAACAACCACGCCCAACGCATGCTGCTACGCGATGTCAATAATCTGCGCGACTTTTTTGGGCAGTTTGCGCCTGCCTTGCTGCGTACCGACTACGGCCCCGAGATCTGGAGCCTGTACCAGGCGGGCTTACTGAGCAACGAGACTGCGCTGACAGGTCACTTCGAGCGCAAGCACGCCGATGTGGATATGCAGGCCGTACTGCGCGAAATTGACGATGCACGCGCCGAAGATGGTGCGCGCCGGTTGCGCATGGCAACTACGGCTGCACGGTAGAGTTGCTGTACGGGGTTCAGGGCACCACTCAGCCCTTGATGCGGCTGACCAGCGCCTTGGTGAACTCAGCCGTACCGGCCTTGCCGCCCAGGTCCCCGGTGCGGATGTTGTCCAGGTTCAGCGTCTGGTCAATGGCCACCCGCAAGCGCGTGGCCATGTCGGGCAGTTTGCAATGGTCCAGCATCATGGCGGCCGCCAGCATCAGGGCGATGGGGTTGGCAATGCCTTTGCCGGCGATGTCGGGAGCCGAGCCATGCACCGCTTCAAAAATGGCCGCGTCGGCACCAATGTTGGCACCGGGTGCCATGCCCAAACCGCCCACCAACCCGGCCACCAGGTCGGACAAAATATCGCCAAACAGATTGGTCGTCACCAGCATGTCAAATTGCCACGGGTTGAGCACCAGCTTCATGGCGCAGGCATCGATGATGACCGTGTCGAGCTCAAACTTGCCTTTGTACTTGCGTTCATACAATTCCAGCCCGGTCTCCAAAAAGATGCCGGTCAGCGCCTTCATGATGTTGGCCTTGTGCACGATGGTGACCTTTTTGCGCCCGGTTGTCACCGCATGCTCAAACGCGTACTCCAACAGACGGCGACTGCCGGCGCGGGTGTTGATGCCGGTGGCCATGGCCACGGCATGCGGGTCTTCGTCAATCTTCACATAGTGCTCATGGCCGATGTACAGGCCTTCAAGGTTCTCCCGCACCACCACCAGATCGATCTTGTCAAAACGTCCACCAGGAACGATGGTGCGTGCCGGGCGCAGGTTGGCGTAGAGCTGGAATTCTTCGCGCAGGCGCACATTGGATGACCGGTAACCACCGCCGGTAGGCGTCTCCAGCGGGCCCTTGAGGGCCAGACGGGTTTGGCGAATGCTGTCCAGCGTGGCTTTGGGCAACGGGTCGCCCGCCAACTCGACGCCACCCAGGCCGGCAACCTGGCGGTCCCACACAAACGGCGCACCCAGAGCATCCAGCGCAGCCAGCGTGGCGTCCATGATTTCGGGGCCAATGCCGTCGCCGGGTATCAGAGTTGCATGGATAGGGTTTGTCATGGCATGGTCTTTCAATATCAATAATGAGGCGCGCACGGTGTACCGGGCGTTCCAGACCAGTGTAAGGCGCGAAGTTACGCGAGGCTGACGCACAATTTGACTTACATCAGCATCTGGCAACTCACTCGTCTGTCATGGCCTGTGCCTTGCCAACAATAAAATCGACCGCAAACTGCGCCATTGGCGAATAGCTTCTGCCTTTGAGTGACACGATGGCCATGTCGGCATACATCGGCGGTATATCGGTCACATCCAGCCGCACCAGACGCTTGCTGGCCACGTCATGGACCGTGCCGGCATCGGTCGAGCCGATCACCGTGTCGGTGGAAAGCGCCAGCGATTTCAGCAGGTTCAGGTCGTCACACTCCACGGCCAATGGAATGCGTTTGCCCGCACCCAGCCCCATCAGGGAACCCAGGCCGACCTGCACTGCCTCCGGCAAGCGAACACTGGCCAGGCCATACGGCAGCAGCATAGCTCCGGTGACCGATGTCTCGCGCAACAGCGGGTGGCCTTCGCGCACATAAAAGCCCCCCGAGAGCTTGGCAACAGGAGTGATCGTGAGGTCGGCGGCCGCAACCACATTGCGCATATCCGCCATATAGAAGTCCAATTCCTCGGCACGCAAATGCGCCGCAAGGTAGTCGGCATTGTTCACTTCGACCCGCACGCACACCCCGGGATAGCGGGTGCGGATTTCCGACAGCAGCGGCGGCACGATGGTCGCCGCAGGAAAGGGGCCAATGCCAAAGGACAGGTCACCAATCAAACGCTCCCGGTAGAGGCTCACATCACGTTCAAGGCAACTATTTTCAAACAACAGTTTGCGTGCCCGCTGCACGACGAAGGCGCCCGCATCGGTGCAACTGACCTCCACCGACCCGCGGTCGAACAGTTGCAATCCCACTTCTTCCTCAGCCGCCTGAATGCTGCGACTGAAGGCCGATTGGGTCAGGTGGCACTGGGCTGCCGCGCGACCAAAGTTGCGCGCTTCCGCCAGGGCCACCAGGTGTTTGAGTCGTTTCAGGTCCATAGAATGGCTCCTTGGGGAGGGTTATGTATTGAGTGCATTGATTTTGCATGAAATATGCATTGGACGATTTTGCGGCTAACTCCAACAATCACGCACCCCAAAAATGAGGAGACCATCACATGAAAAAACTCAATATCGCGCTCATGGCAGCGATCATCACTTTAGCAACCGGCTGCAGCAAAACCAGCGGCATCGGTGGCACAGCGGGCGACGCCACGCCGGAAACACTCAAGGTAAACGCCCAGTTTGCGAAGGATTTGAAGCTTGACGATCCGCAGGACTTTGAAGACGCCAAGCGCGGCTTCATGGCCAAGCCGGCCGGCAAAATTCTTGCGTCTGACGGCACGGTTCTCAAAGACTTTGACGCCTACAACTTCCTGGAGGGCAAGGCCGCCGACACGGTCAACCCCAGCCTGTGGCGCCACGCCCAGTTGAACGCCAACTATGGCCTGTTCAAGGTCATGGACGGCGTGTACCAATTGCGCGGCTTTGACATTGCCAACATGACCATCATCGAAGGCAAGACCGGCTGGATTTTGGTCGACCCGCTGACGGCCCCTGAGACCTCCAGCGCCGCGCTGGCCTTCGCCCGCCAGCACCTGGGCAACAAGCCGGTGTCTGCGGTGGTGTTGACCCATGCCCACGCCGACCACTTTGGCGGCGTGCTGGGCGTGGTGACGCCCAAGGAAGTAGCAGAGCGCAAGATTCCCATCGTGGCACCGGCAGGCTTTATGGAAGAAGCCACCAGCGAAAACATCATGGTGGGCACGGCCATGGCGCGGCGCTCGCTCTACCAGTTTGGCCGCGACCTGCCGCGCAATGCCAAAGGCAATGTGGACACCGGCCTGGGCAAGGATGTGGCCTATGGCGCCATCGGCATCATTGCCCCAACCTGGCTGATCTACAAGCCCACCCAGCAGACCGAACTGGACGGGGTGAACTTCGTGTTCCACAACGTACCCGGTGCCGAGTGCCCGGCCGAGATGACATTCAGCATTCCCGACAAGAAGCTGTATGACGGAGCGGAAAACCTGGGCCAGCAGATGCACAACCTGCTGCCGGTGCGCGGAGCCAAGGTGCGCGATGCCCTGCGCTGGTCGAACTACATGGACCAGGCGCTGGAGCAGACAAAAGATGCCGAGGTCTACATTGCGTCCCACAACTGGCCGGTCTGGGGCAATACCAACATCAAAAAGCTCATCACCATGCACCGTGACGTGTACAAATACACGCACGACCAGACTGTGCGCCTGATCAACGCCGGGCACACGCCGCGCGAAATTGCCGACATGGTGCAACTGCCCAAGTCACTCTCTGGTTACTTTGGCGCCCGGGGCTACTACGGTGACATCCGGCACAACGTCAAGGCGGTTTACCAGTTTTATCTGGGTGCCTATGACGGCAACCCGGCCAACCTCAACCCCCTGCCACCGCAGGAATCTGCCCAACGCTACCTCGAACTCATCGGCGGCTCGGACAAGGCCGTCGCGTACGCCCAGACAGCCTTTGACAAGGGTGAGTACCGCTGGGCGGCCGAGTTGCTGAACCAGGCCGTATTTGGCGACCCGGCGAGCAAGACTGCCAGGGAGCTGCTGGCCAAGACCTACGACCAGATGGGATACATGGCCGAGGCAGCCACCTGGCGCAACAGCTACCTCACCGCCGCGCAGGAGTTGCGCGCCGGCCCGCCCGCCAAGGGGATGTCCAAAGCCAGCTTGATGCAGATGCTGCTGCAAACACCCATGGAGCGCTTTTTGGAAGCCATGGCCGCCGGCTTGAACGGCCCGGACGCAGAAGGCAAGGACCTCAAGATCAACCTGGTGCTGACCGACCTGAAAGAGTCCTACGTGCTGTGGATTGAAAACTCCGTGCTGCACTTCAAGAACGCTGAACCCGCGGTCGACGCCAACGCCACGTTAACGCTCACCAAGGACATCTTCGTCAAGATGATTGCCGGCACCGCAGGCGTCAAGGACACGCTGCTCAGCGACGACCTGAAGGTAGGCGGCAGCAAGATCGACCTGGTGCGCTTCTTTGGTTTGATCGACAAGGCGCCCGGCACGTTTCCCATCGTGACCAAATGACGCTACGTTTTCAATAGCTGCTCACGCTTATCACACGAGGGCTAGAGGCCTGTTTTACACTTCAACCCCGTGAAAAATCAGGCTTGCGCTTCTCCAGAAAAGCCGTAAACGCTTCTTTGGCCGCCGGCTCCTGCAGCAACCGGCCAAAGCTCTCACCCTCCTCGGCCATTTGCGCCAGCACCTGGGCCATCTGGCCCTTCTTCATCAGGCGCTTGGTTTCGATCAACGAGGCCAGCGGTTTGGCTGCCAGTTTGCGCGCCTGTGCCTGCACCATGGCGTTCACCTCGGTCGGTGGCAGGATGCGGTTGACCAGCCCCACCTCCATCGCCGCCTCGGCCATGAAGGGCTCGCCAAGCAGCAACGCTTCTGCCGCGCGGTGGTAACCCATCATCTGCGGCACCAGCAGGCTGGACGCTGCCTCCGGGCACAGGCCCAGGTTCACAAAGGGCATGGAGAACGCGGCGTTGTCGCCGGCATAGACCAGGTCGCAATGGAACAGCAGAGTGGTCCCAATGCCAACCGCCGGGCCGCACACGGCCGCGATGACCGGCTTGGGATGCGATGCAATACCGCGCAGGAATCGAAAAACAGGGGATTGCGGCGTCGAGGCGCCGCGCTGCAAAAAATCGCTGATGTCATTGCCAGCGCTGAACACGGTGATGTCGCCCTGGATGACCGTGACGCGAATGGCTGGGTCATCTTTGGCCTGCTCCAGACCATCGGCCATGGCGGCGTACATCGCAGGGGTAAATGCGTTTTTCTTTGCCACCCGGTTGATGGTGAGGGTCATCACGCCATCGGCAATGTGGGTCAGTATGTCTTGCATCAAATCTCCATTTTTGGTCAGTTTTTGTAATACACCAGCTGCTGCGTGGTGGCCAGCAGAATGCCGGCCTCACTCCACAATTGGGCCGTATGGTCGAAGTAGCCGTTGCGAAATGCCTGGGCTCTTGCCTGCCCCATCAGATAGCCCATGCCACTGGCGGCCAACTGCGATGCATCAGCATGAAAGTAGATCGTCATGGTCACGGTGCCAATCGGAACCAGGGTGGCGCGGCGAACAAACACGCGCGGAAAAAACACGTCGGCAAGCGCGGTGAGCGAGGCAAAGTCCAACGGGCGCGGCGGGTTGTCGCGCAACCACAGTTGGGTCAGGCTGCTGTCGCCGCTGCCGTCCCAGACGGTGGGCATGGCACCGGCAACCGGACGCATCTCGTAGCGTTTGACCCATTCGATGGGCATAGGCCCATCCCCCATCGGCACGTCCTGTGGTGGTGGGCACACCGGCATGGCGTCCTCGTCAACACCCCAGGTGTCGCGGCGCAGCGCAGTGAACGCCGTTGCGGTGATCACCGTCTCACCGTCTTGCCGCACCTCAATCACCCAGTGCTGCGTGGAGCGGTTGGTGCGCGCGGCGCGCGCTTCGATGACAAACGGCGCGTGGCTCAGGGCCGCCGCAAAATTGATGGTCAAAGACACGGGGTCCCCCAGACGCTGCGGGTGCAGCAGCACTGCGTTCATGACCTGTGCCGCGGTGACGCCGCCAAAGGGACCGACCATGTTGGCATAGGCGGCACTGGTGTGGCCGGTAAAGGTTCCGTCGGCCTGCGGCTCCAGGGCAATGGCCTGGTCAAAAACGTGTGAACTCACTACTTATGTCTCCATGAAAAAAGCCACCCGCAGGTGGCGTCAGGTCTGTCCCGCAAATCTCAGACTCGCTCAAAAATTCCCGCTGCCCCCTGCCCCATGCCGACACACATGGACACCATGGCGTACTTGAGATTATTGCGGTGCAGTGCGTGAATGGCTGTCGCCGAGCGGATAGCACCGGTGGCACCCAGCGGGTGACCCAGCGCAATGGCGCCGCCCATCGGATTGACCTTGGCCGGGTCCAGGCCCAGGCTGTTGACCACGGCCAGGGACTGCGCGGCAAAGGCTTCGTTCAACTCGATCCAGTCGATGGCGTCCTGCTTGAGCCCGGCATAACGCAGTGCGGCGGGAATGGCTTCGATGGGGCCGATGCCCATGATGTGCGGGGGCACCCCTTTGGAGGCAAAGCTGACAAAGCGGGCCAGCGGCCTCAGACCATACTGCTTGACCGCCTTTTCGCTGGCCAGGATCAGGGCCCCGGCACCATCCGAAGTCTGCGAACTGTTGCCCGCCGTGACCGAGCCGCGGGCGGCAAATACGGTACGCAGCTTGCCCAGGCCTTCCAGTGTGGTGTCGGCGCGTGGGCCTTCATCAAGGGAAACGGTGCGGCGCTTCTCGACCACCTCGCCGGTTTGCAGATTCGGGCTGCGGTCCACCACCTCAATGGGTGTGATCTCAGCCGCGAAGTGGCCGCCAGCCTGGGCGACCAGCGCACGGCGGTGCGACTCGACCGCAAAAGCATCCTGCGCGTCACGACTGACTTTCCACTGATTGGCCACTTTTTCAGCCGTCAGGCCCATGCCGTACGCAATACCCACGTCGTCGCTCGCGAAGATGGAGGGCGACAGAGATGGAGAATTGCCCATCATGGGCACCATGCTCATGCTCTCCACCCCAGCGGCGATCATCACATCGGCTTCACCGACGCGAATGCGGTCGGCCGCCATTTGGATGGCGCTCAAGCCCGAAGCGCAAAAACGATTCACCGTGATGCCGCCCACGCTGGTGGGCAAACCGGCCAGCACAGCGCCAATGCGCGCAATGTTCAGGCCCTGCTGGCCTTCGGGAATGGCACAGCCGCAGATCAGGTCTTCGATGGATTGGGGGTCCAGCGTGGGCACCTGCGCCAGCGCGGACTGCAAAACCTTGACCAGCAAATCGTCAGGCCGCGTGTTGCGATAGAACCCGCGGTGCGAACGGCCAATGGGCGTGCGCGTGGCGGCAACGATGTAGGCTTCTTGAACTTGTTTCATCATGCTAATTCCTTAGGGGCTTTCCTGTACTCATCATTCCCATGATGCGTTCCTGGGTCTTGGCGTTGGTCAGCAACGAACAGAAGGCTTTGCGCTCCAGCGCCATCAGGTATTCCTCGGTCACCAGGCTGCCGGCGTCGACATCACCACCACACACCACGTCAGCAATCAGACCGGCGATATGAAAGTCATGCGCGCTGATGAAGCCGCCATCACGCATGTTGACCAGCGAGCCCTTGATGGTGGCCACACCGCTGCGACCGGCTACGGCGAACTGGCGCTTGAGCGGTGCCCGGTAGCCGCTGTTGAACAGGGCGCGTGCTTCGTTGATGGCCACAAACAGCAACTCGTCCTTGTGGGGCACGATCACGTCGCTCTCTAACAGATAGCCCAGCTTGCGCGACTCCAATGCGCTGGTGCCCACCTTGGCCATGGCGGCGCACGTGAAGCCTTCGGTCAGGAAGGGCAGCAGATCCTTGCCGGTCGAGGCGGCGGCGTTCTCGGCGGCACGGCGGGCAATGTAGGTCAGACCGCCGGCACCAGGAACCAGGCCGACACCGACTTCCACCAAACCGATATAGCTCTCCATGGCGGCCACGCGCTTGGCCGAATACACCGCCATTTCACAACCGCCACCCAAGGCGAGGCCGCGTATGGCGGAGATGGTGGGTACATTGGCGTAGCGCAGCTTGAGCATCACGCGCTGCAGCTCAGCCGCCGCTTCGTCGATGGCCTTGGCACCGCCCATCATGAAGGCCGGCAGCATGGATTGCAGATCGGCACCGGCGGAGAACATATCGTCGGGCGACCAGATAACCAGGCCCTTGTAATCCTTCTCGGCCATGTCAACGGCCTTGTCCAGGCCTTCCATGACACCCGCACCGATGGCGTGCATCTTGGTCTTGATGCTGGCGATGATGACTTCATCATCGAGCGTCCACAGGCGGATCGCTTCGTCCTCATGCAGGGTCTTGCCAGCCGTTGTGGCGGACGGCGCATTGGCACCCATCACGCTCTCAGGGAAGTGCTGGCGGGCGTAGACCGGCAGACTGCGCGGCATGACGAACGTGCCCGTGGTCGGATTCCACGACCCCGCAGGCGTATGCACGCCACCGGCATCGGCCACTGGGCCTTTGAACACCCAGTCGGGCAGCGGCGCCTTGCACAGCGCCCGCCCGGCATCAATATCGTCTTTCACCATGTTGGCGACTTCCAGCCAGCCCGCCTCCTGCCACAACTCGAATGGGCCCTGCTTCATGCCAAAGCCCCATCGCATGCAGAAGTCGACGTCGCGCGCGTTGTCGGCAATCGATGCCAGATGCACCGCCGCGTAGTGAAAGGCATTGCGCAAGATGGCCCACAGGAACTGGCCTTGCGCGCCTTCGGCATTGCGCAACAATTTCAGTCGCTGCGCCGCAGGCTTCTTGAGCATGCGGGCGTAGACCTCGTCAGACTTCTCGCCGGCGGCAACGTATTCCTTGCTGGCCAAGTCAAAGCGCATCACGTCGCGGCCAATTTTCTTGAAAAATCCGGCCTTGGTTTTCTGGCCCAGGTTGCCCATTTCCAGCAACGTCTTGAGCACCTCCGGCGTGGCAAAACTCGCATAGAACGGATCGGCCTCAATGCTCAAGGTGTCCTGTAGCGTTTTGATGACGTGGGCCATGGTGTCCAGCCCCACCACGTCTGCCGTGCGGAACGTGCCGGAACTGGCGCGACCCAGCTTTTTGCCGGTCAGGTCGTCGACCACGTCATACGTCAGACCGAAGTTTTCCACTTCCTTCATGGTCGCCAGCATGCCGGCGATGCCGACCCGGTTGGCAATGAAGTTGGGGGAGTCTTTGGCGTGCACCACACCCTTGCCCAGGTTGCTGGTGACGAAGGCCTCGAGGTCATCAAGCACCTGCGCCTGCGTGGTCGGGGTGTTGATCAACTCCACCAGCGCCATGTAGCGCGGTGGGTTGAAGAAGTGAATGCCGCAGAAGCGGGGTTTGATTTCTTCTGGCAGTGCCGCGCTGAGTTTGGTGATCGACAGGCCAGAGGTGTTGCTGGCAACGATGGCGTGGGGAGCCACAAACGGGGCAATCTTTTTGTACAGGTCCAGCTTCCAGTCCATCCGCTCGGCAATGGCCTCGATGATCAGGTCGCACTCGCCCAACAGCGCCATGTGCTCTTCGTAGTTGGCCTGCTCGATGAGAACAGCGTCATCGGCCACACCCAGGGGTGCAGGCTTGAGCTTTTTCAGCCCCTCGATGGCCTTGGTGACGATCCCGTTTTTAGGGCCTTCCTTGGCAGGCAGGTCAAACAGCACCACCGGCACTTTGACGTTGACCAGATGGGCGGCGATTTGCGCACCCATCACTCCGGCGCCGAGCACGGCAACCTTCTTGACTTGAAAACGGGACATAAAAGTGTTCCTGTTGATTGATCAGTTGACGCGAATCCAGGTTTGGGTTCTACCCAATAAGGAAAAACCAATGAAGCCGCGCATTTCGAGCTTGGCTCCGCCTTCGATCGGTGTCATCTTTACTTTGTAAATCTTGCCGGTGCTGGGCTCGACAATCGTGCCGCCTTCCCACACATCCTTACCCTCGGCTTTGCGTACCCCCCGAATGATTTCGAGCCCGAGCGTCGGCTGGTCCTTGCGGTCGTCCGTGCATTCGACACACTTCTCGTCAGGCTTGGCCTTGGGGTCGAGTATCTTTTCGATCTTTCCGGTAATGACGCCATCGGTTTGCGTGACGCGAATTTCAGATTTAACGGAGCCATCCTTGTCGTCGATGGTCTTCCACAATCCCACGGGCGACATCTGCGCCATGGCAGAGATCGACGACAAACCTACGACGATGGCAATAGCGGTACGGATCATGGGAACTCCTTGTGTTGATTTTCAGGACGGGGCATTTCGCCTTATGCGAATACCGCATCGGTATCCATGAGCACCTTGGCTCCGGTCCGGGCGGTACGCATCAATGTAGCCGTTTCCGGGAACAGCTTGGCAAAGTAAAAACGCGCCGTCTGCAGCTTGGCCAGATAAAACGGGTCGTTATTGCCCGCGCCAATTTCACGCAGGGCCACCTGTGCCATACGGGCCCAGAAGTAACCAAACACCAGGTGACCAGCCACACGCAGGTAGTCCACCGCCGCCGCGCCGACTTCATCCGGATTCTGGAAGCCCTTAAAGCCGATTTCGGTCGTGAACTTGGTCATCTGGTCCCCCAGAATGGCGATGGGGGTAATGAACTCGGCCATCTTCTCATTCACGCCTTCTTCTTCCACCAGCTTGCCGACCAGCTTGCCGAACTTCCTCAACGTGGCCCCGTTGTTGCCCAGGATCTTGCGCCCCAGCAGATCCAGCGACTGGATGGTGTTGGTGCCTTCATAGATCATGTTGATGCGGTTGTCGCGCACAAACTGCTCCATGCCCCATTCCTTGATAAAGCCGTGGCCGCCAAAGACCTGCATGCAGGCATTGGTGGCGATGTGGCCGTTGTCGGTCAGGAAGGCTTTGACAATGGGGGTCAGCATGGCCAGCATTTCGCCCGAGTCCTTGCGGACTTGCTCAATCGGGTGTCCGTGCTCTTTTTCGAGCAGCATGGAGCAATAGGCCTGCAGCGCCCTGCCGCCTTCAGCATAAGCCTTGGCGGTGAGCAGCATCTTGCGCACATCGGGGTGCACGATGATGGGGTCGGCGGCTTTGTCCTTGGCCTTGATACCGGTCAGCGAACGCATCTGGATGCGGTCCTTGGCGTAGGCCAGTGCATTCTGGTAGGCCACTTCGGTCAGACCCAGGGACTGGTTACCCACGCCCAGGCGGGCCGCGTTCATCATCACAAACATGCCCTGCATACCCTTGTTGGGCTGGCCGACCATGGTACCGATGGCATCTTCCAGCACCATCTGCGCAGTGGCACTGGCCTTGATACCCATCTTGTGTTCCAGGCCGCCACAGTAGATGCCATTGCGCGAACCCAGCGTGCCGTCCTCGTTCACGTTGAACTTGGGGACGATGAACAGACTCACGCCCTTGATGCCGGGAGGCGCATCGGGCAGACGGGCCAGCACCAGATGGATGATGTTGTCGGTCATGTCCTGTTCGCCGGCGCTGATAAAAATCTTGTTGCCGGTGATCTTGTACGTGCCATCCCCCTGTGGCTCGGCCTTGGTGCGCATCAGGCCCAGGTCCGTGCCGCAATGGGGCTCGGTCAGGCACATGGTGCCGGTCCACTCGCCGGTGGTCATCTTGTGCAGGTAAGTCTTCTTCTGTTCGTCCGTGCCATGGGTGTGCAGCGAGGCGTAGGCGCCATGGGTCAGGCCCGGGTACATGGTCCAGGCCTGATTGGCGCTGTTCATCATTTCGTAGAACATCTGGTTGACGACCAGTGGCAGGCCCTGGCCGCCAAACTCGGTATCACAGGCCAGCGCAGCCCAGCCCCCTTCGACGTAGGTCTTGTAGGCTTCCTTGAAACCCTTTGGTGTGGTCACAGCGTGCGTGGCCTGGTCGAGCGTGCAGCCCTCGGAGTCTCCGGAGACATTCAGCGGAAAGATCACTTCGGAGGCGAACTTGCCGCCCTCTTCGAGCACCGCATTGATGGTCTCGGCATCGATCTCGGCGTGCTTGGGAATTTGCTTGAAATCGTCCACGACATGGAGCACTTCGTGCATCACAAATTGCATGTCGCGCAGGGGCGGGTTGTAGGTGGGCATGCTCAATACTCCTAGTTGAACGGTTGGATCAGGAAACGGTTGGTGCGCCGTGGTGGGCAAGAATGTTGGCAAAACCCTTGTTGGCACGCTCCACCGAGCCGGGTTTGTGCAGAAAGCGGGCTTCGTAATGCAAGGCCAATATGAGGCCATGGATTTCGAACGCCATTTGTTCCTCGTCGACATCGGCCGGCAAGTGGCCGCAAGCTTTGGCCAGCACGATGGATCGGTTCATGGCCGCAAGCCAGGTCTGCACCGATGTGGCCAGCGCATCGCGCACAGGCCCCGGGCGGTCGTCAAACTCGACGGCACCACTGATGAAGATGCAGCCAGACTGAATTTCTTCGGCCACCAGCTTCATCCAGTTTGAAAACAGCGCCTTGACCCGGGGCAAGCCGCGTGGCTGCTCCATGGCTGCGTAAAAGACCGCCTGCTCAAACTGGGCGAAGTACTCGTGAATGACCGATATCTGGAGTTCTTCACGTGAGCCAAAGTGGGCAAACACGCCAGACTTGCTCATGTGGGTGGCCTCGGCCAGTGCGCCGATGCTCAGGCCTTCAAGCCCGAACTGGGTGGCCAGATTCAAGGCGGCGTCCACGATCGCCATTTTGGTTTGCTGGCCCTTTTGCAAGGCACGACCCGAGGCCGTCTTGCCATCAGCCGCAGACCGGCTGGAGGCCGGGCGGGCCTTGCGAATCAACTTGGCGGATAAGGACGCAATGGACATGGATTCAAAGCACCACAAAATAGAACGATCGTGCTATTTTGCAGCATTTCCATGCAGCGCCTCCAAAAGATATTGGTTTCTAGAGGCTGTTTTCTAACCGATGGGCGGGTTTACCCGAGCAACAAGCGCAGCGAAGCATCCAGATGTTCCGACGGCAGGCGCTTGTAGCCGGAGCGCACAAACCGCTGCAAACGCCCTCCCACAAAGGCTGCCAGCACAGAGGCGCGGACCTGCGCGTCCATGGTCGGCGTTGCCGAGGAAGTGGCCGCTTCACCATCACGCAGGCACTGCTTGAAGGTGGATTCAATCTTGTCAAAGAACTGGTTCATGCGCTGTTGCAGGCGGTCATTCTCAAACACCAGCGCATCACCCACCATGACGCGGACCATGCCCGGATTCCTCTCGGCGAACTGCATCAGCATGGCAACCATTTTGGCCGCCTGGCGCGCACCCGCGTCCCCCACGGCGCCGGGCACAGCCTGCTCTCGCTCGACAATCTGGTTGATCAGCGAGAAGACGGATTGTTCGATGAACTCGATCAGGCCTTCGAACATCTGCGCCTTGCTGGCAAAGTGGCGGTACAGCGCCGCCTCGCTGACATCAAGACGGGCCGCCAATGCGGCGGTTGTGATGCGCTCGCCGTTGGGCCGCTCCAGCATGCTGGCCAGCGCCTGCAGGATCTGGACCCGGCGCTCACCCGGCTTGGGCCGCTTGCGAACGACCGCTGCAGCCACCGACAGGTCGGCCTCTTGTGGCACGTTGTCTGGGGACTCTTCGGAGGGGTTCAATACGTCGGGCATGGTGCGAAGCGATGGTGGTTCAAATCATTCTCGCATAGCACTTGCAAGGGTTTTGCCTAGGTCTGAGCGGTGTCTGCACCGTGTCTGCGCCAGACCACGCTGCACGGCTATCACTAAGCCGGCAAGCGCAAATGCATCCGCAACCCGACTCCACCCTGCCCGTCCAGCACCTGCAACTGGCTGTTGTGCACGCGGGCAATTTCATCGGCGATGGCCAACCCCAGTCCATTGCCCTCGCCAACCGTACCGGTGATGCGGTAGAAGCGCTCCAGCATGCGTGCCCGCTCATGCGGGGGCACGCCGGGGCCGTTGTCTTCGACTTCCAGAAATGGTTGGTCAGCGGTGCCCTCATCCGGCAGGCACCGGCCGCAGCGAAGCGTGACGCGACCGCCACGCGGCGTGTAGCGAATGGCGTTGTCCACCAGATTGCCCAGCAGCTCGCGCAGCAGCCAGGTGTGGCCCGTGGCGTGCGCCTCTGTGGTGTCCAACCCCAAGTCAATGTCCTTTGCCGCCGCCGCATCCAGGTGGGTCTCGAGCATGACCTCGCACAGTTGCTGCAGGTCGACGCGCTGCATGGCCTGCGGTTGCGCGTTGCGGGAATCAACCCGCGACAGCGCCAGCAACTGGTTGGCCAACTGCGATGTGCGGCGCACCGCCTGGCGCAGTTTAAAAACCTGATCCGCTCCTAAAGTAATAGCTGTATGCGCAACATCCACGGGGGCTAGAGGGCTATTTTCCATATAAACCCAGTCCGGATTACTCTGTGCAGCCTTGGCCACCACCGCCATGGCCCAGGCCTCCACCTGGGATTGCAGACCTGCCAGCGGGGTACGCAACTGGTGCGCCGCATCGGCCACAAAACGGTGCTGACTCTCGGCCTGCGCGTTGACCAGATCAAACAGACGGTTCAGCGACAGGACCAGTGGGCGCACTTCTTCCGGCGAACCATGGGCATCCAGTGCCGAGAGGTCGCGCGGGGAGCGGCTCTCGACCGCCTCCTTCAATTCAATCAGCGGGCGAAGCGCCCGGCGCACAGCCCAGTTCACCGCGAAAAAGGCAGCCACCACCAGCACCAGGTTGGGCAAGGCCACCTTGAACCACAGCAGACGCAGCCACTGCTGGCGCGGGTCCGAGCCGTCGGCTAGGCGCAGCACCAGTTCGCCGGCGACCGTGTTGATCCGCTGGCTGACGATGCGGTAGGTGACACCGTCAAATTCCTGGCTGGAAAACTCGGGCTCACCGGTGGCCGGTGGCATACCGCTGAGCCAGGCATCCCCGGTCAGCACACTGCCCTCGCGCCCCACCAGGGCAAAGGCCGAAACGCCCGGGCGGGCATTCAAAAAATCTTCCATCGGCGGAGCCATCAACAAAACCGGCGGGTCCCCTGCAGCACTGCCCCGACCCACCACCGACCCGGCCAGCAAAGGCACCATACTGAGCAACTGGCGGTCCTGTTGCAGGGCCGCGCTATCGGCCGAGCGAAAGTCAAACCAGGCATTGAGCGTGGCCAGCACGGCCAGGGGGACCAGCAGCAACAGCAGCAGACGGCGCTGCAGGCCCGATGCCATGCCGACTTGCGCGGCCTGAATCACGGCAACGGGGCAGCGGCAGCAGCAAGCGCCTGCTCGGGCACCACCTGCAGCTCGAGCCGATAGCCAAAGCCGCGGATCGAGCGCAGGGCGAGGCCATGGGGTTCGAGCTTGCCGCGCAGCCTGGAGATGTAGACCTCAACCGCGTTGGAGGTGATTTCCTTGTCCCAGCCGGTCAGGGCTTGCAGCAGTTTGTCCTTGCTGGCGGGTTTGGGGGCCTGCAGCATCAGGTATTCCATCACGGTCCACTCGCGCGGGCCCAGTTCGACCGGCAGCGCCGCGCCACCGCCACTTGGACGTATGCAGGCCTGGCGCAACGCAGTGTCCAGCTCCAGCGGGCCAAAGCTCAAGATTGCCGACGTAGCCGCTTGCGAACGGCGCAACAGAGCGCGCAGGCGGGCCAGCAACTCTGGCAACTCAAACGGTTTGACCATGTAATCGTCGCCACCCATGTCCAGCCCCTGCACGCGGTCCTGCAAGGCATCACGGGCGGTCAAAATCAGCACCGGCATGGCGTGACCTTCTTTGCGCAGGACCTGGGTCAGCGCCAGCCCATCCATGCCGGGCAGGCCAATGTCGATAACAGCAAGGTCAAAGGCTTCAGCGCGCGTGACCTCCAGCGCGCGCTCGGCACTGCCCACCCAGTCCACGGCGTAGCCCGCGCCAGTGAGCCCCAGTTTGATCCCACTGGCCACCATGACATCGTCTTCTACCAGCAAAAGTCGCATGAAATTGACCTCCAGCCCGCGCAGAATATGCGCAAGCAGCTACAAAAACAATAGCATTCGTTCAGTGCGAGCGGATCATGGTGCCATAGGCCTGGTCCGTCAAAATCTCCAGCAGCAGCACGTGTGGCACCCGTCCGTCAATGATGTGCACCGAGTTCACACCGCTCTTGGCGGCATCCAGTGCACCGGCAATCTTGGGCAGCATGCCACCAGAAATCGTGCCGTCGGCAAACAATTCGTCAATGCGCCGCGCGGTCAGGTCGGTCAGCAACTGCCCCGACTTGTCGAGCACGCCGCTGATGTTGGTCAGCATCATCAGCTTCTCGGCCTTGAGCACGGTGGCCAGTTTCGCAGCCACTACGTCGGCATTGATGTTGTAGCTTTCGTTGTGCTCACCAAAGCCGATCGGGCTGATGACCGGAATGAATGCGTCGTCCTGCAAGGCCTTGACCACGCTGGGGTCGATGCTGACGATGTCGCCCACCTGCCCCACATCGTGCTCGATGCTGGGGTCGGCGTTGTCCAGCATCTTGAGCTTTTGGGCTCGGATCATGCCGCCGTCACGCCCGGTCAGGCCCACGGCCTTGCCGCCAGCCTGGTTGATCAGGCCCACAATGTCCTGCTGCACTTCGCCGCCCAGCACCCACTCCACCACTTCCATGGTCTCGGCATCGGTCACGCGCATGCCCTGGATGAACTCGCCCTTTTTGCCCAGGCGCTTGAGCAGGCCCTCAATCTGCGGCCCCCCGCCGTGCACCACCACCGGATTGATGCCGACCAGCTTGAGCAGCACCACGTCTTCGGCAAAGGCCTTTTGCAGTTCGGGGTCGGTCATGGCGTTGCCGCCGTATTTGATGACCATGGTCTTGCCATGGAACTTGCGAATGTAGGGCAGGGCTTGCGCCAGAATTTCGGCTTTGTCGCGCGGGGCAATTTGAGCGGTATCAGACATGGTCAATCCGGATAAAACGATGGAGCAGATTGTGCCGCATCACCCCGTCAACGGTCCAATACGTAGGGGTTGGTCTGTCGCTCCCGCCCAAACGTGCTCTCTGGTCCGTGCCCGGGGATGAAGACAGTGTCATCGCCCATGGGCCACAACCGCTGGGTGATGCTGGCAATCAGCGTGTCGTGGTCGCCCTGCGGAAAATCGGTGCGGCCAATGGAGCCGGCAAACAAAACATCGCCCACGAATGCACGCTTCGCTTCGCTGGAATAGAACACCACGTGGCCCGGCGTATGACCCGGACAGTGCCGCACGGCCAATTCACAGTTGCCAACGGTAACAGTGTCGCCATCGACCAGCCAGCGGGTTGGCTTGAACAGCTCGGCCGCTGGAAAACCAAACATTTTGCTCTGCTGCGGCAGGCCATCGATCCAGAACTGGTCGCCCGCGTGCGGCCCGATGATGGGCAGGTGCAGCCGCCGGGCCAGTTCTCCTGTACCCCCGGCGTGGTCGATGTGGGCATGCGTCAGCCAGATCTGCTCCAGCGTGAGGCCCAGGCGCTTGACTTCGGCCAGGATGCGGTCCAGGTCACCCCCCGGGTCAATGACGGCGGCCCGCAGAGTCTGGTCGCACCAGACGAGCGAGCAGTTTTGTTGAAAAGGGGTGACGGGGACGGTGTGGTAGCGCAGCATAGAAGGTGATTTTAGGTATTTGCAAGTTCTGGCCCGCCTATCGTTGTGCTGGGCATTTGGACTCTTGCTGCATTGAGTTCCGGGATTGACGATGGACACCAGTGGCAACCAAGGCAACGGTCTGCAGCACTTCAACCACCGGGTTCCTGACTTTGCGTTGACCCAACTGACTTTTCCTAACCCGACATCATCCGCAACCAGGGATTGCACTGCGCGAGGAATGTTGCAAACGGGGTTACTGCATACACTCAGCTTTCCGAAGATTCTGCCTCACCCTTTACATGTCATCTTTACGGTCGGCATCACCTGCCCTTGCCGCAGCACTGCTATTTGGTGCCAGCACGCCACTGGCCAAGTTGCTAGTCGGTGAAGTGCCCCCTTTGCTGCTCGCGGGCCTGCTCTACCTGGGCAGCGGCCTGGGCTTGACGGTTGCGATGTTTGCCAGGTGGGTCTTGATGCGCGCACCGGATACGGGTATGGCCGCCCTACATGTGCCAAAGGCAGAACGCATCTGGCTCATGGGAGCCATTCTGGCGGGAGGCGTGATGGGCCCAGCCCTGCTGATGTCGGGCCTTTCACGCTCGGACGCCGCATCCGCATCCTTGCTGCTCAACGTAGAGGGTGTCCTTACCGCGGTTCTGGCGTGGCTTGTGTTTCGTGAGAACGCCGATAAGGGCGTGGTCGCTGGGATGGCGGCCATCGCATTGGGCGGCGTATTGCTTTCGTGGCAACCGGGGGACGCGCGAATGTCCACAGGGGCGTTGCTCATTGTTGCTGCGTGCGCGTGCTGGGCCGTGGATAACAACCTGACACGCAAAGTGTCCACCAACGATGCGATGCTGATCGCCTGTCTGAAGGGCCTGGTGGCGGGCGTCTGCAATACAGCGCTGGCTTTTGCCACCGGTAGCCATGTGCCAAGCCTGCCAACCCTGGGTGCCGCAATGGTGGTTGGCTTTGTCGGCTACGGATTGAGTCTGGTCTTGTTTGTGTTGGCCCTGCGCGGTCTGGGTACCGCGCGCACCGGCGCCTATTTCGCCGTTGCTCCACTCTTTGGGGTCATTATCTCGCTGGTGCTTTGGCCAGAAATCCCCGGGACCTTGTTCTGGTTAGCCGCGCTGCTCATGGCATTGGGCGTGTGGTTGCACGTACGTGAACGCCATGAACACACGCATGTACATGAACCACTGACCCACGCTCACCGTCATCGGCATGATGCACACCACCACCATGAACATGCCGCCGAATGGGATGGAAGTGAACCGCACAGCCATGTTCACACGCATACGGCTCAGGAGCACAGTCATACACATTACCCAGACGTGCACCACCGGCACATTCACCCGCACTAGACATCATGGTCGCCACTGAAGTGAATCAGCAGTGGCATCCGTGGTGCCTTCGTGCTCACCTGTGATGAAGGCGGCAAGGGTCTCAACTGAAGCGCACCCCATGTACAGGGATGCCCCCATTCACAGCTAAATATGGCTGCGCCCCCCGCAAAACAAGCGAAGCAAGCTATCAAATATATAGCACATTCAAGCGGGTTCGCTATCCCACAACAAGGCGGCGGCGGTCACTGTCATGGTTAACGCAATCGCGCTGTCCAGCACCCGCCACGCAGTGGTGGTTCGAAAAAGGGGCGCCAAAAAGCGGGCACCAAAACCCAGGGCAGAGAACCACACCAGGCTGCCCACGCAAGCCCCCGCGCCAAACACCCAGCGCGCGGGGTCGGGCCGCTGGTTGGCAATGGAGCCCAACAGCACCACCGTGTCCAGGTAGACGTGGGGGTTTAAAAAGGTAAAGCCAAAGCAGGCCAACACTGCGGCGGCCAGCGTGGTGCTGGCACTTGGGTCCAGCAACATTTGACTACCCCGCCACGCGCGCCGCGCCGCCAATGCGCCGTAGCCCAGCAAAAACAGTGCGCCGCCATAGCGTGTGACTTGCAGAAGCACCGCATTTTCACGGATCAGCACCCCCGCGCCGCCAATGCCGGCCATGATGAGCAATGCGTCGGATAGCGCGCAGAACAGCACCAACGCGAGCACATGCTCGCGCCGAATGCCCTGACGCAACACGTAGGCGTTTTGCGAGCCGATGGCCACGATCAACGCCATGCCGGTTGCAAGCCCGGGCCAAAAATCTGCTGTCATACCGCTGAGACCGACTGCAACAGCTACACCGCTTCCAGCGCTATCAGCTCCGCCACGGTCTGCTTGCGCCGAATCAGCCGGGCTTGGCCGCTATTCGCACCACCTTCAACCAGTACTTCCGGAATGAGCGGGCGGCTGTTGTAATTGGAAGACATGGACGCACCATAGGCCCCGGTGTCATGCACTACCAGCAGGTCGCCTACCTGCGCGACTGGCAAATTGCGCTGCAGCACCACGCCGCCTTCGCCCTGCGTAAACACATCACCCGACTCGCACAGCGGCCCGGCCACCACGGTGGGCTGCACTGCACCGGCGACCGGCGTGCCGTCGGCGTGGATGAACTCCATGCCGTGGTAGCTGCCGTACATGGCGGGGCGGGCCAGGTCGCTGAACCCGGCGTCCACCATCACAAAATGATTGGCGCCCTGGGCCTTGGTAGCGCGCACCTCACTCACCAGCACGCCGGATTCAGCTACGAGGTAGCGCCCGGGCTCCAGTTCCAGGCCCACGGGGTGGCCCAAGTCAGCGGCGATTTGCTGGCGTGCAGCGTCCCACAACGAAAAGTAATGCGCCGTGTCGATGGGTGCATCGGCAGTGCTGTAGGGAATGGACAGGCCGCCGCCAGCGGATACGGCCACCAGATCCATGCCCTGCGCCTTGACGGTGCGCACCAGGGCGACCATGGCACCGCACACCTCCTGCAAATGGGCGTAGTCCACGCCTGAGCCAATGTGCATGTGCAGGCCTTGCAGAGTTAATCCGTTGCTACGCACCTTGGCCAGGGCCATATTCAAGTCGCCATGCCAGATGCCGTGTTTGCTGTGCTCGCCCCCGGTATTGGTCTTGTTGCTGTGGCCATGGCCAAAACCAGGGTTGATGCGCAGCCACACCGGATGCCCGGGGCTGACCGCGCCAAGCTGGTCCAGCATATCCATGGAGCCGCAGTTAACCGGAATGCCCAGCGCCACCAGGCGCGGCAGGGTGCTGCGGTCCAGCAAGTCGGCGGTGAAGACGATTTCTGCATGGCCGTTGTGCAAGCCCGGCGCAAAGCCTGCGGCCAGAGCGCGCTCCACTTCGCCCAGCGACACGGCGTCCACCATCACACCCAGGCTTTTCAGCAGGCGCAGAACGTGGGTGTTGGAATTGGCCTTTTGCGCAAAGCGCACCACGTCAAACTGGCGCAGCGCCTGGACCCGGGCGGCGATGGTGGCAGCGTCATACACCCACAGCGGCGTGCCATGTTGTTGGGCCAGGGATGCGAGGGTGGAAGGGATAAAAGGGTTCATGGACCAGATAATCTCCGACCCTAACTATTCAATCAATGCCATTTTTGTTTGTAATCTATTCAATATGGATATAGTTAACAAATGCCCCGCCCAGACAACGCCCCGCTGCTAACCCACCGCCAACTGGGCCTGTTCAGGGCCATCATGCTGCACGGCAACCTGAGTCGGGCGGCAGAGGTGACCGCATCCAGCCAGCCAACCTTGAGCCGGGAACTGGCACGACTGGAATTTCTTCTGGGCTTTGCGCTATTTGACCGTGTCCGGGGACGCCTGCGGCCGACGGCAAGGGCGCTTGCGTTGATGCAGGAGGTCGAGCGCTCCTTTGTTGGCCTTGAGCAGATATCAGCCCGCGCGCAAGAGCTGCGCACCCTGACCGCGGGGCGCCTGCGCCTGGCCTGCCTGCCTGCGCTGGCGCATGCACTGGTGCCGCTGGCCCTGGTGCGATTGCAGAAGTCCCACCCGCATGTCAGCGTGAGCGTTGTGCCGCTGGAGGCCCCCTGGCTGGAGCAGGCCATGAGCGAGCAGCGCTTTGACCTGGGCCTGAGCGAAACCACAGAGGCGCCCACCGGAGTGGAGTTGCGCAACCTGCTAAAGGTCAATGAAGTAGCCGTGCTGCCCGCCGGACA
>JAIPDC010000131.1 GCA_021737865.1 Rhodoferax sp.
TGCGCGCCAGCGCGTATTCCTCCTTGGTCACCGGGTGCAGGAACACCGGAAAGTCCCGTCCCACCGGCAGGTAACCCTGGTCCAGCAGTTCCTGCGGCGTGGCACCCACCACCACCCAGTCTCGGTCCTGCGTCGGCAAGCCCATCAGCGCATCGCGCACCGCACCGCCAACCAGGTAGGTTTTCATGGAGCGTCGGGGGCAATCCTGTAGGGCTCTTCAAAGTCGAGAAAGTCCCTCTCCGCCTTGGCCTGTGTCATCCAGGCCTGCACGCCGGGCAGGGCGCACACGCGGTCGACGTAGGCTGCAATGTGCGCTGGCACCGGCAAGGCGTAGGTCTTGATGCGGGTGCAGATGGGCGCAAAGTAGGCGTCGGCCACGGTGAAGTGGCCAAACAGCAGCGGGCCACCGTATTGCTGCAACAGGGCGCTCCACATCTCGACCAGACGCTGCACATCGGCGCGCACGGCGGACTTGTCGCGCCAGATCAGGGCGCCGGCGTCTGCCAGGTTGGCTTCGATGTTCATGGGGCAATTGCCGCGCAGGCCGGTAAACCCGCTGTGCATTTCGGCGCAGATGCTGCGCGCGCGGGCCCGGGCTGCCTTGTCCGCGGGCCACAGTTGCTTCTCTGGAAATTGCTCTGCCACGTATTCGGCGATGGCCAGTGTGTCCCAGATGGCCAGCTCGCCATCGACTAGAACAGGCACCTTGCCCACGGGTGTTATGGCGCGCAGCGACTGCTTGAAGGGGGATTGCTCGTAGGTGGACTCGTTGTGGAAATCATCAAAGCGCACCATCACTTCCTCAAACGGGACGCCCGCCTGTGTGAGCAGCACCCACGGCCGCATGGACCACGAAGAATAATTTTTGTTGCCAATGGTGAGTTTCAACATAGTGTTTCCGTGTTTCTCAGCTTGTCGCTCAGGGTAGATCGGCGCCAATTTCGGGTGCAGCCGCGTCTTTCGGTCCTACGTAGCCCAGACGCGCCTTGAGCGACTGGGGCTGGCCGGTGATCAGCGCTGCGTAATTGGTGGTGTTGGATAGCACTTTTTTGACGTAGTCGCGTGTCTCGTTGAAGGGGACGTTTTCGGCCCAAATGGCGGCCTCCATCACCGGACCGCCACTCTGGCCGCGCCAGCTGCGCGGACGTCCAGGGCCGGCGTTGTAGGCTGCGGCGGCCATCGGCATGGAGCCGTCAAAACTGTCGAGCACCAGCTTCAGGTAGCCGGTGCCGATGGCGATGTTGGTGTCACGGTCGGTGATGTGCTGCGGCTGAAAGCCGTACAAGCCGATTTTCTTGGCCGTCCATTTCGCCGTTGCTGGCATGACCTGCATCAGGCCGGAGGCGCCAACGCCCGACTTGGCATCCATGATGAAGCGGCTCTCCTGGCGGATCAGACCATACACATAGGCCGGGTCCAGCCCTATTTGCCCGGTGCGTGCCACCACGGCGGCCTTGAAGGGCATGGGAAAACGCTGTTCGAAATCGATGACGGATTTGGTGCGTTCACTGGTGTTGATGCAGCGGTCCCACACTTCATGGTGGCAGGCCATGTCGGCGGCGGCCAGCAGGGAGCGGTCGTCCATGCCACCGCGCACATGCAGGTTGGTGCTGTAGTTCCACTCGCGCACGCCCTCGGCACGCAAACCCATGCTGATGGCATACAGCGCCCGGTTCAGGCCGGGGTTGAGCCGGGCGGCTTCCTTTTCCTCTGCCGTCAGTGGAGCGGGTTTTGTACTCAGGGTGATGCGCTGGCCGATTTCCTCAAGCGCCAGCTGTTCGTAAAAGCCCCGGGGGCTGGCAATGCTTTCCAGCAGCAGCAAGGCCTGCGCGCGCGCGCCTTCCGTGGCCACCTGCAGCAGCCCGCGGGCGCGCCAGTAGACCCAGGTCGGCTCGTTGCGCTGCGCCTCGCCCATGGCGTCGATGGCGGTCAGCACCTGCGGCCAACGCCCCACCCGCAGGGCTGCACGCACGGCCCAGGCCAAGTGGTCGTCGTGCATGGCGGCCGCTTGGCCCCGGGCAAAATAGTCTGGCGCATCGCTGGAAAGTTTCATGGCCGCGCGCTTGCCGATCACGCCCCAGATCCAGCTGCGCTCTTCCTGCGTCAATTGGGCCTTCCAGCGCAGTTTGTCGACTTCAACTGCGGCCTCTTCCGGGTCCAGATAGGCCTGTCGAATCAGCGCCAGCGAGACCAGTTCGCGCGTCTTGGGCTGCAGTGCGGTGAGCTTGTCGTTCAGGTACTTCTTGGGGTTGGCGTAAATGCGGTTGACGGTCTCGACCGAGCCGGGGCTCACGATGCCAACCGCCTGCGTGGCTACCCGAAGGCGGTCGTTTTCCATGCCCAGGCGGGCCCGTTGCCACACCATGGCAGTGGATGTGGTGTGGTCTTTGCGCAGTTGCTCGGCGGCGGCGGAGCAACCATCATCGGCTTCTTTCAGACCCAGCCAGAGGTCTTTGACCTGAGCCGTGTTGTCCACCCCGCTGCTCAAATGCTCGGCCAGCAAGGCATAGCAGCGTACCGAGCGATCGTCGTTCATCCGGTACAACGGGTACTCGCGGTTGAAGGCGACCCAGTCGCGGTTGCGGCCATGCTGCAACAGCAACTCGGCGCGCAGGCGGTCCTCCTGGTAGGTGTCGCTATAGCGGGTAAAAAAGTCCTGAATCTGCGTGTTGCTGGCTTCATCCAGCCGGGCCGACAGGTCCCAATAGGCCGCCCACGGCTCCAGCGGATGGCCGCGCACCTGGTTGAGCAAGGCCGTCAGACGCTTGCGGTCGCGCTGTTTGTAGGCTTGCGCCATGTCCAGCACGGTGGCGTCGACACGCGCGGTGTCCCGGCTTTCGGCGTAAAGAGGGGTAGGTGTGACCACCAGTGCGGCGCCCGCGAGCGCTATCGATGTCAAAATGGCTGAAAACTGCATGTGGAGATTATGGACAACTCAGACGCGACAAAAACGGCGGCCAAGAAAGCCTTGCGCCGACAACTCCTTGAACAACGCCTGAACATGCCGGATCGCCGACTGCAGGCCGATCTATTGCAGCAGGTCATGCGCATCTGGCTGGTGGGCCGACCCGACACGGTTATCGGCGCCTACTGGCCCATCAAGGGCGAGTTTGACCCGCTTCCGGCCCTGCACCGCTGGAAGGAAGACGGCGAGTTGCTGGACCAGCCGCAGCGCCGGCGCATTGGCCTGCCGGTGGTCAACAAAGAGCACAAGACCATGACCTTCCACGCTTGGTACCCCGGCTGCCCGATGGAGGAGGATGCGTATGGCATCCCCAAGCCCAAGGACACCGAGGTGATCGTGCCCACCCTGCTGTTCGCGCCTTGCGTCGGCTATGGGCCCGGTGGCTACCGCCTGGGTTATGGCGGTGGTTTTTATGACCGCATGATGGCCGCTTTGGACCCCAAGCCCTTCACCGTGGGGCTGGGTTTTGGTGTCGGCTTTGTCGAAGACTTTGAGCCCGAACCGCATGATGTGCCGCTGGACGCCATCCTCAACAACCATGGGGTGGTCTGGCCGGTGTGACGGATTTGTGATTGTGATTTGATGCGGGTCAAATCTGCGGCTCTGATTTGGGCAGAGAATCAGCCCTTTTTGCCAGTCGCGCTGGTGAACTCGCTTTTTTGCGAACCTCAAGGAGATGATTCCAATGACCGCACCCAAAGCCAAGGCCACCAAGGCCGTCGTAGCCGTTCAGACCGTTCCCAACAAGGTCGTCAAACCTCGCCGGGCTACCCGGGGCGGCGCTGTGCGCGCGGTGGCGCAGGGGGATACCGCGCCGTCGACCCGGCCCAAGGCGCTCGAAAAATTCATCACCGACCAGGCGACCGAGGCCGCGCAGAGCAAGGCGGTTGCGGCCGCGCTCAATCTGCTGGAGCCCGAGGCGGCGGCAACCCCCGCCGAGCGTGCGAAGCGCTTGCGCGCCATGCTCGAAGGTGCTTCGGCCGACGATCAAAAGGTGCTGCGCGAAGCGCTGCTGGGCGTGAGCAAGGGCTCGGACAGAGAACTTAACCCGGACGAAGTGCTGTCCGGTGATTGGCGCGATGGCGGCTACCCCTACAAGAACCTGATGCGCCGCTCGACCTACGAGACAGAAAAGTTTCGTCTGCAGGTTGAACTGCTCAAGCTGCAGGCCTGGGCCAAGGAAACCGGGCAACGCGTGGTGATTCTTTTCGAAGGCCGCGATGCCGCAGGAAAGGGCGGCACCATCAAGCGCTTCATGGAACACCTGAATCCGCGGGGTGCGCGTGTGGTGGCGCTGGAAAAGCCCACGTCGACCGAACAGGGGCAGTGGTATTTTCAGCGTTATGTGCAGCATCTGCCCAGCAAGGGCGAGATCGTGTTGTTTGACCGCAGCTGGTACAACCGTGCCGGCGTGGAGCGCGTCATGGGATTTTGCAACGACCAGGAATACATAGAGTTCATGCGCCAGGCACCTGAGTTCGAGAGCCACCTGGTGCGCAGCGGCGTGCACCTGATCAAGTTCTGGTTCAGCGTGAGCCGCAAAGAACAGCGTCGGCGTTTCAAGGAGCGCGAGGGGCATCCGCTCAAGCACTGGAAGCTGAGCCCGATTGACCTGGCATCGCTGGACAAGTGGGAAGACTACACGCTGGCCAAAGAAGGCATGTTCTTTGAGACCGACACGGCTGATTCACCATGGACCGTGATCAAGAGCGACTGCAAAAAGCGCGCCCGGCTCAGCGCCATGCGTTATGTGCTGCACAAGCTGCCCTATACCAACCGGGACGCGGGGCAAATCGGCAAGCTCGACCCGCTGATTGTGGGCCGCGCCCATGTGGTGTACGAGCGCGGCGAGAACCCGAACGCGATTTTGTAGGGAGTCGAGCGTAAACAGGGTCAAGAGCAGCGACCGATTTAGCCTTGGTGTCAGCAGAATAAGTTGGTGGTAGCGAAGGCGGTGGGTGGCTACGCCGTGATCCAGACCGATGGAACGGCTTTGGTGACCCTGTGGGGCGGGCAGAAGTATGTACTGACACCCGATATGACATTGGGCACAGTGCCGCCGGAGCATTTTGCAGAGGGATTGTGGCAAGATGGGCCAAACCACTACCGCGTCAGAACTTACACATTCGCGGCGACCAGTCAGGGGTTTACGGTCAGGGCAGTTCCTTGAAGGGTTAGTCGCCTTGTATGTGCCGCCATGACAGCACGGCAATGCCGCTGCGCACCATGCTGTCTTCTCCGCCATACACCAGGCGTGGGGGTAAAGCGGCATCGCCTGCATAACGGGCCCACTTGTTTAGGCCGTCCAAAAAGTTCGTATGGAAGGTTTGACCTGATTTGATTTCAACAGGTTGCAGTTTGCCGCCTTCTTCCAGCACCAGGTCCACCTCCTCACCCGTGTTGTTACGCCAAAAATAGAGGTTTGACGGCAGCCCCTGGTTAAACCGTTGCTTGAGGTGTTCTCCAATCACCCAATTCTCAAACAAGGCACCCCGAGCTGCGTGAATGGCCAGATGGTCGGCATCGGCAATACCCAGCAAATAGGCGGCCAACCCGGTGTCATAGAAATACAGCTTGGGCGTTTTGACCAGACGCTTGCCAAAATTCTGGTGGTGCGGTTGGAGCAAAAAAGCTACATAGCCGGCTTCCAATACCGACAGCCATGCCCCGATGGTTTTGTAGGAAACCCCGCAGTCATTGGCCATGCTGGTCATATTGAGCAGTTGCCCACACCGCGCAGCGCACATTTTGAGAAAGCGCTGGAAAAGACTGAGATTTTGCACCTCAACGATTTGGCGCACATCGCGCTCCACATAGGTGGTGACGTAGTTGGAAAACCACTGCGTGGGTGCCAGAGCACGGTCGTATAGCGCCGGGTATTGTCCGCGCCATAGCAGCGCGTCCAGGTTGGGCAGGGCTACCTGCGCCGCTTGCAACTCTTGCACGGAAAACGGCAATAACTGCACCAGCCCCACCCGTCCGGCGAGGCTTTGGGTAATGCCCGACAACAGGCCAAATTGCTGCGACCCGGTCAACACAAACTGGCCCATGTGTTTCTGGGTGTCGACGTGGGTTTGCAGGTAAGAAAACAAAGCCGGGCAGCGCTGTGCCTCGTCCACAATGGCTCCGTCGGCAAAGCGGGCAATGAAGCCGCGCGGGTCCTCGTTCGCAAAGGCGCGCGTGTCCAGATCTTCCAGCGAAACATAGGGCTTGTCCGGAAACGTGCTGCGCGCCAGCGTGGTCTTGCCAGACTGCCGCGGCCCGGTAATGGCCACGATGGGGAAGCCTTTGGCAAGACTTTGGAGAGTAAGGGTTGCTGTGCGCGGGATCATTTTTACAAATTAGATATTAATAATCTAAATTGTATATTTGCTGGGTTCGGCATGCAAGTGCGTCCATAAATAACGCTGACCGGGCGCGAAAGTATTTCCGAAACAGACGCGCCAACTCATCCTCGGGGCTTGTCCTCAGGGATTTGATACTCTACTAATTGGATATATAAAATGTCCATAACATCTACTTAATATGGGCATTTACTATGACATGGAACATTGCCCAAGCCAAGCAACAGTTTTCTGAAGTGGTGCGCCTGTCCGTACAAGAGCCTCAGGCCATTTACAACCGCGACAAACCGGTCGCCATGCTCGTTAATGCCGAACTATTCGAAGAGTTCCACCAGTGCCACACCCGGCAGCATGAACCCACGCTGTCAGAACAGTTCAGCGAAATACGCACAGCCTTGCAGGATGCCCGCCTGGCGGGGTTGGAACTGCCTGCGCGCAGCACAACACAACGCAGCAACGCGTTTGTTGAAATGACTTTGATGGTTGCGGCATCGGCGGATTGAATCCCTTTACGGGCTAGCCTGTTCACTTGGCTTGCTGGTCCACATGATCGACGGCGTGTTAAAGATTGCTACCACCCCGCAGCCGTTTCGCTGCGGGAGCTTTCTTGAGGGTCTTGCTTGATGCCTTTTTGGTGTTTTTGGCCATCAAAGCGGCCTGCAGTGCCATGCGGGCCCAGTCTGCCATGGCGTGGGCTGAGTCCATGGCTTCTTCAGGCGCGCTGTAGTAGTTCATGCCACGTGATACGGGTTCGCCGTTTTTGCTGGAGTCGTAGGTAAAGCGCTCGCAGCCCGCGGCCTCCCAGGCGTGGCGGTTCTCGTCATTGGCTTTGAGCCAGAGCTTTTCGCCGCTGCCCAGATCGGCAATGATTGCAATCGTCAACCCGTCGGTGCTGATACCCCAGCCGCCAAACATGCGTTTTGCCGAGCAGGGGCCTGCGCTGGACAAAATTTCACAGCAATACAGAGCAAAGTCGGTGGGGGCAGTCGCCATGGTGGTTCAGTCGTCGCCGGGCTGCTGCGCGGCCAGCACCCGGGCATCCTCTTCATAGCCCTTGAGTGCCTGGGCCAACCGCGTGCGCTGCGCGGGGGTGCTGCTGTTGTGCAGGCTGGCCAACGCGGTGCAACTCTCGGTGGTCAATTGGTCCATGTAGCGGCGGTAGGCGGGCGCGGGTGCTTTGAGGGTGCGCTCGAGCAGGCCCCGGATCTCTGCGCCGGCCCGATCGGGGGTTATGTCACCCGAGCGGATTTTGCGCAGCGTTTGCAGTGCGTCCTGGTGGCGGCGCTGCATCTCGCGCAGCTGGCGTGAGCCGTCAAAGCTGGAGCTGGCGATGTGGGCGCGCACTACGGTCAGCTGCGCCGGCTCGAGCGTGCCGTAGAAAGATTCGACGCGTTCCACGATCTGCTTTACGCGCCGCTCGGAGCGTTCCGCGGGTGTGCCGTCGATCCACTCCTTGCGCCACTTGCTGTTGCGCCGCTCGAATTCCTGTGAAATATGCTCCAGCTGCGCGCTCTGCAGCCCTGGCGCGATGGCGCCAATCGTCGGTGTGACACGATCCAGCGTGACGTGCAGCCGGGTTTGCAACTCGATGACGATGGCGCAGACCTGTTCCGTTGTTACCGGCTTTGGCGCCATGCCTTGCAGGTCTTTGAGCATCTGGGCCAGCAGGGGCACCTCAGACTTTCTATGCCAGTCGTGCACCGCCTGCAGGTCATTGCGCATGCGCAGCGTTTGTTCTCCGTCAAAATCAAAATAGCTGTCCAGCCACCAGTAGACCAAGGTGGGCCCGCTGTTGTAACCCAGCCGCACGGCACTGCAACCGCCCAGCGCCAGGGCTGCCAGCAGCACGCCGATAATGGGCGCTGAATCAACAAAAGAACGCAAGTAAGACCGCGATGAAAGGGGCATGCAGATGACTTCCGGAATTCAGACTCAAGGTGGCGCGCTGGAGGGTATCCCCATCGATGTGGTCATTATGGCGGCCGGCAAGGGCACACGCATGAAGAGCAGGTTGCCCAAGGTCTTGCACCCCCTGGCCGGGCGCACCCTGCTGCGCCACGTGCTCGACACCGCGCAGGCCTTGCAGGCGCGTCAGGCGGTGGTGATTACCGGGCACGGTGCTATCGAAGTAGAAGCAGCTTGCGCAATGGATTCGGTGGCTACAGGCCAATTGGCCATAAATTTTGTGCGTCAGGAGCCGCAGCTCGGGACCGGCCATGCGGTGCAGCAGGCGGTGCCGGTGCTGGCTGATGATGGTGTGGTGGTGGTGCTGTCGGGCGATGTGCCGCTGACGCAGGCCGACACCCTGTTTCACCTGATCAAAGCCTGTGCTGGCAAAAGCCTGGCGCTGCTGACGCTGGAAATGCCAGACCCCAGCGGCTACGGTCGTATTGTGCGCAGCGGCGCGGCGGCAGGTGGTGCCGTGCAGGCTATCGTGGAGCACAAGGACGCCACTGCTGCCCAGCGCGACATTACCGAGATTTATAGCGGCATCATGGCCGTGCCAGCCGCCCAGCTCAAGCTCTGGCTGGCGCGACTGGACAACCAAAATGCCCAGAGCGAGTTTTACCTGACCGATATCGTGAAGTTTGCCGTGGCAGATGGTGTGCGCGTGGTGGCGCACAAGATTGACGATGCGCTGCAAGTGGCTGGCGTCAACAGCCCCGTTCAGCTGGCGCAATTGGAGCGCGCCTACCAGTTGCAACAGGCGCACCGGTGGATGGAGGAGGGGGTGCGCCTGGCCGACCCGGCCCGCTTCGATGTGCGTGGCGATTTGCTGTGCGCGCGCGATGTCAGCATCGATGTGAATTGCGTCTTTGAGGGCCAGGTCAACCTGGGTGAGGGCGTATCGATTGGTGCCAACTGTGTCATTGCCAATGCCGTTATCGAGGCGGGCGCCGTCATCCACCCGTTCACCCATATCGATGGCGAGAAATTGGGCGTGACGGTTGGCTCAGGCGCGCTGATTGGCCCCTTTGCCCGCTTGCGCCCTGGCGCGCGATTGGGTGCCGACGTGCACATTGGCAATTTTGTCGAGGTGAAGAATTCAACCCTTGCCAGGGGCGCCAAGGCCAACCACCTGGCTTACCTGGGCGACGCCATCGTGGGTGAGCGGGTCAACTTCGGTGCGGGCAGCATCACCGCGAATTACGACGGCGCCAACAAGCACCGCACCGAGATTGAGGCTGATGTGCATGTGGGCAGCAATTGCGTGCTGGTGGCGCCGGTTACCATCGGCGCGGGCGGCACGGTGGGTGGTGGCTCTACCATCACCAAGAGCACCCCTGCAGGTGCATTGAGTGTGGCGCGTGGCAAGCAGGTCAGCATTGCCAACTGGTCGCGTCCGCAAAAGCTGCCCAAGGCGTAACTTGCCCGCCCTGTAGCACCACCATGGAAGACGCATCACGCAACGCCCGCATTACCGCGCTGGAGGCCGAACTGGCTGAACTGCGCGCGGAAGTACAGGAATTTACTGCCACCGTATCGCACGACCTGCGTGCGCCCCTGCGCCACATCGTGTCGTATACACAGATGGTCCAGGAGGACGCCGGGCCGCTGCTCAATGGCGAGGTGCAAGAATTCCTGGCCACCATTACCAGTTCGGCCCGTCACATGGGCCTGCTGCTCGATGGGTTGACGGCGCTGTCCAAGGTGGGTTCTGTGCCGCTGGTTTTTGAGTCTGTGCCTTTGCAGGACGCCATCCAGGAAGTCTGTGACCGCCTGGCATCGGGCTGCCCTCAGCGCGTCGTCGACTGGCAACTGCCCGCTGATTTGCCGGTCGTGTTGGTTGATGCCACTCTGATGCAGCTGGTGTTGGAACAGGTGCTGGGCAACGCCTTGAAGTTCACCGCGCCGCGTGCGTCTGCGTTGATTGTGGTCAGTGCAGTGCCAGCCGAACAGGCAGGCCACATCAG
>JAIPDC010000132.1 GCA_021737865.1 Rhodoferax sp.
GGCGTCGGGGCTGGGTTCGCTGTGCAAAAATAACTCATCCCACGGCGTGCCTTGCGTAACCTCAGGGGCCGCCCCTACCCGCAACGGGAACCGGCGCGTCAACAGGGTGCTGCTGGCCATCAGAATAGCGGCCACCACCAACGCGGTCGACAAACCCACCAGGTCTGACACCGCGCCCCAAAATGCCGACCCGATGGCAAACGCGCCAAGCGAGGCCACCATGTGCAAGGCCACCGCCCGCGAGCGCACCCACTGCGGCACGCTGCCCTGGGTAGCACTGTTGAGCGTCGACAGCGCGGCCATCCAGGCGCCACCGCCAAACGCCAGCGCCGCGTACACCAGCCAGGCAATTTGCAGCGAGGCGGTCACCAGCATGACCGCAGAAAACACCACACAACTGACGGCCACGATGCCCTCCAGTCCCAGACGCGCCCGCAGTCGCCCAATCACCAGACCCGAAACCACCGCACCCACGCCCAGGCTACCCATGAGTAAACCAAAACCTTCCACGCCGGTCCCCAATTGGCGCTGGGCAATGACGGGCAGCAGTGCCCACAGCGCCGAGCCTGAGGCGCTAAACACCATGACGCGCACCAGCTGCGCCAAGATCATGTGCGAATGCCAGGCAAAACGCAGCCCGCTGAGCATGCCGCCCCACAGGCGCTCGGGTGGCAGGCGCGAAGGCGGGTGCGCACGCGGCGGCCAACGCTGGATTGACTGCCACATGAACCAGGTGGTGAGGATGGTGATGGAAAATACCCATCCGGCACCCCGGCCCGCCAACACCAGGCCCGCCAGCGTGGGGCCTACCGCGCGCGCCACATTGAAGGCGATGCTGATCGCAGTAATCGCCTGCGGCCACTCCTCACGCGGCACCGGGTCAATGACCGAGGAATTCCAGGCCGGTGTCAGCACCGCTGTACAGCAGCCATAGACAAAAATCAACAACAGCACCGAGCTGGACCCACCCCAGCCGCCAATCACCAGCACCGACAACAACGTGCTGGTCACCATCTGGGCCAGCAGTGCGCCCGAAATCAGCCGCCGCCGATCGGTGGTGTCGGCCAACACACCGGCCGGCAACGCCAGCGCAAACATCGGTAGAAACACCGCCGTCTGCACCAGTGCGGCCAGAAACGACGAGCCGGTTAGTTCCACCATAAACCAGGCCGCCGCCATGGCTTGCATGCCACTGCCTATGAAGTAAATTGCGCTGCCAATCCACAGCCCGCGAAAGGCGGGCTGGCGCAGCGGAGTCCAAAGCGAGTGGGGAGATGCCATGCATGCATTATTGTCTGCTGCGTCGCGCGCCAATGTGCCTCTGGGGTTGGCTGAACAGTCTGCATTGGCACTGACGGCCAACCCGGCCCCTAGGTTCAAGGGTAGCCAAGTGCTGCCGTCCCAAAAGTACGGTATCCGGATGTCTTTGGCCACCCGCATTTTGCCGCTGAGCGCACCGGTGGTAGCAAATGCCTTGTCGTGTCACACGACGGGTGCGACTCAAAGTGATGTGGAATCTTGTTCCCTCGCCCCAGCGCGGAGAGGGTTAGGGTGAGGGGTGGATGTTTTGCATTCTTGAGGGAAGTCTGGAACAACGGGTGCAGACGCAAACCTCAACTTGCCACCTGGGCGGGCAGCGCCACTGGTTTACCTGCCCACGGTGCAGCAAGCGGGTGGCGGTGCTCTATGCGCCGGGCCGGTATTTTGCTTGCCGCCAGTGTGACGGGCTGGGCTACGCCACGCAGAAGGAAGGCGCTGACGACCGTGCATCCACCAAGGCCCACAAGCTGCGCAAACGCATGATATGAGAGGCTGGCATCTTGAATGGCGACGGCAGCAAGCCCAAAGGCATGCACTGGACGACCTACCAGCGGCTTAAAGGACACCACGACGCGCTGGTGCAAGTCAGCTTGCATGACATTGGCCGCAAACTAGGTTTTCTGCATGAACTGTTGGACGGTTAAATCTGTTTCGCAAAAGTGACGCTTGGTCGACCTGTCAGAAGCCCAAAGAACCAGCGGGAGTCAGCCATAATTGAACGGATAAACAGGTAATCCCGCCAACACTTGGCATTCGCAGGAAAGAGCCTGGTCAGACAGGGAATTAAATATGCAATGGATCGCCCCCTCAGAAAAAGACAGCGCCACCACCACGCTCGAGGCACGCCTGTGGGACGCCGCCGACCAGTTTCGGGCCAATTCGGGTCTTAAACCGCAGGAATACTCCGGCCCCATTCTGGGTTTGATTTTCTTGCGCTTTGCCGAAGTGCGATTCGCCGTGCTGCGCGCCAAGCTGCAAGCCGCTGGCGGTTCCGCCCGGCGGGGCAGCCGGGTCGATGACCCCACGGCCTACCAGGCGGAAAGCGTGCTCTACCTCAGCCCCGAGGCGCGGTTTGACTATTTGCTGACCCTGCCCGAGTCTGCTGACATTGGTGCCAAGGTCAACGTCGCAATGCGCGAGATCGAACAGCACAACCCCACCTTGGCCGGTGTGTTGCCCAAAACCTTCAACCTGTTCACCAGCACCCTGCTCAAAGAGCTGCTCAAAAAGGTGTCCGAAATTCCGGCCACGCTGGACTATGACGCGTTCGGGCGTATTTACGAATACTTCCTGGGCGAATTCGCGATGACTGAGGGCCAGGGCGGCGGCGAGTTTTACACGCCATCGAGCATCGTGCGCCTGCTAACCGAAATCATCGAACCTTTCCATGGCCGCATTCTGGACCAAGCCTGCGGGTCGGGCGGCATGTTTGTGCAGTCGGCCCGCTTTGTGGCCGAACACCAGAAGAACCCCGCTGCCGAGCTGGCCATCTGCGGTGTAGAAAAAACCGACGAGACCGGCCGCCTGTGCCGCCTTAACTTGGCCGTGCATGGTCTGGAGGGCGACATCAAACACGGTGGCAACGTCAACAGCTATTACGACGACCCGCACAACGCCACCGGCAAGTTCGACTTTGTACTGGCCAACCCGCCGTTCAATGTGAACGCAGTGGACAAGGAGCGCCTGACCGACATGGTGGGCGCGGGCCGGCGTTTCCCTTTCGGCCTGCCGCGCACCGACAACGCCAACTACCTGTGGATTCAGCTTTTCTACTCGTCGCTGAACGCCCGTGGCCGCGCCGGTTTCGTCATGGCCAATTCGGCATCTGATGCCCGTAGCTCAGAGCAGACCCTACGCCAACAACTCATTGAAGCCCGGGCCGTGGACGTGATGGTGGCCGTTGGCCCCAATATGTTTTACACCGTCACCCTGCCGGTAACCCTGTGGTTTCTGGACAAGGGCAAGGCTTCGACAAGCTCTCAAGCCCGAACGGATAAAGCAGCCGCTCGCCCTGAGCCTGTCGAAGGGCATCCCGACCGAGCCAATACTGTGCTGTTCATTGATGCCCGCCACATCTACCGGCAAGTAGACCGCGCCCACCGCGACTGGACACCCGCGCAGATTGGTTTCATGGCCAACCTGGTGCGCCTGTACCGTGGTGAAGCCTTGGATTTGACGTTTGGCGGCGGCGAAGCAGCGGCCAAGATCAGAGAGGTGTTTGGCCAAACGCCTGTGTATGGCGACGTGGCGGGGCTGTGCAAAGTGGCCACGCTACAAGAAATTGAGGCGCAGGGCTGGTCGCTGAACCCTGGGCGCTATGTGGGCGTGGCCGCT
This sequence comes from Rhodoferax sp., assembly GCA_021737865.1. GTDB lineage: Bacteria > Pseudomonadota > Gammaproteobacteria > Burkholderiales > Burkholderiaceae_C > Allorhodoferax. Next base: position 3,655 of record JAIPDC010000132.1, read on the forward strand.
GGTGAAAATGTGAGCGACGAGGATTTCAATGAACAGCTTGTGGCGTTGAATGAAGAGTTGGAAGTGCTGAATGCGCAGGCACTGGAGTTGCAAACCCGCATCGCGCAAAATATCGCATCGCTGCTGTCGTAAAGGACTATCCATGAACACCGAAACTATTGAACAAACCGTCTTGCATTTGCCCCTGCAGCAACGCGCCGAGCTGGCGCACAAGTTGTTGCTCAGTCTGGAAGATCAAGACGAGGATGAAATCGCCGAGGCATGGCGAGTCGAAGCGGTTCGCCGCTCGGCTGAGCTTGACAGCGGGCTGACCGACACGGTGTCAGCCGAAGAAGTACGTGCTGCTGCGCGCGCCCTTTTGCGATGAACTATCGCTTCCTGCGTGCCGCTCGTGCCGAGCATCTAGACGAAGTGGCGTTTTACGAAAATCGGTTGCCCGGTTTGGGTGAGGATTACCTAGCCGAGTTTGAAGCTGTCATGGCGCGCATCTGCGCCACGCCAGACTTTTATCCATCGGTGGGTGACCCCGTTATCCGCAAGGCGGCGCTCAAGCGCTTTCCGTTTCATGTGATTTATCGTGTTGAACCCAGGCAAATCGTCATTCTTGCCATAGCGCACCATCGCCGCCGCCCAGCGTACTGGGCAGGACGGACTAGATGATGAAATTGCTACACATAGCTGGAGAGCCACATGAAAACTCTTGACCTTGACCGCGATGTGCTCGAAAGCGTGCAGGCAATTGCCAACCGCGAGCAAAGAACCCTTGGTGCGGTGTTTTCTGAACTTGTCCGGCGGGGACTGATCGTTATGCCCGAAAGCAAAGCGTCGGGTTATCGCCATGGATTCAGGGTTCTACCTAAACGCAATGAAGTCATCACCTCAGAGCATGTGCGCAGGGTGCTGGGGGCATGACCAGGAAGCATCCCGTGGTCAGTCTGGACGACTGCGTTGACCTGTTAGCCGGATTTGCATTTAAGAGCCAATACTTCACTAACAAGGGTGAGGACATTCCTCTTGTTAAAGGTGAGAACGTCAGTCAAGGCCATATCCTTTGGGGAATATCCAAGCGCTGGCCAGTTTCAGAATGGGAGTCGCTAGCTAAATATCAACTCCGAGCTGGTGATGTTGTGGTGGCGATGGATCGCCCTTGGGTTCCAGCCGGTTTGAAATGGGCATACATCCGAGGAGATCATCCAAAGGCGCTACTGGTACAGCGGTGTGCCAGACTCAGAAGTAAGTCTTCAAATCTGGATCAAGACTTCCTCCGCTTTGTGATCGGTGGACAAGGCTTTGAGAACTATGTGAAGCCAATTACAACAGGGGTGAACATTCCACACATCAGTGGAAAGCAAATCCTTGATTACAAGTTTCCGCTTCCTCCACTCCCCATCCAACAACGCATCGCAGGCATCCTCTCCGCCTACGACGAACTGATCGAAAACAGCCAGCGGCGCATCAAGATTCTGGAGGCTATGGCCCGTGGTCTTTACCGCGAGTGGTTCGTCCACTTCCGCTTTCCCGGCCATGAAAACCATCCGCGTGTGGCTTCGGCGTTGGGGGAGATTCCGCAGGGGTGGGAAGTGAAGAGACTGTCAACCGTGTCAGAAGTCAACCGTGCACAAATCAACGCCCGCAGCGCGCCGGATGAACTTCACTACATCGACATCTCATCTGTCAGTCCCGGCCAAATTGACAGCACTACAACCTACACTTTTGCCGATGCTCCCGGTCGTGCGCGCCGCATCATCCAACACGGCGACGTGCTTTGGTCATGCGTCCGCCCTAACCGCCGCTCGCACGCGCAAGTGATGCACCCTGAGCAAGACACCATCGCTTCCACGGGCTTCGCTGTGCTTACAGCAACGCAAGTGCCGTTTACGTTTCTCTACTTCGCAACGACTACGGATGATTTCGTTGCTTTCCTCTCTAACAACGCCACTGGAGCGGCCTACCCAGCCGTGAGCGGCTCGACCTTCGAGAAAGCTGATTTGCTCATTCCGACCGCATCGCTTTTGAAGAAATTTGGCACTGCAACGATTCCAATGGCGGAGCAAATTCACACACTCCAAACCAAAATCCAAAACCTCCGCCGCACCCGTGACCTGTTACTGCCGCGCCTGCTATCCGGCCAGATCAACGTCGAAGCCCCATGATTCCCCGCCCTGACCAGACCCTGATCTACCACATCACCGATGTGGATAACCTGCCGGGCATTCTGGCGGGTGGCGGTCTGCGCTCCGATGCGGCCATGGCGCAGCACAACCCGACGGTAATTGGCTATGGGCATATCAAACAGCGCCGCATGACCGAAATTCGGGTGAACTGCTGCGGCAACCGGTTTGTGGGTGAATTTGTGCCCTTCTATTTCTGCCCGCGTTCGCCCATGCTTTACACGGTCAACATTGGTGCAACCGGGCGCGCCCCGGGCTGCCAACGCACCATCGTGCATTTGGTCAGCACACTGGCTGTTGGCATTGGCCAAAACAGACCCTGGGCCATTAGTGATGGCAATGCGGCGACCCGTCACACCAATTTTTCATCCGATTTGGCAGCCCTTGCAGAACTGGATTGGGCTGCTATTCGCGCCACCCAATGGCAAGGCAAAACCCATCAAAAATCGGCCGAGTTCTTAACAGCCGATTTCTTTGACTGGTCGGGCTTCCATGCCGTGTGTTGCCACAACGCCGAGGTGGCCCAACAAGTGCAAAATATGCTGGCAAACCATGCCCACCGCCCCACCGTACGCGTGGAGTCCAACTGGTATTACTACACATGATCGAAACCACCGAAGGCAACCTGTTGAATGCGCCCGTCGAAGCAATGGTGAACACCGTCAACACGGTGGGCATCATGGGCAAGGGCATTGCGTTGCAATTCAAACAAGCCTACCCCCAAATGTTTCGCGCCTACGAGCACGCTTGCAAGTCGGGCGAGGTGCAACTGGGCAAGGTGCATGTGTTTGACATGGGTGGCCTGGCAGGCGGCCCGCGCTGGATCATCAACTTTCCGACCAAAGGACATTGGCGCGCTGGCAGCCGCAAGGCAGACATTGAAACCGGTTTGCAAGACTTGGTGGACACCATTAAGCGTTTGAACATCCGCTCCATTGCTGTGCCCCCGCTGGGATGTGGGCATGGCGGGCTGGATTGGGCCGAGGTACGCCCCATGATTGAATCAGCACTGGGCGACTTGCCTGATGTGCGGGTATTGGTGTTTGCACCCGGCGCAACGCCAGCGGCGGCAAACATGCCCAACCGCACCGAGCGCCCCAAGATGACCATTGGCCAAGCCGCGTTAATTGCGCTGATGGACCGCTACTTAAAGGGTCTGCTAGACCCGTTTGTGAGCCTGTTGGAAATCCATAAGCTGATGTATTTTTTGCAGGCCGCTGGCCAGCCCCTGCGTTTGCAGTACGAAGCCAAAGATTTTGGCCCCTACGCAAAGAACTTGCGGCAGGTATTGATTCGCTTGGAGAGCCATTTCACCCAAGGCTATGGCGACGGCAAAGACTCGCCTACCAAAGCCATCGAATTGCTGCCCGGTGCGGTGGATGAGGCGCACGCATTCTTGCAGGAAGACGCGTTGATCCGCCAGCGCATGGAACGTGTCACCGACCTGATTGAAGGCTATGAAGACCCTGTTGGCTTGGAGTTGCTGAGTTCGGTGCACTGGGTGATGTGCCACAACCCCGAGGGCATGCTGTCCCCTGAAGCGGCTGCCAGTGCAGTGCAGGAATGGAACGTTCGCAAACGCCGCACCCTCAAGCCCGAGCAATTAACCAAGGCGTGGCAACACCTGTCCAGCAAAGGCTGGGCTCCCGCCGAAGCGACGGTGTAGAACACGGTTGCACGCACAAATGGCACACGCATACACCGAAGACCAACTCGTAGAGCAACCGGCCATTGGCCTGTTTGCTGCCCTGGGCTGGGAAACGGTGTCGGCCATGGAAGAAACCCTGGGTGCGGCGGGTGCCGGCACGTGCCATCTGGGGCGCGAAACCAAAGGAGAAGTCGTGCTGGTAACCCGGCTGCGGGCGGCACTGGTTCGGCTGAACCCGACTTTGCCCGCTGAGGCCATCAACAACGCGATAGACGAAATCAGCCGCGACCGCTCGGCCATGCTGCCAGAAGCGGCCAACCGCGAGGTGTATCGCCTGCTCAAAGAGGGTGTCACGGTGTCGGTGCCCGACCACGAACACGGCGGGCAAAAGACCGAACGTCTGCGCGTGGTGGATTGGGACACCCCCGAGAACAACGACTTTTTGCTGGTCAGCCAGTTCAGCGTGACCGGCGCGCTCTACACCTGCCGTCCCGATTTGGTGGGCTTTATCAACGGCCTGCCATGGGTGGTGATTGAACTCAAAAAGCCCGGCGTGCCTGCCCGCGCTGCCTTTGACGAGAACCTGACCCACTACAAGCAGCAAATACCCAAGCTGTTTTGGTTCAACGCGCTGATGATTGCGTCTAACGGCACCGACAGCCGCATGGGCTCACTCACCGCCGACTGGGGCCGCTGGGTGGAGTGGAAGCGCATTGCCCGGGAAGACGAGCCGCGCCGTGTGTCGCTGGAAGTGATGCTGCGCGGCACCTGCGACCGCACCCGCCTGCTGGACTTGGTTGAAAACTTCACGCTGTTTTCTGAGCACAAAGCGGGGCTGGTCAAGATCATTGCGCAGAACCACCAGTTTTTGGGTGTCAACAACGCCATTGCCTCCATGCTGCAAGCCCGTAAGCTGGGCCACGGGCGCGGCGGTGTGTTTTGGCAGACGCAGGGTAGCGGCAAGAGCTTTTCCATGGTGTTCTACGCCCAGAAGGTGCTGCGCAAGCTGGTGGGCAATTGGACGTTTGTGGTGGTAACCGACCGCACCGAGCTGGATGAGCAAATTGCCAAGACGTTCAAGGCCGTCGGTGCCGTGAGTGATGCAGAAGGTGACGAATGCCATGCCGCCAGTGGCGCGCACTTGCGTGAGCTGCTGCGCGGCAACCACCGTTATGTATTCACCCTGGTGCATAAATTCCAAACACCGGAATTGCTGTGCGACCGCTCGGATGTGATTGTGCTGACCGACGAAGCGCACCGCAGCCAGTACGACACGCTTGCGCTGAATATGCGCTCTGCCCTGCCCAAAGCCCTGTTCATGGCGTTCACCGGCACACCGCTGATTGCGGGCGAAGAGCGCACCAAGGAAGTATTTGGCGACTATGTGTCGATCTACGACTTTCAGCAGTCCATCGAAGACGGGGCCACGGTGCCGCTGTTCTACGAGAACCGCACGCCCGAGCTGCAATTGGTCAACCCCGACCTGAACGACGACATCTACCAACTGATTGAAGATGCCGACCTCGACCCCGAACAGGAAGCCCGGCTGGAGCGTGAACTGGGGCGGCAGTACCACCTGATTACCCGCGATGACCGCTTGAACACGGTGGCGAAGGACATCGTGCGGCATTTCCTGGGCCGTGGCTTTGTTGGCAAGGCCATGGTGGTGTCCATCGACAAGGCCACTGCATTGCGGATGCATGTCAAGGTGAAGCTGCATTGGGCGGCAGATTTGGCCAAGACGCAAAAAGAACTGGGCGAGCTGACCTATGCGCCGGTTGAAGGCGGCATGACCGCCGAGCAAGCCCGGCGTGATGTGCGCATGGCTGAGTTGAAACAGCGGCTGAACGTGCTGACGACCACCGACATGGCCGTGATCGTGTCGCCCGGGCAAAACGAGATTCAACAAATGCAAAACCTGGGGCTGGACATCGAGCCCCACCGCAAGCGCATGAATGAGTCCAACCCTGGCCTGGACGAAAAGTTCAAGGACACGGATGACCCGTTGCGGCTGGCATTCGTCTGCGCCATGTGGCTGACCGGTTTTGACGCACCAAGCTGCTCCACGGTGTACCTAGACAAGCCCATGCGCAACCACACGCTGATGCAGACCATTGCCAGGGCCAACCGCGTGTTTCCCGGCAAGCACAGCGGCTTGATCGTGGATTACGCCAATGTGTTCGCATCGCTGGAGAAGGCGCTGGCCATCTACGGTGCGGGCAAAGATAGCACAAGCCCGGTCAAAGACAAAGACCAATTGGTGGCTGAACTGCGCCGCTGCGTTGTGGATGCGACGGCATTTTGTGCCAAGCATGGCGTGATGTTGATTGACATGGAGCAGCTTAACGGTGGCGGGCTGGAACGATTGCAGGCGATTGCGGATGCCCTGAACGCCTTGATTTCCCCCGACCCTTTGCGGCGTGACTTCTTTGGACATGAGCGACTGGTTTCCACGCTGTACAAGGCGGTAAAGCCCGACCCTGTGGCGCTGGAGTTCGCCAGCCGTGTGGCGTGTCTGGCGACGATTGCAGAGGCCATTCGTGCCAAGCTGAACCCGAACCCGCCCGACATTTCCACCGTGCTGGGCGACATCAACACGCTGCTGGACAACTCCATTACTGGCCACGCAATTCGCGACCAAGGCCCTCCGGCACTTGACCTGTCAAAGATCAACTTTGAAGCCCTGGCCAGCCGATTTGAGAAGTCGAAACACAA
>JAIPDC010000133.1 GCA_021737865.1 Rhodoferax sp.
GGTAAGGCTGCATCAGGTCCAAAGGACGCAGCACGCCATAGAGTCCGCTCAAAATGCAAAGATGCTGTTGCGCCCAGGCCAGATCAGCCTCGCCCAGGTTGCGTGCATTCAGACCGTCGTAGACATCACCATCAAAGGCCAGCACGGCGGCGCGCGCATTCTTGACCGTTGCACGGGTGGACCAGGCCTCGAAGCGAGCCACATTCAGCGCGGCAAGCTTGTCGCTCAGCGACATCAAAGTGGCAATTTCTTGCGGCGAGCGGGTGCGCAGCAGCGCAATCAGCTCCTGGGACTGCTTGACGAACAGTGGTGCAGTCGGAGAGTGGGAAGGAACGGGGGCAACGTAATCAAGCGACTTGGCCGGTGAAAGTAAGAAAAGCATGCCGCCATTATCCAGAAACCGGTCCACCTTCGCCCGTACCCTGTGCCAAACGCGCAAATTCGGTCGGCGTCTGGCCGCTCCAGCGCCGAAAAGCCCGCGCGAACGCGTTGTCGTCTGAAAAGCCCAGCTTGTCACCCACCACGGCAACCGACAACCCGCTTTGCAGGGCCTTCACAGCCAGGTCATACAAAAGCGCCTCGCGAAGACCCTTGAACGAGATGGCCTCCGCCGCCAGTTTGCGATTCAGATGCCGTCCGCTCATGCCCAACTCGTCGCCAACGCGCTCCTTGCCCCAGCGGGGGTTCTTGCGAATGAGTTGCTGCACGCGTGCCGACACGCTGCCCCGCTGCAACGACGCCAACATATCATCAGCCAGCACCCGCAAGTGCGCATGCAGGGTTTTCCCGGCCTGAATCAAGCTGTGGCCCAATTCAGCAGATGCGATGACCACACCATGAAATTCCTGCTCAAAGATGACAGGGCAGCCCAGCAACGCTTCATAGGCTGCCAAGTCTGCACGCGCGGCATGTGTGAACTGCACCGCACGCGGCTTGAAGCGGCCATTGGTCATCCAGCGCGCCAAGCACACCACACACCCCAACGCGGCCTCAACCCGCTGATCCACGCACACCGTGTAGTCCGGCAAGTAGCGCAGCACCACACCCTGCGCATCGGGCAGCACCTCAAAGCGGGCACTGTCCCCGATGATGGGGGCATATTCAGTCAGAACCTCCAGTGCCTCGCCCAGCGTGTCACAACTCAGCAGCAGCATGCCCACAATGTCCAGGTGCCCGGCTTGCAGGTCTGCGCCCACCGCCAGCGCAGCAAGCGGGTCTGCAGTCGCAGCAGCGAACAGCGACCACAGACTGTCTTGCTGCGCCATGGGCACGCGGGCGCTTTGCGTCAGCGCCTGGTGCAGTGCATCTGGCACACGCACGCCGTGGCGCTGGGCGGCTTCCAGAATGGCCTGCGTAAAGCGGGCGTTGACACTGTTTTGGTCTGACATGGTGACCTATTGTGCGGGTAATGGCGCAACGCAGGGTGGAAATGGCGTCCCGAATTGCCACTACGATGTCCCGCATTGAACGCGACAGCGGGGCGTATTTGCCCTAAAGTTGCCACACAACCGAGGATGGGACTGTCTACCGTCAGACAAACCAGACCTTCATAACGAGGACACACACCATGGCACCCATTGACCAGGTACACCTGAGCTTCAATCCGCAAACGCTAACGCTACTCAACGCCGTATTGGGCTTGGTGATGTTTGGCGTCGCGCTTGAATTGCGCGTTGACGATTTCAAGACCGCCCTGCGCACACCCAAGGCGCTGGCGCTTGGCCTGCTGGGCCACCACATCCTGTTTCCGGCCATGACCTATGGGCTGGTGTGGATACTCAAACCCGAACCCAGCATCGCACTGGGCATGATTTTGGTCTCCGCCTGCCCGGCAGGGCACATCTCAAACTTTCTGGTGCACCACTCCAAGGGCAACACCGCGCTGTCGGTCAGTGTCAGCGCACTGTCCACCGTCGTGGCACTTTTCATGACGCCACTGAACTTTGCGTTCTGGGGCAATCTGCATCCCATCACGGCCGGGTTGATGAAAGAAGTGGCCATGAGCCCGTGGGAAATGCTGGAAGTGATCGTGATGCTGCTGGGCGTGCCGTTGGTGCTGGGCATGTGGGTGGCCAAGCAGTTTCCGGCCTTTGCGCACAAGGTGCAAAAGCCGATGAAAATTCTGTCGTTCGTGATCCTGATGGCCTTCATCGGTGGCGCACTGGCCGCCAATCTTCAGCATTTTCTAAATTACATACAACTGGTGGTAGGCGTGGTATTTATCCACAACCTCATGGCCTTGGTCACCGGCTATGGCCTGTCCACCGCGATCGGGCTGCCCGAGCGGGACCGCCGGGCCATCACATTCGAGATGGGCATTCAGAACTCGGGCCTGGGCTTGATTCTGATCTTCAATTTTTTTGGTGGCCTGGGGGGAATGGCCATCGTGACCGCCTGGTGGGGTATCTGGCACATTGTGGCTGGCTTGACGCTGGCCACCTTCTGGAAGAACCGCCCGCCAGTGCCGACCAACGGCGATTCGGGAGCAAAACCATGAGCCGTGTTCTGATTACCGGTGGCGGAGGCTACCTGGGCAGCCAACTGGTGGCTCGCCTGGCCGCACTTCCTGATGGCCAGCGGCCAGAAGTGATCGTGTCGCACGACATCCGAGAACCCGGGATGCGACTGCCCGGCGTGGTTTACGCGGTGGCCGACATCCGGTCCCCGGAGATGGCCGACATCATCGCCAACAACCGCATCACGGCGGTGGTCCACCTGGCGTCCATCGTCACCCCCGGCAAAGACAGCAGCCGTGCATTTGAGTACGACGTGGATGTGAACGGCACGCGCAACGTGCTGGAAGCCTGCGTGCGCCATGGTGTCAGACGCGTCGTAGTTTCGAGCAGTGGCGCCGCCTACGGCTACCACGTTGATAACGCACCCTGGCTCACGGAAGACATGCCGGTGCGCGGCAACGAAGTCTTCGCCTACTCGCACCACAAGCGCCTGGTGGAAGAGATGCTGGCCGCCTACCGCAAGAACCACCCAAACCTGGAGCAAGTCGTGCTGCGCATCGGCACCATCCTGGGACCGACGGTGCGCAACCAAATCACCGATATGTTCGAAAAGCCCAGCCTGCTGGCCATACAGGGATCCGACAGCCCATTCGTCTTCATCTGGGATCAGGACGTGGTGGGCATCATCCTGCGAGCGGTGTCCGATGGCCCTGCCGGCATCTACAACGTGGCCGGCGATGGCGCGCTGACCATCCACCAGATTGCCCAACGCCTTGGCAAGAAAACCCGGCGCTTGCCCTCGTGGTTACTGCGTGGGGCGCTATCAATTTTGAAGCCATTGGGTCTAACGCAATACGGTCCTGAGCAACTGGACTTTTTGCGCTACCGCCCGGTGCTGCTCAACACCCGGCTCAAGAGCGTGTTTGGCTACACGCCGACCTATACCTCGGCGGAAGTGTTTGAGATTTACCGAACCGCGCGTGCGCAGCAGCCCACGGCGGTTACTCCGTGAACCTGCGCAATTTCACCGGCCAATGTGTGGTGATCACCGGTGCCGCGGGCGGACTGGGCCAGGCACTGGTGAGCGTCTTTCTGCAAGCCGGAGCGAACGTGGTGGCGCTGGACCGTGATGCACCGGCACTGGATGCGCTACCGCACGCCGCCGGGCCGCCCCAAGGCGAGGTAGCCCCCATGGGGGGCAGCGACCCGCGCAGCGGTGGAGCGTGGGGGCAACTTTTGACGGTTGTCTGCGACGTCACCAACCTGCCATCGTGCACGGCCGCCATCGCACAGGCCACGGCGCGTTTTGGCGGCATTAACGTGCTGATCAACAACGCCGGCATTGCCCACCGCAGCGCGTTTGCCGACACCCAGATCGATGTGTTGCGCCGGGTCATGGAGGTGAACTTCTTTGGCGCGGTGCACTGCACGCACGCGGCCATCGCCAGCCTGCGGCAACGCAAAGGTTTGGTCATCACCATCTCCAGCGTGGCCGGCTTCTCGCCGCTGATCGGTCGCACCGGTTATGCCGCCAGCAAACACGCTCTGCACGGCTTCTTTGACAGCCTGCGCACCGAAGTGGAAGACGATGGCGTGGACGTGCTGATCGTGTGCCCATCATTCATCGACACGGGCATCGACCGTGCAGCACTGGGCGCAGACGGTCAGGCTGCCGCCAACGCGCGCAAGACCACCGGCCAGACCACACAGCCTGCCGAGGTGGCTATTGCCATCTTCAAGGCAGCACGTGCACGGCACACGTTAGTGCTGTTCAGCCCAACGGCAAAAGCCGCATGGTGGCTATCCCGGCTGTGGCCCTCGCGTTACGCGACCATCATGAAACGCCGTCTGCACGCAGAAATATTTCCAAACACAACACCCTGAGCCGGGAGGCACCACACCATGATCAAAACCTTTGGAATTTGCACACTGTTGCTGGGCGTGGCGTTGACAACGTCACACGCTGGGGTCTTCACCATCAACACTCCAGACGGCAAGCCGCTGCCGTTGGTGATGGTGACGCGCAGCGCCACACAGCCGGGCGGGATTGACGACTCCGACAACGGCTACGCCGCTTCCGGCAAGCTGCAACAAGGCACCTTCGAGCACACCCGCTTCAGCGATGCGCAGGGTCGTGTGCATTTGCCCGACACGGCCGGCGAGTACCGCGTGCGTTTACGCAAGCCCGGCTTCAAGGATGTGTTGATTGATGCTACGGCGCTGGCCAAACCGGCGTCCTGGCGCATGGTGCCCGAGACCGATCTGAAGGCCCTGGCGGAACAGAAGCCATCCAACGCCTGGACTTCCACGCTGCTGGTCGGCCGTGATGACCTGCGCAAGGAGTTCATGGCGCAGTGTGGCTTTTGCCATCAGCAGGGCTCCAGCTTCCTGCGCCGTGACCGGACCGCCGCAGAGTGGGCCGCCACCATCCAGCGCATGGTGCGCTACGGCTCGCGCCTGTCCAGCGAAGCGCAAAAAGAATTGCCCGCGTTGCTAGAAGCCCACTGGAGGGATATCAACGCCCACCCGGAGAAAGTGCCAGCCGGCACACCGTGGGGGCCTGAGCTGGCCAGGGCGACGATCTCCGAATTGCCCATCGGCGACCGCTTTTCGCAAATGCATGACTTTGTGCAGCACAGCAACGGTCTGGTTTATGTAGGCGACAACCTGCAGGACCGTCTGTACGAAATCAATACGGCAACCGGTGCCTACACCGTCTACAAGGTGCCTGCGCAGCCTGGCGACAACCTGGGTGGGCTGCTGGCCGGGCGCCTGCGTGACTTTCCCAAGCACGAGACTTACCAGGGCATTCACTCACTGGTGGAGGCCCCGACCGACGGCCACATTTTCATCACACCCTCCTACCAGCGCCGTCTGATCGAGTTCGACCCCAAAACCAAGCAATTCACCAACCACGAAATCGGCACCGGCTTCTACCCGCACACCGTGCGCATGGATGCCCAGAACCGCGTCTGGTTCACGTTGGCGTTGAGCAACCAGATCGGTATGCTGGACCGAGCCAGCGGCAAGTTCACGACCTACGACCTGCCGTTTCGATCGTTCATGGAAAAGATAACGGTCAAGATGACGCCCTTCTTCTTCAAACTGATCGGCTGGGGGCTGCCGGTCACCAACTGGGTGAAGATCGACCATGTGTCTACGGGTGTGCCCCTGCCCTATGGCATTGAGGTCACACCGGACGGCAAGGTCTGGGTTGCGCGCCTGCATACCAACGAGATTGCATCGCTGGACCCGGCCACCGGCGCCATCACCATGATCCCCACACCGCTGAAGGCCCCGCGCCGCCTGCGCGCCGACCGCGAAGGCAATCTGTGGATAGGCATGTTCAACGAGTCCGCCATGCTGCGTTACGAACCGTCCAAGGCGAAGTTCACGACCTTCAATCTGCCGGTGCAGCCGGTGGGCAGCGACACCCCCTATTCATTGAATGTGGATCGCAAGCGCCATCAGGTATGGGTCACCGGAACCAATTCCGATGCAGTACACCGACTGGACATTACGTCAAACCAGTGGACGCACTTTCCACTGCCACGCAAGGCCACATTCACCCGCGACGTCGAGTTCACCGAAGACGGACGCGTACTGCTGACCAATGGCAGCTTCCCGTCATGGCACATTGAAGACTACCAACCCACGTTCATCCAACTCAACCCTGCAGGCGTCACACCATGATGGGCCGCCTGGGGCCGTTCTTTGTTTCGTGCCTGCTGGCGTTCACCGCCGGCCACATGTTCAACTACACCGTGATCCTGTATCTGCAGGAGGCCGTGGGCTCGGATCTGCTGTCCGGCATCGGCTTCGGGCTGGCTTTTGGCAGCTCCATCGTTTTTGGCTGGTTTGCCGGCGTGGTGTGCGACCGTGTGCCGCCGCACCGGGTCATTCATGCTGCACAGGCCCTGTTCCTGGCGGGCCTGGCCTGCCTGTGGTGGGCACAAAGCGAGGCCAGTCCGCCAACACGCGTGGGCTGGGTTCTGGGCGGTGCTTTCCTGGGCGGGCTGGCCTGGTCATTCGTCGGCCCCGCGCGCCTGACAACGCTGGCCCAAATGGCCCGGCCCGAAGAATTGCGCCCGGCCACGATCATCTTCAACCTGCAGGTTTTGGTGGGCTTCGGCCTGGCGCCATTACTCATCGGCATGGTGCGCAGCCACGCCGGCTGGGGCTCTGTCATTGCTCTGGCAGCATTGAGCTTTGTCTTGGCCTCACTGCTGATTGCCAATCTACATACACAGGCCAATGCCACGCCGAGCGGCAATTCGGTAATGGCCGACATCGGCGAAGGTTTCCGCGTGGTCGGCGCTGACCCATTGCTCAAACAGCTGATGCTGGCCGCCGTGCTGGGGTATGCCATGACCGGCCCGCTGCAGATTTTGCTGCCCAAGCTGGCGCGTGATATTTTGCATTTGAGCGAGTTGCAACGCGGTGCCTACCTGGGCTTGCTGGCCCTGTCCCTGATCACCGGTGGTGTCACGGCTTTGATGGTGTCAAAGCGTGTGCACCACGGCAGCGTCATGTTTGGCGGCATCGTGGCGGGCTGCCTGGTGTTTGCGTCACTGAGTCAGATTGGCAGCGTTGCACTCTCCGCCACGGCGCTTGCCGGCGTGGGCGTCGCTGGCGGCATGGTCATCAGCCTGGTGGTCTCAGGCATTCAGGCACGGGCTCCGGTGGCGTTGCGCGGGCGGGTCATGAGCATGTACTCGATCACCTCGCAAGTGGTGCCCGCGCTATCCGGTGTGGCGGCCGGCGCGCTGGTGAATGCGGTGGGTGTGACATCAGCGATTCAGGTCTCGGGACTGCTGCTGGCCAGCATCGTGGCACTCGCCGCATGGCGGATGGCACGGCTGCGTGGCTATTGCGGGGCAATTTAGCGCATCTCCGCCTGTCGCCCCGGGCTACCCGTGCGCCCTATTCGTCGTCCAGATTGACCGCCTTGTGCGCGGCCATCAGCTGTGCCTGTGTCTGCGCCGGGACCTGGGCATAGTGTGAAAACTCGATGCTGTAACTTCCTTGCCCGGCCGTCAGGGACTTCAGCCGCCCCTGATAGTCATCCAGTTCAGCCAGTGGAATCTGGCCATTGATGGCAGCTGTTGCAGCAGGGCGCGGCTGTGTTCCGGTGACATGGCCGCGCTTGCTGGACAGGTCTCCGGTCAGGTCGCCGATGGCGCCCTCCGGGGCCAGCACCTCAATATTAACCATCGGTTCCAGAACAATCGGCGTGGCCTTGCGCACGGCCTCCATCGTGGCCTTACGGCCAGCCAGAGTAAAGGCAATGTCCTTGCCGTCCACCGCGTGCGTCTTGCCGTCGTACACCGTGACCCGCAGGTCATGCACCGGGTAACCTGCCACCACACCGTCGGTCAGTGCCTGGCGCACGCCCTTTTCGACCGCAGCCATGAACACACCCGGAATGGCGCCACCCTTGACCACGTCGACAAATTCAAAACCAGCGCCGCGCTCCAGCGGTTCGATGCGCAGCATGACCTCGCCAAACTGCCCCGCGCCACCACTTTGCTTTTTGTGGCGGCAATGACCTTCGGCGCCCTGTGTGATGGTCTCGCGGTAGGCGATGCGGGGTGGACTGGTGTCGAGCTCCATCTTGAACTGCTGCTGCATCCGGGCCAGCTTGGTGCGTAAATGCATATCGCCCAGTCCGCGGATAACGGTTTCGTTGGTGCTGGGGTGGCGCTCCACCTTGAAGCACGGGTCTTCCAACTCCAGTTTATGCAATATTTCAAACAGGCGGTGTTCATCACTCTTGCGCCGCGTTTGTACCGCCAGTCCTTGCATGGGCAAGGGAAACTGAAGTGGCTTCAGGTGAATGTTGTCCTCATCGTGCGAGTCGTGCAACACGCAGTCAAATTCGATCTCATCGACCTTGGCCACGGCGCCAATGTCGCCCGGCACCAGGCTGGGCACTTCCACATATTCCTTGCCCTGCAAGCGATAAAGATGTGAAACCTTGAACGGACGCTTGCCCGAGCCGACAAACAACTGCGCGTCCTTGCGCACGGTGCCCTGGTGCACGCGAAACACCCCCAGCTTGCCAATGAACGGGTCCATGACCACCTTGAACACATGGGCCAGCACGTGCAATGCTTCATCCGGTTGCGCCTCGAACGCCTGCGGTTGCTCCCCGGGCTCTCCCCTGTAGAAAGGTGGCGCGTTGCCCTCGGCCGGGTTCGGTGCAAGCTTGGCCAAGGCATCAAGCAACTGCGGAACACCCGCACCCGTCTTGGCCGACACAAACAGAATGGGGATCAGGTGACCGGCGCGCAGCGCAGCCTCAAATGGCGCGTGCAGTTCCTGCGGACTGGGGTCCACGCCATCTTCGAGGTAGCGGGCCATCAGGCTGTCATCTTCTTCAATGATCTGGTCTATGAGGGCACGGTGCGCAGCGGAAACCGATGCGAAATCGCTCTCGCCATCGGCATGGCCCAGCAGTTCGACAACATCCTTTGCGTCATGCGCGGGCAGGTCCAGCAGCAGGCATTGCTTCCCGAAACGCTCACGAATGGTGCCCACCAACGCGGGCAGGTCCACGTTGTCCGCATCGATCTTGTTGATGACCACCATGCGGCACAGACCACGATCGCCAGCCAGATTGAACATGCGCTCGGTTGCCAGTTCGATACCGGTTTGCGCGTTGACCACGACCAGTGCCGTATCCACGCCCGCCAGCGCGGCAATTGCCTGGCCAGCAAAGTCGGGGTAGCCTGGTGTGTCGATCAGATGGACTTGCGCGCCGGCCCACTGCATGCTCACCAGTGCAGTTTGCAGGGAGTGGCCAAACTCCTTTTCCATGGTGTCAAAGTCACACGTGGTGTTGCCCTTTTCGACGGTGCCACGGTTGGTAATGGCGCCGGTTGCCGCCAGCAGGCTCTCGGCCAGCGTGGTCTTGCCAGCGGCTCCATGGCCCACCAGGGCGACGGTACGAATGTGGGTGCTAGGGGTTTGGGTCATGACAAGCTCTCGTTGGTTTTTTGACCAGGTTGCGCGTGCCAGAACGGCGGGCGGCAGCAATGGCCAAGAGGTTGGCGAAGAATGCGTTTGGGTGCAATCACGACTCAGATATTACCCGTGCAAGCCTGTGGTTTTCGGCTTTGGTCGCACCTGCACCGAACACAAGTTGATGCAGGTCAACAGTTCCCTGCATGCGCCCCTGAAGACGCCCGGCCAACGCGCTCAGGTTCTCTGCAGCCGCGAAAACGTCTTGCGGAATTTGGCTACTTTGGGCGCCGCCACCGCCATGCAATAGCCCTGACCAGGGTTGCGCTCGAAGAAGTCCTGGTGGTAGTCCTCAGCGGGCCAATAGTTGTTCAATGGCACAACCTCGGTCACGACGGGCTGCCCGTAGACGCCGCTGGCCACCATCTCGGCCATGACTTCCAACGCCACGGATTGCTGCTCGGGTGTCGAAAAATAAATGCCACTGCGGTACTGGGTGCCACTGTCATTGCCCTGGCGGTTCAGCGTGGTCGGGTCGTGGATAACAAAGAATATTTCCAGAATCTCGCGGGTACTGATGTGCGCCGGGTCATACACCAGCTTGACCACCTCGTTGTGGCCAGTGGTGCCTGTGCACACGTCCTCGTAACTGGGCTGGTGCTTCTGGCCGTTGCAATA
>JAIPDC010000134.1 GCA_021737865.1 Rhodoferax sp.
CCCGATTCCGCGAACGCCGGCTCGTCGCCCCGATTCCGAGAAAGCCGGCTCGTTTCCCCGTTGGAGCGGCGCCCCGCCGCGAAGGACCCCCGACTCCCTTCGCGGCCGGGGGGCCGCTCCAACGAATACCAGGTCATCGCCCGGACTCCCCGATTCCCCGAAGCCCGATTCGTTTCCCCGTTGGAGCGGCGCCCCGCCGCGAATGCCGGTACGAACGTCGGCTCATCTCCCCAACTCCGCGAATCCCCGCCTCGGGCCGATTTACCCGCGGGGCGTCGCGCTCATTTTTTTCAGCTGGTACAGGGCTTCGAGCGCCTCGCGCGGGCTCAGGTCGTCGGGGTTGATGGCTTCCAGGGCGATGTCCACCGCGCTGCTGGTCACGACTTCGGTCACTGCGGGCAGGGCAAACAAATCGATCTGCGCCTGCTGGTGTGAGGCCTGCGCCTCCAGGGCTTCCAGGGTCTGGCGGGCCTGGTTCAGCACCGCAGCGGGCATGCCGGCCAGGCGCGCCACTTGCACGCCGTAACTCTTGCTGGCCGGGCCCGGCTGGATTTCGTGCAGGAACACGATGTTGCGGCCCGATTCGGCGGCGCTCACGTGCACGTTGATGGCGCCGTGGTGCGTTGCCGGAAACTCGGTCAGCTCGAAGTAGTGGGTGGCAAACAGGGTGTAGGCCTGGGTTTTGTCGTGCAGTTGGGTGGCAATGGCACTGGCCAGCGCCAGGCCGTCGAAGGTGCTGGTGCCGCGGCCGATTTCGTCCATGAGCACCAGCGAGTTGGGTGTGGCCGCATGCAGAATTTGCGCGGCCTCGGTCATCTCGAGCATGAAGGTCGACTGGGCGTTGGCCAGGTCGTCGGCCGCGCCGATACGGGTGTGGATGGCGTCGATGGGCCCCAGCCGGCAGCGCCTGGCGGGCACGTAACTGCCCATGCTGGCGAGCAGGGTGATGACCGCAATTTGCCGCATGTAGGTCGACTTGCCGCCCATGTTGGGGCCGGTGATGATCTGCATGCGCTGCTTGGGCCCGAGGTGCGTGTCGTTGGCAATAAATGCCCCGGCGCTGGTCTCGGCCAGCCGCGCCTGCACCACCGGGTGGCGGCCGGCCTCGATGTCGAGACAGGGCTCTTTGGCAAATTGGGGCGCGCACCAGTCGAGCGTGAGGCTGCGCTCGCTCAGGGCGCACAGGGCGTCGAGCGTGGCCAGCGCGCGCGCCAGTTCGGTGAGCGCGGGCACAAAGGGCTGCAGTTCATCGAGCATCTGCTCGTACAAATACTTTTCTCGCGCCAGCGCGCGTTCCTGGGCGCTGAGCGCCTTGTCCTCGAAGGCCTTGAGTTCGGGCGTGATGAAGCGCTCGGCGTTTTTGAGGGTCTGGCGGCGCCGGTAGTCGTCGGGCACCTTGTCGAGCTGGCCTTGCGACACCTCGATGAAAAAGCCGTGCACGCGGTTGAATTGCACGCGCAAATTGGCAATGCCGGTGCGGGCTTTTTCGCGGGTTTCCAGGTCCAGCAGAAAGCTGTCGCAGTTGGTCTGGATGGCGCGCAGCTCGTCGAGCTCGGCGTCGAAGCCGGGGGCGATGACACCGCCGTCGCGCACCAGCGCCGCGGGCTCGGGGGCGATGGCGCGCTGCAGCAGTTCGGCGCAACCGCGCGGGGGCAGCAGGCTGGCGGCCAGCCCGGTCAGGTAGCTTTCGATGCCTTGCAGAACAGGCACCAGCAGCCTTGTCTTTTGCAGGGTCAGCTGCAGGCCGACCAGCTCGCGCGGGCGCACCTGGCGCAGCGCGATGCGGGCCGTGATGCGCTCCACGTCGGTGCTGCCCTTGAGCTTGTCGCGCAGCCGGGCCCAGGGCCCCGCGCCCGCGGACGGGGCCGGCCCGTCGCGCAGGGCGGCGATGGCATTCAGGCGTTGCTGCGCCTCGGTGCGGTCGCGCCTGGGCGACACCAGCCAGCTTTTGAGCAGGCGGCTGCCCATGCCGGTCATGCAGGTGTCGAGCAAAGAGAAAAGGGTGGGGCTGTCTTCGCCGCGCAGGGTTTGCAGCAGTTCCAGGTTGCGCCGCGTGCTTTGCGGCAGGTCGATGAGCTCGCCTGCGCGTTGCACACACACGCGGTGGATGTGCGTGAGCGCCCGGCCCTGGGTGTGCTCGGCGTAGGCCAGCAGCGCGCCGGCGGCGGCTTGGGCCTGCGCCAGTTCCTGCGCCTGCCAGGGCGCGAGGCTGGCGGCCTGCAAATGTTCGAGCAGCTTGCGCTGGCCCAGGCCGGCGTCAAATTGCCAGTCGGGGCGCACCGAGATCGACACCGCGCCGGCCAGGGGCAGGGCGCGCAGCCGGGCCTCGAACGCCGGGGTGGCGCCGGCGCTGAAGATCAGCTCGCCCGGCGCAATGCGGCCGACCCAGTCGGCCAGTTCGTCGGGCGCGCATTCGGCCAGTTGCACCTCGCCCTGCGTGACGCTGAGCCAGGCCAGGCCGCAGCTGTTGCGCGCGCCCTGGTGCACGGCCAGCAGCATCGACTCGGTCTTGTCGCCCAGCAGTTCGAGGTCGGTCAGGGTGCCGGGGGTGACCACCCGCACCACCTTGCGCTCCACCGGGCCCTTGGCGGTGGCGACATCACCGACCTGCTCGCAAATGGCCACCGACTCGCCAAGCTTGATGAGCCGCGCCAGGTAGGTGTCGACCGCGTGAAACGGCACACCCGCCATCACCACCGGCGCACCCGCCGACTGGCCGCGCTGCGTCAGCGTGATGTTGAGCAGGCGCGCGGCTTTTTCGGCGTCGGCAAAAAACAGCTCGTAGAAGTCCCCCATGCGGTAAAACAGCAGGGTGTCGGGGTGGTCCGCTTTCAGGCCCAAATACTGGGCCATCATGGGCGTGTGCTTTTCTGTGTCGGTCATCGCTTGGAGTCTAGCAACTTCAAATGCAGAACATGCATCTTCGGTTTACATCGAAAGATTCAAATTGCCAACTTGGCAGCGACAAAGTCTGAGACAGGTCTGCAGCGGTTCCCGACGCTCACGAATACCCGCTTTATGGCAGTCCAGTTGCATGATTTCTGCTGTAGGTGACCCGCCGTTCGTATGGACCAGCTATCGACCCACTGCCGACGGTGAGTGAAAATGGAAGCAATGGGATGAACGCCCCCACCTTAGGCGGCACCGTTGTGTGCCAAAGTGGCGTTGCGTATCAACCCATTCTGCAAACAGGAGCCACCATCATGAAAGTCTCTACTGTAGGTATCGATCTGGCGAAAAATGTATTTCAGCTTCACGGAGTCAACGAACTGGGCAAGACGGTTTTCAAGAAGCAATTGCGGCGTGACCAGATGGCCGAGTTCTTCGTCAATCTGCCAGGGTGCTTGATTGGAATGGAGGCCTGTGGCGGATCCCATTACTGGGCGCGTAAGTTGCAAGGTTTTGGTCACACCGTCAAATTGATGGCACCTCAGTTCGTCAAGCCTTACGTTAAGACCAACAAAAACGATGCAGCCGACGCCGAGGCGATCTGTGAGGCGGTAGCCAGACCCAATATGCGCTTTGTGCCAATCAAGGACGTCGAACAGCAAAGTGTATTGGCACTGCACACGGTACGCCAGGGCTTTGTGAAAGCCCGTACAGCTCAGGCCAACCAGATTCGCGGCTTGCTCACAGAATATGGACTGATCGTTCCTCAGGGAATTTGGCACATCGCCAAAAGGGTACCGGAGCTCATTGAAGATGCCAGCAACGAGTTGCCAGGATCCTTTCGGTTGCTCATCCAGCGCTTGCTCGATCATCTCAAAGATTTGGACACCCAGGTCGATGAACTGAAATTGCAAATTGTGAAGTGGCATCGTAAGATTTCTGCCAGTAGCAAACTGGCCCAAGTCCCTGGCATCGGCCCCATCACCGCCAGCGCTTTGGTGGCCTCCCTTGGGGATGCGAAGAACTTTGACAATGGTCGTCAAGTGTCTGCATGGCTAGGACTGGTTCCCCGGCAGCACTCCAGCGGAGGGAAGCAAAACCTGTTGGGCATCAGCAAGCGGGGGGACTCATACCTGCGGTCTCTTCTGATTCATGGGGCGCGCTCAGTCATTTACAACGGTAAAGATAAAACCAATCCAACGTGCAAATGGATCAATGGAATCGTGAGCCGACGTAATAACAACGTGGCAGCCGTGGCGCTGGCCAACAAGAATGCCCGCATTGTGTGGGCGTTGCTGACACATGATCGAGAGTTCCGAGCTGACTACACCCGTGAGACTGTGGGTGTGTAGTCAGGTCGGCAAGGAAAGTAAGACAACGAGAATTGACAGGGGGAAACTGAACTACCGATTGCTCAAGCAATCATGAAGTGATGGCAAGACAGGTAAGACCGTGGTTGGACAATCCCGAGAATGTCAGAGCACATCAAAGTGCGCGAAAGCTATGGGGAGCCAACCAGCGAATCCCATCAGGGACCGTGACCAAAAGTCACACTAAGAGTCCGAATGTACTGGTGCAATCTTTACCTTTGAGTCAGAACGAATTGAGAGCTTGGCATAGGGGGCGTTCATGTACTGACATTCGCGGCATTCGTGACTGACAAGGAAGCGGTCGTTCAGCAACATGAATCGTGGTAATCTTGGAAACTCGCGGAGCCGTAGCTATGTTTTACTCTTAACGCAGGGCTTCCAAAAACGGGGGTAATGGCAATGCCAATGCAGAATGCTGTAATCGTGCTGGCAGACATAAGCGGATACACGCGCTTCATGAAACTGCACGGGATGGCGTTGGTGCACGCAGAGAGCATCATCACCGAGCTGTTGGATAGCATCATCGACCACACCGAACACCCTTTCACCCTGAATAAGTTGGAAGGAGATGCAGCCCTGTTCTACGCCTTGGCGGACGCCAACCCGCAGGCCGTGGCTGAAAGTGCCATGAGTCAAGTGAATGGATTCTTTCACGCCTTCAGCACACGCAAGAAAGAAATCGGTGTGGATGCCTTATGTAATTGCGGCGCTTGCACTGAAGTCGTGCACTTGAACATCAAGGTGGTCGTTAATTTCGGGAACGTGGTGGTCAGGAGAGTTCGGCAATTCGAGGAAATATCAGGTACTTCGGTGATTATTGCCCATCGCCTACTGAAGAACAGTGTGCCACTAGATGAATATGTGCTGTTATGCGAGGATTTTGAGCAGGTTCTGGGTGGGGTGCATCACGGCGGCACACGCATCACGGAACAATGTGAGGGTATCGGTGCAGTCAGCGCGACCTACTTTCCGCCTAGCCCATTCGTTGAGTCGCCACCTGCACCCAACCTCAAACGGCGAGTGCGTCTCGTAACCAACGCCATTTCCTATATAGCCAAGAGACCCTTCCAAGGATGGTTCGGTGTCCCACCGAAGCGGGAGTATCGTAACTTAACGGAATGAATCAATCTGGTCGAGAAGTGGAAGCGGCTCTTCAGGGTCGAGAGTGTGGGTACGATCTTCTGACTAGCAGCCACTCCGGTTAAATGATGAAGATTCCACCGAGGCGCTGGTCGAGCGGCAGCAATCAGCAGTGGACCGGCCATTCAAAACGGCTTGGACCGATGATGGTATCGCCGAGACACTAGCCTCGCGTCATGGAATCCGAATGGGCGCACGCTGCACAGCCGACCGACAGACTGAAGATTTTGGCATCCTCGGACCGATGACCGCTTCGGAGAAACACTCGATCTGAACGTCGGGTATGGAGCGGAAAATCCAGCGACCGTTGATGGCCGGCTGCGGGTGCCCAACTCCTCGATTTCGACGCCGCATTGCCGACTGTCAACCTGCACCTTCAATGACAGCTTCCGAGCAGGCAGATCGGAAAGTCGCACGACCGGGTTGGGTCTTGACTTGCCGCACAGGCACTCCGCACTGCGTGAAAGCATTCAGGATTGACGAGTCCGGATAGGCGAACGCTGACGATGTGAAGTTGGGATTTGACCAAACTCCAAGAATTTACTACAATTGTGGCAATTTTAGGAGCCCAAAAATGTCCGCAAATGCAAGCACATCCATTCGCATCGACCAGGTGCTTTACGAGCAAGCCAAGACCGATGCCACCATTGAGCATCGGTCTATTGCGGGGCAGATCGAGTTCTGGGCGAGGGTAGGGCGCGCAGCGCTGGATAACCCTGATCTGCCAGTCACCTTTGTGGCTGAATCATTGGCCTCCATGGCCGAACCGCGCGAACAAGCCACGCCATTTGTTCCCCGTGGGCGAAAGGCATGACTTGGGCCGCGTTGCAAACGCGTCGTTTTGCAAGGCAATACAAAAAACTTCACAACAACACCGCCCTTGATGTTGACGAAGCCGTTGAGGCGGTCGCACACAACCCACAGCTTGGTGAACGGAAAAAGGGTGACTTGGCAGCATTGCGCGTGCACAAATTTCACAGTGGTGGATTGCTCTACCTCTTGGGCTACACCCTTGATGAAGCTGTCCACTTGATCTACCTTGAAGCCGTGGGCCCACACGAAAATTTCTATCGGGATTTGAAGCGGTAGACGAGGTCAATTTAGTCAGCAGATGGCCAGGCTGATTGACGGTTTGTGTTGCATCAGGTGCCGTCAAATGCCTTCATTTGCTTCTGTAGTTGGAGGGGACTAAAGGGGGACTGATGGTTCAAGGTTTTGATTTAAATTTAGCATTTACCAATGGTGAAAGCTAAAAATTAAGTCACCCACTGGTACTGGGCCATCATGGGCGTGTGCTTTTCTGTGTCGGTCATCGCTTGGAGTCTAGCAACTTCAAATGCACGACGGCTTTGGCTTCACCTCGAAAAATTCATCTCGTCGATCTGGCGGCTACAAAGTTTGCGATGGGTCTGCAGCGGAAGCGGCCATTCAGGCACGCTTCGCCATGGGCTATAGTGAAGACTGAGTCTTTGCTCGCACAACTAACCCAGCAGAGTTGACGTAGGACCGGAGTGCTGGCATTTCTGGAGTTGTTATGCCCTCCTTAACGTTGAACGAAAATCTTCTGAAACCCTTATTCCATGCAGCATTCAGCGGCTTTTTGGTCCGATGTTAGGGAGACAACTCCGGTGTTGGTGAGACACGTGCGTGGCGCCCTATATTGAGTTAGGTCGCAACGGCAACCATGTTTTCAATCCGACCCTATCAATCGCCGGACTGGCCGTTTCTCTGGCCAATCCTCCAATCGGTCTTCGCAACCGGAGACACCTACGCCTTCTCCCCGACCAGTACCGAGGCCGAGATTCACAACACGTGGGTCACACTTCCTCAGGCCACGTTCGTCGCTACAACGGCCGCTGGCGCTGTCATTGGCACATACGTCCTCAAGCCAAACCAACCGGGGCTTGGCAGTCATGTCTGCAACTGCGGCTATGTTGTTGCTGAGTCGGCGCGCGGCTGCGGTGTCGCCACGGGGCTTTGCGAACACTCGCAAGCGCAGGCGCGCGCGCTGGGCTACCGATCAATGCAGTTCAACTTGGTCGTTTCCACAAACGTAGCTGCTGTGCGCCTGTGGCAGAAACTTGGTTTTGCCATCGTTGGCACACTACCTGGCGCTTTCAAGCACAGCCGTATGGGCTACGTTGACGCTTATATCATGCACAAAAGTCTGTTTGCGTCCTAACACCTCGTATATGGACTCCCCCACAAGTACAAGAGGCTGACCGATAGTTTGGCTGTTTGGGAAGCGCCTGCAGTCGTATATCCGGCATCTATGGTGGACTCTGCTTTGGTCCGTGCCGACATGGAATCTGCGTCACTGATGCGCCAATCGTTACAAGCGGCAGGCAAGCTGCCGGAAGGGTTATCGGCGTCTGTCAGTGTGGGGTGAACCCGGTTGGCCATGATGGTCGATCAATCTCGTCGCAAGCGTGGATGGGTGTTCAAAACTTCTTCTTGATCACGGCTGTTCTGGATGTTGGCAGTCAAGCTGGCATCACAAAACTCTCCCTGCTGATCTTCTTGCCAAGCCGCTGGTTTTCCCCAAACGGCTCCTTGTCGCGCAGCGTGGCATAACAAATCCGTGCCAGCTTGTTGGCCAGCGCACAGGCCGCCTTGTTGTGGTTTGACCTGCTTTGCACATCCAATGCCCAACGTCGCACACCACAGACATCACGCCCGGCGTCTTGCGCGACCTTGGACGAGCGCAGCACACTCCTGGCACCGTGGGTCAGCAGCATACGCAGGTAACGATCGCCCTTCTTGGAGATATGCCCCAGGTATCGTGTGTTGCCCGAGCTGTACTCCTTGGGTGTCAGACCAAACCAGCTGGAGAAATGCCGCGCATCCTTGAAGTGACTGACGTCCCCAGAGGTTGCTGCAACCAGCGCAGTTGCCGTCAGCAAACCGATGCCAGGGATCGACAGCAGGGTGGTGCAGGCCGGGCTGAGCTTGGCAAGGGCCGCCAACTCACGCTCCAGTTGGGCAATGCGCCCCTCGAGCAAGCGGACTTCTTCAACCAACAACTTGGCTGTACCTCGGATCAAATCCGGTACGGCTGTGTTGGGGTCGGCCAGCACCCGGCTGATGGTTTCAATGCCGATGCGCGCACCTACAGGGATGACAATGCCGAATTCTCGACAGAAGCCACGCAGGGCGTTGATGCGGCTGGTGCGTGTGCCCATCCACAGGCTGCGGATGCGGTGCATGCCTTGCAGAGCTTGTTGCTCCACTGACTTGACGCGTACTGGGCGCATGTCAGACGCCCTCGCCGCTTCGAGCAAAGCGGCAGCATCGGCTGCATCGGTCTTGTTGCGCTTGACGTAGGCGCGGATGTATTGGGCCGGTAGCAATCGAACCTCAATGCCCAGGCCATTGAGCCAACGGCCCCAATGGTGGGCAGAGCCACAGGCTTCCATGATGACCAACCTCACATCCTTATTTACAAACCAGCGTTCGAACTGGGTGCGAGTGAGGCGCTGGGTTTCAACCACGCGCCATTGGTCATCGGCAACGGCGAGTTGAAACACGGACTTGGCAAGATCGACGGCAACGGTAGTAGCATTCATGTCGGACTCCTTATGTTGAAAGAACTGTTCCCCACGCCAATGAAGACCAGTACGCAACTGTTGCGCAAAACAACGGGGGAGTCCATCCCATCATTCAACCACACCCGCTACGGTGCTTGCCCGCTCTCTCCGAACCCCGCACCTTCAACGTTAAGGAACCACATCAGACGATTGGGATGACCGCTACCTGGAAATTTGGCTGGCGGATTAGGGTCTGGAACTGCCACATTTCTCAATGGCAGGCCGTTCATGCCGAACTCAATTGGCTATAGTCAAACGATGAGCAAACCAATTTCAGACCTGAAGCTGATGATCTCCAGCATGGAACCAGTCTTAAATGATGGCGCCTATGTCTACACATCTGTGCCCCACGGGACAGACACTTCAAACATTGATTCAATTGCTTCCATCAGGGAAGTCGAGGGGATGACCCTGGTTGTTTCGGAAAAGCAGGCCCTGGAAAATGGATTGCCGGTTCTTTATCGTTGCTCTTGGATTACTCTCAACGTGCACTCTGACTTGAATGCCTGTGGGCTGACAGCGGCATTTTCTAAGGCGCTAGCGGAGGAAGGAATTAGCTGCAATGTTGTCGCCGGTGCCTATCACGACCACATTTTTGTGCCGGTTGCCCTTGAAAGCAAAGCCTTGTTGGCCTTAAAGCTGTTGCAAAACTCGTAAATGCCCTTAGTCGTCTCGGCCATTGAATGACTCATTTAAGGCGGGCAGTCGCTATGGGTCTCTAGGAGCCGCTCGATTGGAAAAAACCCCGCCCCTGAAACTGGATCCTTGCGGGTCACGCCACGGCTGGATGATCAAGTTCGGCAAAGTTGCTGATCTTGACTGCACCGTCCGGGAAGCGCGCAACCACCTCCAATTGGCCGCCCATGGCTTCAATATGACTGCGCAAAGTCGATAAATACATGTCGGTTCGTTTTTCCATTTTGGCGATGGCTGGCTGCTGAACTCGCAACACCTCTGCCAGCATTTTTTGAGAAAGTCCACGTGCCTGGCGCAGTTCGTTTAATGGCATTTCAGCCAACATCGCTTGCGCATTGGCGGCAGAGCGGGCTTGGGCTGCCGGCGTCATACGAGCGCGTAATTCATTAAAGTTATTTGCCATCGAT
>JAIPDC010000135.1 GCA_021737865.1 Rhodoferax sp.
AACTTCACCAGCATCTCGTCCGGCGTGGCGCAAACCGGGCGCTGGCTCTACCCGGTCAGCAAGGCTGCCCTGGTGCAACTCACGCGCAACATGGCGATGGATCTGGCACCGGACAACATTCGCGTCAACAGCGTGTCACCGGGCTGGACCTGGTCCAACATCATGGACCAATTGACCGGCGGTGACCGCGCCAAGACTGACCGTGTGGCGGCCCCCTTCCACATGTTGCGTCGCGTCGGCAACCCCGACGAGGTGGCACAGGTGGTGCTGTTTCTGTGCTCAGACCACGCCAGCTTTGTCACCGGCGCCGACTACGCCGTTGACGGCGGTTACTCGGCGATGGGCCCGGAGTCTTACGAACCCGCCATTCCGAAGCTGATGGCCTGAACGTCTTTTCACGAAACCTATTTTTCCCAAAAACACAAGGAGACACTTTGTATGCGCAAAATCATGATTGTTGGCGCAGGCCAATCCGGCTTGCATCTGGCCATTTCACTACAGGCCAAGGGTTACCAGGTCACCGTTACCTCGAACCGCACGGCGGATGACATTCGCACGGGCAAGGTCTTGTCCAGCCAGTGCATGTTCCACACCGCGCTACAGCACGAGCGCGATCTCGGGTTGAATCAATGGGAAATCGCCTGCCCGCCCGTAGAAGGAATTGCCCTGAGCGTGCCGCACCCGGAATTGCCGGGACAAAAGGCGCTGACCTGGGGGCACCGCCTGGACCACTACGGACAATCGGTGGACCAGCGCGTCAAGATTCCCGGTTGGATGGAACTGTTCACCAGCCGCGGTGGCGAAATCATCTACAAGGAGGCCACGATCGAGGACATGGAAGCCTGGACACAGACCTATGACCTGGTCATTGTGGCTGCAGGCAAGGGTCCCATTGCCCAGATGTTTGAGCGCGATGCCGCGCGTTGCTGGTTCGATAAACCACAGCGCGCGCTGGCGCTCACCTATGTCAACGGCATGACGCCGCGCCCCGAGTTTTCTGCGGTGGACTTCAACATCATCCCCGGCATCGGAGAATATTTCGTCTTCCCCGCCCTGACCACCACCGGACCCTGCCACATCATGGTGTTCGAAGGTGTTCCCGGCGGCCCCATGGATTGCTGGAGCGACGTCAAGACTCCGCAAGAGCACCTGGCTCGCTCGAAGGAAATCCTGGAAAAATTTCTGCCATGGGAAGCGGCGCGCTGCCAGAACATCACGCTGACGGACGACAACGGCATACTCGCCGGCCGTTTTGCGCCCACCACCCGCAAGCCTGTGGGCACACTTCCATCGGGGCGCATCGTGATGGGCATGGGTGACGCGGTGTTGCTCAACGACCCCATTACCGGACAGGGCTCCAACAACGCAGCCAAGGTGGCCAATGCGATTGAAAAAGCCATTGTGGCGCACGGCAATGCAGCGTTTGATGCCAACTTCATCAACACCACCTTTGACACCTTCTGGAACGCCTATGCCAAGTACGTCGTGGAGTGGACCTGTGGCATGTTGATGCCACCGCCGCCCCACGTCATGGAGGTGCTGGGCGCCGCCAGCGTCTACCCTCAGGTGGCCAAGCGCTTTGTCAACGGCTTTGACGATCCGCGTGACTACCAGAACTTCTTCATGACCCCTGAAAAGTCGCAAGCCTATCTGGCCCAAGTGGCGCAGGCCCAGGCTTGATTCGGGCTGGATGGATCAACCTATGAACAAACTCCCCCCGCTCAGGGCGTTGCGCCACGCTGCAAGTTTGCCGCTCGATGACTTTCGTTTGGCGATGCGCAGACTGGTGGGGGCGGTCAGCATCGTCACCACGCTTGATGGCGAGACACCGGCCGGACTGACCGCCACTGCGGTGACGTCGTTTTCAGCCGAGCCGGCGCGGCTGTTGGCCTGCATCAACCTCAAGGGCACGACCTTCCGCGCCATTGCCGAGAGCCGGCGTATGGCCATCAATCTGCTGGCGCACCAGCACGAAAGCTTGGCAAAACAGTTCGGTGGTGCGCCGGTGTCGCATGAAGAGCGCTTTGGCATGGCGCAATGGGGAACGCTGACCACGGGTGCCCCGGTGCTCCGAGACGCAATGGCTGTGTTTGATTGCGTGGTGGATGAGATGATGGTGGCGCACAGCCATGCCGTCATCATTGGCGAGATCAAGGCCGTGCTGCTGAGCCCGCGCAACGACGAGCCGCTACTGTATGCCGACGGGCAGTTCACCACTTTGCACCGAGCAGGAGAAATGGTCACTGGATAAAATGGTCGCCTGCTCTGCGAACAGTGTGCGTGAGCAGCTACTCAAAGAAGAGCATCCAGGTGACCCTATTTCCCACCAAACTCGACTCCTCCGTTGCGTACGACATCGCCAAGGCGATGATGGATGGCTTCAACCGCCACTACCAGCTCTTTCGTACCGAATCGGCCCGCGCCAAGCACCGGTTTGAGACGGCCGACTGGCACGGCCAGCAGCGTGCTCAGCGTGAGCGCATCGAGTTTTACGATTTGCGGGTCAAGGAGTGCTCCAAGCGGCTGGAACGGGAGTTCAAGGCCGGCGAGCAGGCCATGGACATCTGGCAGCAAATCAAGCTGCACTACATCGGCCTGCTGGTCAACCACCACCAGCCCGAGCTGGCAGAAACCTTCTTCAACTCCGTCACCACCAAGATACTGCACCGCAGCTATTTCCAGAACGATTTCATTTTTGTGCGCCCGGCGGTCAGCACCGAGTACATCGAGAACGACGAGTCCAACAAGCGCCCGACCTACCGCTCGTACTACCCCACGCGCGACACCATGCAGGGTGTGCTGGTCACGATGGTGCAGGACTTTGATCTGCAACGGCCGTTTGACCATTTGGAGCATTACGCCGGTCTGGTGCAACAAAGCATGATGTTGCGTCTGGGGGATGCCACCCTGCGCGCCAACTTCCAGATACAGGTGCTCACCGGGCTGTTTTTTCGCAACAAGGGTTGCTACATTGTCGGCAAGCTGATCAACGGATTTACCGAGTTTGCCTTTGCGCTACCCATCCTGCACACCAAGGTGTCGAGCGCCAAGCACAGCGGGGATGCTCGCAATGCTGCTGCCGATGCGGCCGAAATCGTCCACGCCCGCCAGTCCCGCCTGGTGATTGACGCCGCTCTCTTTGGGGAGGACGATCTGCTCTTGCTGTTCAGCTTTGCGCGGGCCTATTTCATGGTGGACATGGAAATTCCGTCGGCCTATGTGCAGTTTTTGCGCAGCATGATGCCGCGCAAACCGCGCAACGAAATTTACAACGCGCTGGGACTTGCCAAGCAGGGCAAGACCCTGTTCTACCGCGACTTCCTGTTTCATCTGCGCCATTCCAGTGACCAGTTCCGCATTGCGCCAGGCATCAAGGGCATGGTCATGCTGGTGTTCGATTTGCCGTCATTTCCCTACGTGTTCAAGGTCATCAAGGACTTCTACCCGCCGCAAAAAGACACCACGCGCGAGCAGATCAAGGGCAAGTATTTGCTGGTCAAGCAGCACGACCGCGTGGGCCGCATGGCCGACACGCTGGAGTACAGCGGAGTAGGCTTTCCACGCGAGCGCTTCAGCGACGAGTTGATTGCCGAGCTTGAAAAGTTTGCGCCCAGCCAGCTGGAGATCAGCGACCGCGATGGGGATGGAAAGGTCGAGGTCATCATCAAGCACGTCTACATCGAGCGGCGCATGATCCCCCTCAACATCTACCTGCAGGAGGCCTTTGATGCCGGCGGTGCCAACACCGGCGACAACAGTCTGCTGGCAGTCAAAGCACGTGAGCAGATCGAGCGCGGCGTGGTCGAGTACGGCAACGCCATCAAGGACCTCGTGGCTGCCAATATTTTCCCTGGCGACATGCTCTGGAAAAATTTCGGCATCACGCGCCACGGCAAGGTCGTGTTCTACGACTACGACGAAATCGAATACATCACCGACTGCAACTTTCGCAAGGTCCCTGCGCCGCGCAACGAAGAAGACGAGATGTCGGGCGAGGTCTGGTACAGCGTGGGTCCCAAGGACGTGTTTCCGGAGACCTTCGGCCCCTTCCTGCTGGGCAACCCGGTGGTGCGCAGCTTCTTCATGCAACACCACGCCGACTTGCTTGAGCCGGCATTCTGGCAAGCACACAAGGAGCGTATTCAGGCGGGGCATGTGTATGACGTGTTTCCGTATGACAAGGACAAGCGTTTCAAGGCTCCGCAGGCGCGGGGCTGAGGTAGGCGGGGGCCCCCGCATCCGGTCAGCCCCGATCGGACTCTGTCACAATTGACGTTTACGTAAACGTCAACTCTGAGCGAACCCTTTTTATTACCGATTAGGAGAAAACCATGTCTGATTCCATTGTGATCGTCGGTGCTGCCCGTACCCCCATGGGGGCTTTTCAGGGCGACTTTTCCAGCCTCGCGGCGCATGACCTGGGTGGGGCAGCCATCAGGGCGGCGGTGCAGCGTGCCGGCATCTCGCCCGATCTGGTGACCGAAGTGTTGTTTGGCAACTGCCTGATGGCGGGCCAGGGCCAGGCGCCCGCGCGCCAGGCCGGTTTCAAGGGCGGCTTGCCCAAGAGCGCCGGTGCGGTGACGCTGTCCAAGATGTGTGGCTCGGCTATGCGTGCGGCCATGTTCGCCAACGACATGCTGATCGCCGGTAGCCACGAGGTGCTGGTGGCCGGGGGCATGGAAAGCATGACCAATGCGCCGTACCTGTTGCCCAAGGCGCGCGGTGGTTACCGCATCGGGCACGACCGCATTTTTGACCACATGATGCTCGACGGCCTGGAAGATGCCTACGAGGCAGGCCGCTCCATGGGCACCTTTGGCGAAGATTGCGCCGCCAAGTACAGCTTCACCCGTGCCGAGCAGGACGCCTTTGCCACCGCCAGCGTGCAGCGCGCCAAGGCGGCCACCGAGTCGGGCGCATTTGCGGCGGAGATCACGCCGGTGACCGTCAAGGGCCGGGGGGGCGAAGTGGTGGTGTCCATCGATGAGGGTCCGGGCAAGGTCAAGCTCGACAAGATCACTACGCTCAAGCCGGCGTTCAAAAAAGACGGCACCATCACTGCCGCCAGCAGTTCCAGCATCAATGATGGCGCCGCGGCGCTGGTGATGATGAAGGCATCCACGGCCGCCAAACTGGGTTGCAAGCCGCTGGCGCGCATCGTGGCCCACGCCACCCATGCGCAAGAGCCAGAGTGGTTTGCCACCGCCCCCGTGGGTGCCACGCAAAAGGCGCTGGCCAAGGCAGGATGGACCGTGGACGATGTGGATCTGTGGGAAGTGAACGAGGCCTTCGCCGTGGTGCCGATGGCGCTGATGAAAGAGCTGGGCGTGCCGCACGAGAAGGTCAACGTGAATGGCGGCGCCTGTGCGCTGGGCCACCCGATTGGCGCATCTGGCGCGCGCATCATGGTCACGCTGATGTATGCGCTGCAGGCGCGCGGATTGAAAAAGGGTCTGGCCACGCTGTGCATCGGTGGTGGTGAGGCGACTGCGGTTGCCTTGGAAATGCTATAAATTCAATAGCTGGTTACGCATATTTAACGGGGGCTGGAGGCCAAATTGATACTTACCCAAGACCAGGAAATGGTGCGCGATGCGGTTCGCGCGTTTGCGCAGGCTGAACTGTGGCCCAATGCCGCCAAGTGGGACAAGGAACACCACTTTTCCAAGGAAGCCCATCAAGGTCTGGCCGCGCTGGGTGCATATGGCATCTGCGTGCCCGAAGAGCAGGGTGGTGCCGGGCTGGACTATTTGACGCTGGCGCTGGTACTGGAAGAGATTGCCGCGGGTGATGGCGGCACCAGCACGGTCATCAGCGTGACCAATTGCCCGGTCAATGCCATCCTGATGAAGTTCGGCAATGCGCAACAAAAGAAGCAATGGCTGGAGCCGCTGGCGCAGGGCCAGCTGTTGGGCGCCTTCTGCCTGACCGAGCCGCATGTGGGCAGCGATGCCTCGTCGTTGCGCACGACGGCGGTGCTGGAAGGCGATAGCTACGTGATCAATGGCGTCAAGCAGTTCATCACCAGTGGCAAGAACGGCGACGTCGCCATCGTCATCGCCGTCACCGACAAGGGCGCCGGCAAGAAGGGCATGAGCGCCTTCCTGGTGCCCACCAACGCGCCGGGCTATGTGGTGGCGCGTATCGAGGACAAGCTGGGCCAGCACTCCAGCGACACGGCACAAATCAATTTCGACAACTGCCGCATCCCGGCGGAGAACCTGATTGGCAAAGAGGGGGAGGGCTACGGCATCGCCCTGGGCGGTCTGGAAGGCGGTCGCATTGGCATTGCGGCGCAAAGCGTGGGCATGGCGCGCAGTGCGCTGGAGGTGGCCGTGGCCTACGCCAAGGACCGCCAGAGTTTTGGCACCGCCATCTTCAACCACCAGGCGGTGGGTTTCCGTCTGGCCGATTGCGCCACCCAACTGGAAGCTGCGCGCCAACTGATCTGGCACGCCGCCAGCCTGCGCGATGCCGGTCGACCCTGCCTGAGAGAAGCCGCCATGGCCAAGCTGTTTGCCAGCGAGATGGCCGAGAAGGTCTGCAGCGCAGCCATCCAGACCCTGGGTGGCTATGGCTATGTGAGTGACTTTCCGCTGGAGCGCATCTACCGCGATGTGCGCGTCTGCCAGATTTACGAAGGCACCAGCGACGTGCAGAAGATCATCATCCAGCGTTCGCTGGCAGGGTAGTATCGAGCCCCCTACAGTTGGCCACAGGAGTAACCGATGCCTATTACCAAATCTTCGCGCGACCTCGTTGACGAGGCCATGGAAGAAATCCGCACCTACACCGTAGCCGAAGTGCTGCCCCGTCTTAATGACCCGAAAACCCTGCTGGTCGATATTCGCGACATCCGCGAACTGGCGCACGGCGCGGTGGTGGGTGCGTTTCATGCACCGCGCGGCATGCTGGAATTTTGGGTGGACCCAGCCTCTCCCTACTACAAACCGATTTTTGGTGATGACAGCAAGGAATACATCCTGTTTTGCGGTGCGGGCTGGCGCAGTGCCCTGACCGCCAAGGCCTTGCAGGACATGGGCATGACCAATGTCGCGCACATTGACGGCGGCTACGCCGAATGGGTCAAGCAGGGTGCGCCGACCGAGACGCTGGAAGCACAAAAAGCCCGCCGGGTCGATAAAAAGAGCTAGGTTTGACCGACAAGGAGTTCGCATGGACCCAATCGTTAGCCCACACAATGCCTATGGTCTGGCGTGCGGCCACCTGGCTGAAACCCACATCGTAGAAAACCAGCCGCCCGCCCTGCGGGACACCAACCTGTACCAGCAGGATGTTGCGCTGCGTGAAGCCGTGGCGCGCGAAGGCGCAGCCTGGGCCGAGTCGGACCTGCAGGCCTTTGGAAAGATCACTGGTTCGGCCGAAATGATCGAACTGGGTTTCCAGGCCAACGAAAACAAGCCGGTTCTGTATACCCACGACAACTACGGCCACCGCATGGATGAGGTGCGCTTTCACCCGGCCTATCACCAGCTGATGAAAACCTCGCTGGAGCAGGGACTGCACGCTTCACACTGGCTCAAGCCCCAATCGGGCGCCCAGGTGGCGCGTGCCGCGAAGTTCTACCTCATGGCCCAGGTGGAAGCCGCGCACGGCTGCCCGGTCACCATGACTTCGGCGGTTGTGCCCGCGCTGTTGCAGCAACCGGATCTGGCTGCGCAGTGGCTGCCCAAGATCACCGCCCTGGGCTACGACCACCGCAACATTCCGATGGAGCAAAAGACCTCCATCACCGTGGGCATGGCCATGACCGAGAAGCAGGGCGGCTCCGACGTGCGGGCCAACACCGTGCGTGCCCATGCGTTGGGGGTGGGCGGGCCCGGCCAGGCGTATGAACTGTTGGGGCACAAGTATTTCGTGTCGGCCCCCATGTGTGATGCCTTTTTGGTGCTGGCGCAAACGCAAAGCGGCCTGTCGTGTTTCTGGTTGCCGCGCTGGCGCCCGGACGGCAGCAAGAACCCGCTGCAGATTCAGCGCCTGAAAAACAAGATGGGCAACGTGGCCAACGCGTCGTGCGAGACCGAGTTGCGCGGTGCCTGGGCGCAAATGGTGGGTGCCGAGGGGCGTGGTGTGGCCACCATTTTGAAGATGGTCACCATGACGCGTTTTGACTGCATGATCGGTTCGAGCAGTGGCATGCGACAGGCAGTGGCGCAGGCGCTGCACCATTGCAATTACCGCTCGGCCTTTGGCAAGCGTCTGGTCGAGCAACCTTTGATGCAAAACGTGCTGGCCGATCTGGTGATCGAGCACGAGGCCGCGCTGGCGCTGACCATGCGCATCGGGCGCGCGCTGGACGTGGGCGATGCCAGCGAGCACGAAAAAATGCTGGTGCGCGTGGGCACGGCAGTCGGCAAATACTGGATCTGCAAACGCACGCCGGCCCATGCTTATGAGGCCATGGAGTGCATAGGCGGCAGCGGCGTCATGGAAGACTGCATCATGCCGCGCCTGTTTCGTGAGTCCCCCGTCAACTCCATCTGGGAGGGCAGTGGCAATGTGCAGTGCCTGGACATGCTGCGCGCCATGGGCCGCAACAGGGGTTCGGTGGAAGCCTACATGGACGAAGTGCAGGCCGCCGCGGGTGCCGACCGGCGACTCGATCACTACGTGGCGCGCCTGGGTAGTGAATTGGTGGACCCCTCCGCCATCGAATACCGGGCGCGCAGCGTGGTCGAGAAAATGGCGCTGGCGCTGCAGGGCTCGCTATTGGTGCGCTATGGAAACGCAGCCGTCGCCGATGCTTTTTGCGCAGCGCGCCTGGGTGGGGACACCAGTGGGCTGACCTTCGGGACTTTGCCGCGCGGGGTGGATTGCGCGGCCATCATTCAACGCGCCGCGCCGGTGTTGTAGCCTTGGTCGGCGTTGGCCTGCGCCTGCGCCATCGCCGACACGCGGTCATGCGAATGGCATGAGGCCGGAGGTCTTGCAGAAGTACATGGCCTGGTCAGCCACTTCCAGTATGTCTTTCAGGTTGTCGCCGTCCTTTGGGTACCAGGCGAAACCGATACTGCCGCCCAGGCTGATGCTTTGCCCGGAGTCGAGGGTGACTTGCTCCGCCAGGAGTTCGATGAGTTTGTGGCCGAGCGCGGCCACCTGCTCCCTTTCGCTGATGGACTCAATGATCAGCACAAACTCATCCCCACCCAGGCGAGCCACCGTGTCCGAGGCGCGAACGGCCGACACCAGCCGCTGCGCGACCGTCACCAGAACGGTGTCGCCGGCCGCGTGACCATAGGTGTCGTTGATGCCCTTGAATTTGTTCAGGTCCACCATCAGCACCGCGAATTGTTTGAGACTGCGCCTGGAGTGCTGCATGGCCAATTGAAAGCGGTCAACCAGAAGCAAGCGGTTCGCCAACCCGGTCAGCGGGTCAAAGAACGCGTGCTTCTTGAGTGACTTCTCGGCATTGCGCAACTTCAATGCGTATTTTTGGAGTCGATTCTTCTCGCCAACCACGCGACGCAGCCGGATAGCCAAAACCAGGGTCGATACGCCCAGGAACGACGCGACAGCGGCAAGGATGTAGGCGGTCAATGTGAACTCTCTCGTGCAGTTCAAATATTTTCCATTCTTCGTGGCGCCGTGGCTATGGTTTGAACACTCTCTTACAAAGTCGTGCCAGAGATTGATTCTGGCGCCGGAGCCATGGACTTGGATTGCTTGCGAAACTCGGCCGGCGACGTTCCGGTCCAACACCGGAAAGCGCGGATAAAGCTCTTCTCGTTTTGAAACCCCGCAGCCTGCGCCACCTGCTTGATCGGGCGAGCGGTGCGGTGCAGCAGCTCAATGGCGCGCCCCCGGCGCACCTCGTCCTTCAGGCCCTGGAGGGTTGCACCTTCTTCCTTTAGTTGTCGATGCAGCGTGCGTGGCGACACATTCAGAAGGGCGGCCAATGCCTCGGCGTTATGGGTTTGCTGGGCATGGGCGGACAGTGACTGGCGCACACGCTGCACCAGCAGGCGGTCGCGGCGGTACTGCAGCACGGTCAGGGGCAGGGCATGCTGCAGCATGTGCTGCAGAGCTTTCTCGTCGCGGCGCAGCGGCAGGGTCAAGTAGCTTGCAT
>JAIPDC010000136.1 GCA_021737865.1 Rhodoferax sp.
GGAGTGAACAGCATCACCGCACCCGCACAACCTGCAATGCCCAGCCCGATGCCGGCAAAGTGGATGCCCATCTCGCTGCGCAAGTTGTGGCGGATCAGCCAGTTCATGATGAGCCCCGTGCCCAGCAGCATGGCCGCTGCGCTGGTCAGCCCGGCCACATAACGCGACAGCGCCCACACCACCACGTTTGTGCTCAGGCCCATCACCACCGTGCTGACAATGGCCAGCACCATACCGATGCGGTACAGCCGGTCTTTCAGCACCAGGCTGCTGATGCGCGATGCAATCACCGCACCACTCAAATACCCCGCGTAGTTGATGGCGGCCAGCCAACCGGCGGCCGCCACACCCAGGCCGGCTTGTTGTTGCATCAGTGGCAACAGCGGGGTGTAGGCAAAACGGGCCACGCCCAGCGCCAGAATCAGGCTGAAAATTCCGGCGCTGAGCACCTTGGCCCGGGTGGTGTCGTGTGTCATGGACGGCTATGGGTTTGAAACTTGCGCTGGTAGCGCTCCAGGCTGTTGACCGAGCCACAGACAAACAGCGTGTCATCGGCGCGCATTACGAAACCATCGCCGAATTCCACCAGCACTTCGCGCTCGCGCTCCACCGCCACAATCTTTGCGCCGGTACGCTCAAGCACCTCGCAGCGCCAGGGGTGCTCACCCACCAGATTGGCGGCATTGACGCGCATGAACTTGACCCGGTTTTCGACGTGAATGGTTTGCTCGCCCAGCAGGTGGTAGGCCAGAATTTGCCCTGCAACCTGTCCCACCGAAATGGCAAAGTCCGCGCCCGAACGGTACAGCCGCGCAATGTTCGGCGTGCGAAGCACCCGCACGATCAACGGCACCTCGGGTGCGTAGTCGCGCACCACGGCAGTCGCAAAGACCGACTCGCTGTCGTCGCTGAGTGCCAGCACCACGGCGCTGGCTTCACGCACCTTGGCTTTGTCCAGACTGGACCACTCCAGCACACTGCCCACCACGTCCACGCCGGGCGCCGGCATGCGGTCAATCACGGTGCAGGTTTCGCCGGCGTCTTGCAGCATTTCGATGACTTTTTGCCCGACGGCACCGAAGCCGGCCACCACAATCGGCCCCTCCCGGCGGATGGGCATGGCCATGCGCTCCACTTTTTCCAGATTGGCGTGCCCCCCTACCACCACCAGAATGGCACCAGGCTCCACCTGCGTATCCGGCCCCTTGGTGGTGGTGAACGCGCCGCCCAGCCATTGGCCGATGACGGACACGCCATGCTGTTCGCGCAAATGCAGATCTCCGAGCCGCTTGCCGGCCAGCGGGCTGCCTGCGCGCACGCGGAATTCGGCCATGCCGACCTGGGTGCCCAAGAGATGCATGCCCTCGGCAGGCGGGCTGATGCGGGTGCTGGCGCGTGAGGCCAGCGCAGCGCCCAGCACATGTGCGGGGGTGAACACTTCGGTGGCCCCGATTTGAACCATAGGCGCACGATAGAGGGGGTCATCCGCCAGAGCGTAGAGTGGGCCTGTGTAGCCATACTCGCGGCATAAAAGCGTGCAGGTGGCGTTGGCGTGGTCGCCCGCATTGGCGACCACGGCACGGGCCTCGTGGATGCGTTCCAGCACCGACGGGTCTTCAGACAGTTTGCCAAACACCACGTTGTAGCCCCGGTCGCGCAGACTGCGCGCCAGCACCATGTTTTCTTCCAGGATGACAAAGGGGCTGTTGGCACTGTCAAATTCCACCACCACCGACTCGATGGCCGGGCCGTAGCGGTAAAACAGCACCTTGCCCGCCATGGGCGGCAACTCATGCGGCATCCGGACCTCGAATTTTTCTTCAAAATACGGCAGCACCAGCACCGGGAAAATCAGGAAGACCAGAAACTGCCCAATGAACGGTGTGATGATCACGAAAAGGGCCATCGCCGGGTGGTCCCAGTGGTTGTCCGCGCCATAGCCCGTGTTGGTCATGGTTTCGGACGCCCATTGCAGGCCTTGCAAGAACGTGCGCGGGCTGCGTTCGAGGTAGGTCATGCCGAGCATGTACAGCAGGCCCAAAACGAGAACGGCCATCGGCAGCAGCGTGATGAGCACCAGAAGTCTGTGGGCCGAGCCCTTGGGTTTTTGTCGCATAGGATAGAAGTGGCAATTTCAACGGACCAAACACCAGTGGCCGGGGCAGGGCGGGTCGCTAGAATGCCCCACCATTGATCCGTACTCGAATGGTGAACCGAAAGACCGAGTTTGTTTCATTATCCCGATTCTTCTTCCCAGAGTTTGACACCCGGTCGTCGCGCTGTGCGCTGGTGCATGCTGGCGTTGCTGGCGTTCGGCTCCTGCCTGACGCACGCCGCAGACCTGCGGGTCTTGACCCATGCATCCTTTGCCCTGCCCAAGCCCCTGCTGGCGCAGTTTGAAAAAGAAGCCGGCGTCACCCTGCGCATTGCCAAGGCCGGGGACGGTGGTGAAATGCTGAACAAGCTCATACTCACCCGCGCCAACCCGGTGGCTGATGTGGTGTTTGGCATCGACAACGTGCTGGTTGGCAAGGCTCAGGCTGCGAACGTGCTGGACCCGTGGCAGGGCAACGCGCCCGCAGGCGCCATCACCTTCCCCGCG
The DNA here is from genome assembly GCA_021737865.1 of Rhodoferax sp. GTDB lineage: Bacteria > Pseudomonadota > Gammaproteobacteria > Burkholderiales > Burkholderiaceae_C > Allorhodoferax. The sequence goes on from JAIPDC010000136.1 coordinate 2,603, forward strand.
GGTTTGGTCCCGGTTGATTACGGCTACGTCACCGTCAACTTCGACAAGGCCTGGTTTGGCAAAAAGGGCCTCGCTTTGCCGCGCTCGCTGGAAGATCTGGCACAACCTGCCTATGCCGGCCTGCTGGCGGTGCAAAACCCGGCCACGTCGAGTCCCGGCAACGCTTTCCTGTTGGCCACCATCGGCGCGCTGGGAGAGGCCAAGGCCTTTGACTGGTGGGCACGCATGCGCGCCAACGGCCTCAAGGTGTCCAAGGGCTGGACCGAAGCCTACTACACCGAATTCAGTCACAACGGCGGTGCGCGCCCGCTGGTGGTCAGCTACGCCAGCAGCCCCGCCGCAGAAGTTTTTTTCAGCAAAATCAAGCTGACCGAGCCGCCCACGGGCAGTCTCTCCATCCCTGGCGCGGTGTTTCGCCAGGTTGAGGGCGCCGCGCTGGTCAAGGGCGGCAGGGAGCGTGCAGCGGCAGTGAAGTTTGTCGAGTTTTTGCGCTCGCCCGCAGTGCAGCAGAGTCTGCAGACCGAAATGTGGATGTTCCCGGTGGACCCCGCCGCGCCCCGCGCCGATGCCCTGCGCCACGCTGTAGAGCCTGCTGCCTTTGACAGCCCCAGTGCACCGGCCATCGCAGAAAAGAATGCCGAGTGGGTCCAGCGCTGGACCAAAGTGGTTTTGAAGTGATGCACCCTGAAATTGGAATGCGGTGTGTACTGCAAATTTCGTGTCAAATGCAGCGCTAGCCCCCGTCAAATATGCGTGAGCAGCTATGAAAAGTAGAGCAAACTGGATGCTGGCGACGGTCCCGCTGGCCTTTTTGCTGGCCCTGCTGGTGGCCCCCGCGCTGCGTCTGCTGGCCGAGGGTGGGCAACTCCCGGTGTGGGCCCCCTGGCAGGACGACTATCTGCGCTGGCGCTTGGTCTGGTCGTTTTTGCAGGCGGGTTTGACGTGCGCGCTCGCCCTCGGGTTGGGCTTGCCGGTGGCGTGGGTGCTGGCCCGTTTTGAGTTTCGGGGGCGCACGGTCGTCCTGCACTCACTGATGCTGCCCTTTGTGGTCCCGACGCTGGTGGCTGCCATGGGTGTGCTGGCGCTGATGGGGCCGCAAGGTGTATTGAAGGCCTGGGGCGGTCCCGATTTGCAGGGCAGCCCGTGGTTGCTGATTTACGGCAACCTGTTTTTTAACCTGTGTCTGGTGGTGCGTGCCGCGACCGAAGCGTTGGGTCAGGTGAGTGCGTCCCGTGTGGCGGCTGCACGCACGCTGGGGGCCACACCGTGGCGGGTGTTTTTGCGCGTGGAGTGGCCGGCCATCGCGCCATGGCTGATGTCGGCGCTGTGCCTGGTGTTTCTGTATTGCTTCTCGGGCTTTGGTTTGGCCCTGGTGCTGGGCGGGCAGGAGTACGCCACGGTGGAAGTGGAAATTTATACCCTGGTGGCGCACGAGCTGCAGTTCGCGCAGGCGGGCTCGCTTGTCTTGTGGGTACTGGTGCTGACCGGACTGGTTGCACTGGTCTATGCCACCATCGAGCAACGTCTGGCGACACCGGCGCGCGCGGACGTGGTGGCCCGGCGCAAGCCGCAGGGCGCTGGCCAGTGGGCCGTCGTTTGGGCTGCATGGGCGGTGTTGGTTGTATTTTGTGCGGCGCCCTTGCTGGCCATCGTGTGGCGGGCGGGCTTTGCGGGTGCCCAAGCCTGGAGCGTGTTGCTCGATGACGCCACGCTGGACGCCTTGTGGAACAGTCTGCGTTTTACCGTGCTCGCCGTCGCACTGGCGACCGTTTTGGGGCTGGCCCATGCGTTGGCGGCGCGCCAGTCCTTGCTGCTGCGTACGCTGGCTTTCTTGCCCTTTGTGGTGTCACCGGTGATGGTGGCCTTTGGTTTGCTGTTGCTCTACCCGCAGTGGACGGCTAGTTTTGCCCTCCTGGTGTGTGCCTATGCCTTGCTGGCCTACCCGTTCGTGGCCAAGTCGCTGGCGGCTGGGCTGGACAGCATGCCTGCGCATCTGGCGCAGGCCGCACGCACACTGGGCGCTTCGCCCTGGCGCGTGTTCTGGCGCGTGACCCTGCCCGTGTTGCGCCCGGCGTTGCGCCGGGGCATGGCGTTTGCGGCGGCGACTGCCGTCGGTGAGTTTGCGGTGACGCTGTTCCTCTCCCGCCCGGAGTGGGGTACGCTGACCACGCTGGTGTATGCGTATCTGGGCCGCCCGGGCACGGCCAACCGGGATGCGGCGCTGGTGCTGGCGTGTTTGTTGATGGTGTTGGCACTGTGCGCATTCGCACTGATCGAATGGTCTGCCGGCGACAAGTCTGTGCAGCACAGTGGGCAATCATGATTGCTATTATTTTGGTAGCTGCTTGCGCAGTGTGGACGAGGACTGGAGGGGTATTTTGCTGTGCTTGAACTGAAAGACATTGGCAAGGACTGGCAGGCGCGTGTACTCTTGCGCGGTGTCTGCCTGCGCGTTGCCCCGGGTGAAACGGCGGCCATTCTCGGCCCATCGGGTAGTGGCAAAAGTACGCTGCTCAAGATTGTGGCGGGCCTGGAGTCGTTGGACGCCGGTTGTGTGCTGTTCGATGGTCAGGACATCACATCGTTGGCGCCGGAGCGCCGGCGTTTTGCGCTGATGTTTCAGGACTTCGCGCTCTTTCCCCATCTGAACGTACAAGACAACGTGGCCTTTGGTCTGGTGGAACAGGGCGTGCGCAAGCTTGATGCCCGGGCCCAGGCCTGCGCCATGCTGGAGCGTTTTGGCTTGCAAGTTTTTGCCAGCACCCGGGTCACGCAACTGTCGGGCGGCGAGCAGCAGCGCGTGGCGCTGGCACGTGCGTTGATCACCCAGCCGCGTGTGCTGCTGCTGGACGAGCCGTTCTCGGCGCTTGACACCGAGTTGCGCCTGCAATTGCGCGACGAATTCCGCCAGCGCATCGCCGCGTTCAACATGGCCACGCTGCTGGTGACGCATGATGAGGCGGAGGCCCGTGCCATGGGCAATAGCGGCTACCGGGTGGTGCAGGGTGGTCTGCAGCGGGTTTGGTGAGTACACAATACCGTATGGCCACCGCACAAACCGCACGTTGGGGAAACACATGAAGCAGCCGCACATACACCTGTCAGACATCCAGGGCCTGGGCCAGCTGATGGTTGATGCCACGCTGGGTGTTACCGATATTGTGGAGGCCATGCACCACACCGTGTTGGGCTTGCCCATGCCCTGGGGCAAGGCCCGTAGCGAACCGCCGTCCGGCTTGCATGGGGTGGTTTACAAAGGGCTTCAGGGCAGCAGCGCCCTGGTGTACCGGATGGTGCGCGGCGTGACCAGCGCCGCCGGACACGGGTTGGACCGGGCCATGGAACATCTTCACCCCGAGCGGGACCCCGCCCACGCATCGAACGCCCATGCCGCCGCCGTGTCCATTCTGAATGGGGTTTTGGGCGACCACATGCAGGCACAGGGCAATCCGCTGACATTGGGCATGACATGGCGGCAGGACGGCTTGGCGATGGAGATCACCCGGTCGGCATTGGCGGCAGCGATACCCAAGCCGTCGGGCAAGATTCTGGTCATGCTGCACGGACACTGCATGAACGAGTTGCAGTGGTTGCGCAATGGGCACAACCATGGCGCTGCGTTGTCGGCTGCCAACGGCTACACGCCCATGTACTTGCGCTACAACACGGGCTTGCACATTTCGGAAAACGGCCGCGCCCTGGCCGACCAGCTGGAGCAATTGGTGGCCCAGTGGCCCACTGCGGTGCAGGAGATCTGCGTGGTTGGCTACAGCATGGGCGGCATGGTGGCACGCAGTGCCTTTCACTATGGCAGAAAGGCACGGCATGCCTGGGTGCCGCTGGTGCACAAACTGTTTTTTGTCGGAACGCCCCAGCACGGCTCCATGGTTGAGCAGGCCGGCAACCTGCTCGACAAGGCGCTGGAGGCCAGTCCGTATTCGCACGCGTTGTCACGCCTGGGCAAGATTCGCAGTGCCGGCACGACCGACCTGCGCCATGGCAATTTGATTGACGAAGACTGGGCGGGCGATGACCGCTTTGCGCATGCGCATGATCGACGCCAGTTGTCGCAATTGCCGGCAAACGTCAAGTGTTATGCCATCGCCGCCATGATTGCCAAAGAGCCCAGTGAGGTGTGGGGCCAATTGGTGGGTGACGGCCTTGTGCCCGTGAAGAGCGCCCTAGGCAAGCACCGCGACAAGAACCGTGTGTTGCACCTGCCCGCCGAACACCAGCGCGTGTTTTACGGCATGAGCCATCTGGGGCTGCTGGACAGTACGGCCGTCTGCGACCAGTTGCAGGCGTGGATGGCAGAATAGTTTTAGCCCGCAGCGATACCGTCCATGCGCAGGTGCAGCACCCGGTCGGCCCGCGCCGTGGCGGCCTCGGAGTGCGTGACCAAAACCAGTGAAGTGCCCTGCGCCCGGGTCTGTGATACCAGCGCTTCCATCACCTTTGCGGCGGTGGTCGGGTCCAGGTTGCCGGTGGGTTCGTCGGCCAGCAGCAGCGTGGGGCGGTGCACCAGGGCGCGGGCAATGGCCACCCGCTGCAATTGCCCGCCGCTGAGCTGCTGGGGCAGGCGTGTGCCCATGCCGTCCAAGCCCACCGCCTGCAACATCGCCTGCACGCGGTCGTCGTCGGGCGCATTGAGCAACAGCAGGGGCAGGGCCACGTTTTGTGTCACGTCCAGATGCCCCAGCACATGAAACGCCTGGAACACAAAGCCCACTTTGCTCCGGCGTAGCAGTGCACGCGCATCGTCACTCAACTGGCCGATGTCGGTGCCGTCTAGGTGCACGGTGCCGCTGTCCCAGCTGTCCAGTCCGGCCATGCAATTCAGCAGCGTGGATTTGCCCACACCCGACTCGCCCACGATGGCCACAAATTCACCCGGCTCGACCGTCAGGGATACGTTGGTGAACACGGGCGTATCGCCGTAGTGCTTGCAGAGGTCTTGGATGTGTAGATTCATGATGCGGTGCGCCATGATAGAGGCACAATGGCGGAATGAAACGCACCACCTTCCTCCTCACCAGCCTGGCCGCAGTGGCCACCCTTGCAACCTCTGGCGCCGCATGGGCGCAATCCCGCCCGATAAGGCTCATCGTCCCGTACGCGGCCGGCGGCCCGCTGGACGTGACAGCACGCGTGCTGGCCGAGCGCGTGAAGGACAGCCTGGGCACGGTGATTGTGGAAAACAAACCCGGAGCCGGTGGCAATATTGGAGCCGATGCCGTGGCCAAAGCCACACCGGACGGGCTGACCATCGGCATAGCGGCTACCGCAACCCATGCGGTGAACCCGTGGCTGTACGCCAAGATGCCCTACAACGCCGCCACCGACTTTGCACCCATCACCCAGATGGTGCGCGTGCCCAATGTGCTGGTGATGAATGCTGAAGTCGCCAAGCGCCTCAACATCAACAGCGTGAAAGACCTGATTGCCTATGCCAAGGTCAACCCGGCCAAGCTCAACTACGGCAGCGGTGGCAATGGCAGCGCGGGCCACCTGGCAGGCGAAATGTTCAAGGCCCAGGCCGGTATTTTTGCTCTGCACATTCCCTACAACGGCGGCAACCCGGCGCAGTTTGCGCTGCAAAGCGGGCAGGTCGACTACAACTTTGACAACCTTGCAACGGCAGCGCCGGGCATCAAGTCCGGCAAGCTCAAGGCGCTGGCCGTGACGACGCTGGCGCGCTCACCCGCGCTGCCCGATGCGCCGCCGGTTGCCGACACGTTGAAGGGCTTTGCCATTGACACCTGGTGGGGCCTGGTGGCACCAGCCGGCACGCCCAAGGATGTGATTGCCAAACTCAACCAGGCCTTTGTGGCAGCCTTGAATTCGCCCGAAGCACAAAGTCGCTTTGCAGGCCTGCTGGCCGAGCCGGTTCCCACCACGCCCGAGCAGTTTGGCGCGCTGATGAAGAGCGAACTGGCAAAGTACCAGGTGGTGGTGAAGGCCACCGGCGCCAAGGTTGACTAGTTTTTCCACTGCTCCCCAACCCTCTCGCCCCGCGGGGGCGCGATTCAACGGCTCACTTTCCGAACAACTTGGCTACGTGCTGCCAGGCGCGTAGCAGCAGGCCCGCGCGTTCCACATCGGCCTGAGCGACGAGCGGTGCTTCGCCCACCGGCTTACCATTCGAAGTCGCGACCACCTTGCCGATCACAGCGCCCTTGGTCACCGGTGCCTCCAGGCCCGGCGTGAGCGCCACCGTGGTCTGCACTTGCTGGCCGCGCGGCACGGTCAGCATCCACGGCGCACCCAGACCCGCGTCGACCGTATCAACCTTGCCGAAGCTGATCTTGGCCGTCGTGACGACCGTGTTCGGTTGGATCGGGGTGGCCTTCTCGAAGTTGCTAAAACCCCAGCCGAGTAGCGCTCTCGAATGGTCGGCACGCGCCTGAGCGCTGTTGGTGTTGAGCATGACCGTGATCAGGCGCATGTCGGCGCGCTTGGATGAAGTGACCAGGCAGTAGCCGGCCTCTTCGGTGTGGCCCGTCTTCAGCCCGTCAACGGTGGGGTCGGTGTAGAGCAGGGCATTACGGTTGCCTTGCTTGATACCGTTGTACTTGAACTCGCGTTCCGCGTAGATCGGGTAATAGTCGACGCTGTCATGCACGATTGCGCGCGCCAGGATTGCGAGGTCATGCGCAGACGACTTGTGCTCCGGATGTGGCAGGCCCGTGGCGTTCATGAAGCGCGTGTGCGCCATACCGAGGCGCTGGGCTTCTGCATTCATCAGCTTGGCAAAGCTCTCTTCGGAGCCGGCCATGTGCTCTGCAATCGCCTTGGATGCGTCGTTGCCCGACTGGATGATGATGCCTCGCAGTATGTCTATCACCGTGGCTTGACTGTTCAGCGGCAGATACATGCACGACTCGGTGCTCGAACCTCGGCACCAAGCATTCTGACTGACCGAGACCAGGTCGGTTTGCTTGAGCTTGCCGGAGCGCAGCGCCTGCTCGACCAGGTAGCTGGTCATCATCTTGGTCAGCGAAGCCGGCGGCAAGGGTTCGTCTGCGTTGGCCGAGGCGAGCACCTCGCCGGAGTCGGAATCCATCAGCAGCCACGCCTTGGCGGGCAGCGCCGGCGGGTTACTTGCCAATGCAGTCTGCGCAGCAAGGGGCGGCAGGGCGTTCAGGGCGGCCGTGGCCTTCTTGGTAGCCGCTGGTTTGGCAGTAGCGTGGTGAACGCGCGCGAAGGAAGCCGAACCAGGAACCAGGGTGCTGGCGGCAATTGCGAAGAGGACAGGGAGGATGGAGAAAGTTTTGTTTTGCATAGGTTTTCGTTCTGAGCGTAGATTGTCGCGGATTGGCGCCGACCCTCCATCGAACAACGTTGCCGATTGGATTGAAAATGGCCCGCACGATTGAGAGGACTGACTGCAAGGCCACGTTCAACATGCTCGGCGGGCACCGTCGATGCTGGGTCCTCGCTCGGATTCCCATCAGCTTCGGGTGACTCCTGAC
>JAIPDC010000137.1 GCA_021737865.1 Rhodoferax sp.
CACGGTCATATCTGAGCAGCTCAGGCGTGCAACTCTTCTAGAACTTCCCATCCCAGACAAGCCAGCCAGACGGTTTTTGGTATGGCTTTGGCTCCGGACAGGTAGTAATTGAGCATTCTTCGGGACACGCCCACAGCATCGGCGGCGCGCTCTTGCGTCAGGCCGTGTTTGTGCATCCAGTTGGACAGACGCTCATTGCCAATGCCGCCCGATTGCTCGACGGCCATGTTGCGCAGGTTGTCGGCGGCCATCTCAAGATCATCGTCAATCCAGATCACATAGCCTCCAAGCCCATCCACACGGGCCGTAGCAAACAGTGCCGGGTCTTTCAAGGCTGCTAATGCTGGATAGAGGTTGGCAAATGGTGCAAGGTCAAGGGGCATGGTCACTCCATCTGCAAAGGTGAGTGTCAAGGCGCAAGGTGGGCGGACAGTGAGCGCAATGATGGTGTGGTGGCGGTCATGAATCATGGGTTGCACTCCTTAAAAACTTGCTCACAATATGCACGGTTCGCTTCAATCCATTCCAACGCGTCCGCAATGTCTGATGCAGACAGCTCGCGGCTGATCACCGCCGACGTAGTCAAATTCACAAACGCATCACGCCTGTCGGCCATCACCACATGCACATGGGGCGGCAAATGGTCTGGCACGTTTACCCGGATGGTTGCCATGTTGGGTAAACGGTGCAGAGTTGGCATAATGAATTTTAGTGCAACTATTGCACAACTGCAAGTCTTGCCGTGCAAAAGCTCCAATCGGCTAGCGAAAAAATAGCCTTAAGAGTCGGCGTCATTTCTCAACAGATTAAGCGAACGGCTGGGCCTATTTGCGCATCAGGGTGCTCTTGCCAAAGAGCGATTCGATCAGGTCCACGGCCACCTCGGCGGTGCGGTTTCGCTCATCCAGTGCGGGGTTGAGCTCCATCACGTCCAGAGACCCCAGGTGGCCGGTGTCGGCAATCATTTCCATGCACAGTTGGGCTTCCCGGTAGTTGGGTCCGCCGCGCACGGTGGTGCCAACGCCTGGCGCGATGTCGGGGTCCAGAAAATCTACGTCAAAGCTGACGTGCAAATGGGTGTTGGCATCGACCAGTGCCAGCGCCAGTTCCATGGCGGCGCGCATGCCCATCTCGTCGATGTAGCGCATGTCAAACACTTCCAGATCCTGCTCGTGAACAAACCGCTTCTCCCCCTCGTCCACGCTGCGGATGCCAATCTGGCGTATCCACTTGGGCGATAGGGCCGGCACGGTGCCGCTCATGTTGATGAGCTCGCGCGGACCGTGGCCGCACAGGCAGGCCACCGGCATGCCGTGGATGTTGCCGCTGGGTGTCAGCACATGGGTGTTGAAGTCGGCGTGCGCGTCCAGCCAGAGCACGCGCATTTTTTTGCCGACCGTGCGGCAATGCCGTGCAACGGCGCTGATCGACCCGATGCCCAGGCAGTGGTCACCGCCGAGCAGAACCGGCAAGCGCCCATCCGCCAGCTCGGCATACACCGCATCGTGCACCGACTGGTTCCATGCGACCACTTCCGCCAGGTGGCGGTAGCCGTCCACCGGTGGCAGCCAGGGGTTGTTCGGCCCGCTCAGGTTGCCACGGTCCAGCACCTCCAACCCTTGCTGGGCCAGCACAGAGGCGATGCGGGCCACGCGCAGAGCCTCGGGCCCCATGCTGGCGCCGCGGCTGCCGGCGCCAATGTCGGTGGGTGCGCCGATCAGGCTGATTTTGTTGTTCATGATGAGGCGGGCGCTCAGGGTGTCTGCAGGGTGAATACCGGATGGCGCTCGCCCACCAGCAGGCCGCGGGCATTGATGAGGGCAGTCGCGCGCCAGGGCTGCAGCAGTTCGCGCTGGCGGTCGTCCAGCCACCCCAGTTGCTCCATCACCTCCACGCTGGCGGCAAACAGGGCGGGCTTGTTGGCGTCGATGATCTTCAGCGCAAAAGCCTCGCCCCGGCTCCTGCTGCCCACGACCTGAACCCCATCAGCGCCGACCTTGGTGACCCAGTCACCGCCACCAGCCTGCATGAAGGCCAGATCATTGCGACCGGTGCCGCTGACCATGTCCGGGTGCGCGACCATGGCGCTGCTCAGTTGCGCAAAGCTCTCGCCAAATTCAGCATCCTGCGCGCCGCTGGCCAGGCGGGCATAACCTGTGGCCAGCTTTGACAAGGGCATCGCGTAGTTGGGGGCCGAGCAGCCGTCCACTCCGGGCTTCAGGTCATTGGCGTCCATGCCCACGGCGCGGGCGACGTCGCGGCGAATGGCCTGTTGCAGCGGGTGGTCGAAGGCTTCGTAGTCTGCCAGGCTGTGGCCATGCTGCACGCAATAGGCAACAAAGCCGGCATGCTTGCCGCTGCAGTTGTTGTAGCGCTCATCAAAGGTCTCGCCCGGGCTGGGTGACCTCCCGGCCAGTTCAAAGTAGTACGGAACGTGGCAGCCGCAGCGCAGCGTCCGGTAAGTTTCGCCGGCGCGCTCCAGCATGCCCTGGGCGGCCTGCACGTGCATGGTCTCCCCGCTGTGGCTGGCGCACAGCATGGCGACGTGCTCAGTGCTGAAACCAAAGTGACTGGGGCCGCCGGCCTCCATGAATGGCAGGGCTTGCAGCGCCTTGAGGGTCGAGCGGGTAAAGGTCAGCCAGTGCGGGTCGCCCGCGAAGGCGCGCAGTTGGCCGCGCGTGTTGACCACGGCCACCGAGCCGAAGTGCTGGTTTTCCAGGGTCCCGCCACGGGTCATCTCAATCAGGGGTGTGTGTTGCATATCGCGATTGTCACCCGCTTGACGCCGCCGCGCCAAGGCTTGCCGCACAATGCCGCCATGCTCCAAATCCGCTCTCCCTTGCAGGCCCAGATGGTTCAATGGCTGGTCGGCCCCGGCGACCCGGTGCATGCGGGCGACGTGGTCGCCATCCTGGAGGCCATGAAGATGGAGCATGAGGTGCGTGCGCCGGCGGACGGGCGGGTGGTCGAGCTGCTGTTTGCGGCGGGGGATATGGTCAATGACGGTGACTTGCTATTAATTTCAGAGCTGCTAACGCATAGTCCACGGGGGCTAGAGGCTGAAAAGGCTCAAAATAACGGATCGCAGTCAGGAGTCATCCGCGCCGACCTGCAGCGCCTGCTGGACCGCCACGCCTTCACCCTGGATGCCATGCGCCCCGGGCCCATCGCCAAGCGCCATGCACAGGGCATGCGTAGCGCCCGGGAGAACATGGCGGACCTGTGCGATGCAGGCAGCTTCACCGAATACGGCGCTCTTGCCGTGGCCGCCCAGCGCAGCCGTCGCTCCGAGGAAGACCTGGTTCAGAACACCCCGGCCGACGGCATGGTGACGGGCATTGGCACTGTCAATGGCCGGCAGATCGTGGCCATGGCCTACGACGCCACCGTGCTGGCCGGCACGCAGGGCATGCGCAACCACCAGAAGACCGACCGCATGCTCGGACTTGCCTTGCAAAACAAGCTGCCGGTGGTGCTGTTTGCCGAAGGCGGTGGCGGTCGCCCAGGGGATGTGGACATGCCCATCGTGGCCGGGCTGCACGTGGCCACGTTTGCGAGCTACGCGCGGCTCAACGGACAGGTGCCGGTGGTGGGGATCGCCGCCGGGCGCTGCTTTGCCGGCAATGCAGCGCTGCTGGGCTGCAGCGATGTGATCATTGCCACCCGTGCCAGCAATATCGGCATGGGCGGCCCGGCCATGGTGGAGGGTGGCGGCCTGGGCGTGTTTACACCCGAACAGATTGGCCCATCCACCGTGCAGCATGGCAATGGTGTGATCGACATTCTGGTCGACGACGAAGCGCAGGCCGTGGCCGCGGCGCGCCAATACCTGTCGTTCTTTCAGGGCACCGCCCGGGATTTTGTAGCGCCGCCGGAGTTGGCCTTGCGCGATGTGGTGCCGGAGAACCGCTTGCGCGCCTACGACACCCGCTTGGCCATGCAAGGCATTGCTGATGTCGATTCGTTGCTGGAACTGCGCACCGGCTTTGGCAAAGGCATCCACACGGCACTGGCCCGCGTCGAAGGACGACCGGTGGGCATGCTGGCGAACAACCCCTTGCATTTGGGTGGCGCCATTGACGCCGATGCGGCAGACAAGGCGGCGCGCTTCATGCAGTTGTGCAACGCGCATGGCTTGCCCATGGTCAGTCTGGTCGATACACCCGGTTTCATGGTCGGGCCGGACACCGAAGCCACGGCACAGGTGCGCCATGTGAGCCGCATGTTTGTTGCGGCCGCGCATTTGCGGGTGCCTTTTCTCTGTGTGGTGCTGCGCAAGGGCTATGGCCTGGGTGCCATGGCCATGACAGCCGGGGGATTCCATTCGCCACTGTTTACGGTGGCGTGGCCCACCGGTGAATTTGGTGCCATGGGGCTGGAGGGCGCGGTGCGGTTGGGGTTCAGAAAAGAGCTTGAAGCCGTGCCCGAAGGCCCCGAGCGCCAGGCGCTGTATGACCAGTTGGTGGCGCAGCAGTACGACCGGGGCAGCGCCATCCACATGGCCACAACGTTGGAAATTGATGCGGTGATTGATCCGTCACAAACACGGGCCTGGTTGCTGCGCGGATTGCGGGCCGGACGGGTAAATGAACTGCCAGCGAGGGACAGTATCGACACCTGGTAGGTGCTATGGGGTGCGCACCTTGCTTAGCTGCGCACATAGGGCATGCAGTGGCACCGCCTGCACATCATTACCCAATGGAAAGACCTCTGCGCCCGGGTACACCACCAGCTTTCGCGCGGGCGACAGATCCGCGCATGCCGCATGAAAGCCGCGCTCAACCTTGGGGCTCAGGCTGCGCTTGATCTCAATGGCCCACATCGTCCCGCTGGGCCACGTCAGCAACAGGTCGATTTCGGCACCGCCGCTGCTGCGGTAAAAGTGTGCCTGCGCCATGGTGGGGGCGCAATTGAGCAGGTTTTCGATGACGAACCCTTCCCAGCTGGCGCCCACGGCCATGTGGGACAGCAGGTCTTCTTTGGTCGAAATGTCCAGCAGTCCGTGCACCAGCCCGCTGTCACGCACATACACCTTGGGTGACTTGATCAGGCGCTTGCCCAGGTTGGCGTGCCACGGCGGCAGACGGCGCACCAACAACAGGGCGCACAGCAGGTCGATGTAACTCTGGGCCGTCTTTACATCCACGCCCATGTTGCGGGCCAATTGGGTCACGTTCAGGAGTCCGCCTTGGTGATGCGCCAGCATGGTCCAGAAGCGGCGTAGGGTATCGGCGGCAATGCGCGGCCCAAATTGGGGTATATCGCGCTCCAGGTAGGTACGGATGAAGTTTTGCCGCCAGCGCAAGCTGCGCGCGTCACTGGGGGCGGTCAGACTCTCCGGGAATCCTCCGCGCAGCCACAAGTTGTCAGTCAGCGCTTCGCCGGTTTCTTGCACGTTGAGGGGTCCCAACTCCAGGTAGGCAATGCGCCCGGCCAGTGTTTCACCCGACTGTTGAAGTAAGTCCAGCGAGGCCGAGCCCAGCAACAGATATTGACCGGCGCGTATGCCCGCGCGACGGGCCTGATCAATCAGGCCGCGCAACACCGGAAACAGACTGGGTGCGCGGTGCACCTCATCCAATATGACCAGCTTATCCAGATGGTCGGACAGGTACAGTTCGGGCTGTGCCAGCTTGGCGCGGTCACGCTCCGACTCTAGGTCCAGGTAGATGTGGGGGATGTTTTTTGCAGCCTCCAGGGCCAGCGTGGTTTTGCCAGATTGACGCGGCCCAAGCAGGGCGACGGCGGGGGAGTTTTGAATTTCCTGCGTCAATTGGGGAAGGATTTGGCGGGAAAACATCCTTGCAATTATGGAGTTTAATTCCATGATTTGCAAGGATTAATCAGGGCGAAAAACTTTATTGACAGGCGGCGTGCTAAGCTGCCTGACTGCGTTAGAAACGTGACCTCTTGAAACCTTGCGGGACAGACCGCAGCACATCGTGCAAGCGCTGTCCTCAACACTTTGAAAGACTGCCATGCCCGGACTATTACCCCACATTGACCCTGATGGGTTGCTCGAATTTTCCGTCGTCTACACCGACCGCGCGCTCAACCACATGTCGCAGCGCTTCCAGGGCGTGATGAAGGACATCGCGTCCATCCTCAAAGAGGTGTACCACGCCAAGTCTGCCGTGCTGGTGCCGGGTAGCGGCACCTTTGGCATGGAGGCGGTGGCGCGTCAGTTTGCAACCGACAAGAAGACGCTGGTCATCCGCAACGGCTGGTTTAGCTACCGCTGGACGCAAATTTTTGACATGGGGCGCATCCCCAGCGCCTCCACGGTGCTCAAAGCCCGTCGCGTGGGTGACGGCAAGCATGCGCCGTGGATTCCATGCCCGGTGGACGAGGTGGTCGCCACGATTGCGCGCGAGAAGCCCGATGTGGTGTTTGCGCCCCACGTGGAAACCGCCGCCGGGATGATCCTGCCCGATGACTATCTGCGCGCTGTGTCGGATGCGGTGCACGCCGTGGGCGGCCTCATGGTGCTGGACTGCATTGCCTCCGGTGCCATGTGGGTCAATATGCAGGACACCGGGGTCGATGTGCTGGTCAGCGCACCGCAAAAAGGCTGGAGCGGCTCACCCTGCTGCGCCATGGTCATGCTGAGCGAGCGCGCCCGCGCCGCCATTGACGGCACCACCAGCACCAGCTTTGCCTGCGACCTGAAAAAGTGGTTGCAGATCATGGAAACCTATGAAGGGGGCGGTCACGCCTACCACGCTACCATGCCGACCGATGCACTGACGCGCCTGCGCGAGGTGATGCAGGAGACGCGCAATTACGGTTTTGAGAAAGTGCGCGCGGAACAGATCGAACTGGGCGCCAAGGTGCGTGCATTGTTTGAGAGCAAAGGCATTGCCAGTGTGGCCGCTGAGGGCTTCAAGGCGCCGGGGGTGGTGGTGAGCTACACCGAAGACCCGGGGCTGCAGTCGAGCAAGAAGTTTTTGGGCCAGGGCCTGCAGACCGCCGCCGGTGTGCCCCTGCAGTGCGATGAACCGGCTGACTTCAGCACCTTCCGCGTGGGGCTCTTCGGCCTGGAGAAGCTGCACAACGTCGACCGCACCGTGGCGCACTTGAACGAGGCGCTGGAGAAGATGGCGTAGGTCCCCCCGCGTGTGGGTGCCACCGGATGTTTTGTTTTGCCAGTTTTATATAAGGAATATTTGATGAAATTTTTAGTAACGGCTTGCCTGGCCTGTAGCGCTGCGTTGACCATCCCTGCCTGGGCCGCTGACGCGCCGCCGGCAGCCGCGGCTTCGTCGGGTGCGGTGGTGACGGGTGTGATTCTGGAAGTGAAGGACGTTGACAGCTACACCTATATCCGCCTGAAAACCAAGGATGGTGAGACATGGGCCGCCGTCAGCAAGGCCCCCCTCAAGACCGGTGCGACGGTGTCCATTGGTGACGCCATGGTGATGAACAACTTTGAGAGCAAGGCGCTTAAGAAGACATTCCCGACCATCGTGTTCGGGAACCTGGCCGGTAGCAGCAAGGGTGCAGCCGACACAGCGCCCATGGCAGCCAAGGTTCAGGACGCCACCCCGATCAAGGTCGCCAAAGCCACGGGTGCCAATGCTCGCACTGTGGCCGAAGTGGTGACCAAGAGCGCCGAGTTGAAGGATAAGTCGGTTCAGGTTCGCGGCAAGGTGGTCAAGTACAGCCCGGCAATCATGGGGAAAAACTGGATTCACTTGCGCGACGGGTCCGGCTCTGAAGCCAATAACAGCCACGACATTCTGGTGACCACTTCGAGCCAGGCAAAACTGGGTGATGTGGTGACCGTCACCGGCATGGTGCGGGTGGACAAGGACTTCGGTGCCGGTTACACCTACAAAGTGCTGATCGAAGAAGCGACCATCAAGCCTTGACATCCAGGATGGCAGGAAGGCACACCGCAGCGCTAGCGGCGGGTCAAGCCAGCAAGCCCTGCACCTAAAACCGCTCCAGATCGGGGTGCTTGATCTGGCCCCCGCGCACCAGCATCTTGCCGTACTCGGCGCAGCGGTGCAGGGTCGGGATCACCTTGCCGGGGTTGAGCAGGCCCTTGGTGTCAAACGCGTGCTTGATGCCAAACATCTGCGCGTTTTCGGCGGCGCTGAACTGCACGCACATGCTGTTGAGCTTTTCCACGCCCACCCCATGTTCACCCGTCACGGTGCCCCCCATGGCGACACTGGTTTCCAGAATCTCGGCGCCAAACAGTTCGCAGCGGTGCAATTGGTCGGGGTCGTTGGCATCAAACAAAATTAACGGGTGCAGGTTGCCGTCACCGGCGTGGAACACATTGGCGCAGCGTAACTGGTACTTCTTTTCCATCTCCGCAATGGCCAGCAGGATGTCGGCCAGGCGCTTGCGCGGAATGGTGCTGTCCATGCACATGTAGTCGGGGCTGATGCGCCCGCTGGCCGGGAAAGCATTTTTGCGGCCACTCCAGAAGCGCAGGCGTTCGGCCTCGTTCTGGCTCACCGCGATGGCCGTGGCGCCATACTCGCGCAGCACCGCACTCATGCGGCCGATTTCTTCTTCCACCTCTTCGGGCGTGCCGTCACTCTCGCACAGCAAAATGGCCTCGGCGTTCAGGTCGTAGCCAGCGTGTACGTAGTCTTCCACGGCTGCGGTCATGGGCTTGTCCATCATCTCCAGCCCGGCCGGGATGATGCCGGCCGCGATGACAGCGGCCACGGCATCGCCGGCCTTGCGCATGTCGTCAAAGCTGGCCATGATGCAGCGCGCCAGCATGGGCTTTGGCACCAGCTTGACGGTGACCTCGGTGATGATGGCCAGCATGCCTTCGCTGCCCACCACCAGGCTTAAGCAGTCGTAGCCGGGGCTGTCCAGCGCATCGCTGCCAAAGGTGATGGGGTCGCCCTCGATGGTGTAGCCCTTGACCTTCAACACGTTGTGCAGCGTCAACCCGTATTTCAGGCAGTGCACGCCGCCGGAGTTTTCGGCCACGTTGCCGCCAATGGTGCAGGCGATCTGGCTGGACGGATCGGGCGCGTAGTAAAGGCCCAGGGGCGCTGCCGCCTCGCTGATGGCGAGGTTGCGCACGCCGCATTGCACCACTGCCGTGCGGCTGCGCTGGTCCACCTTCAGGATTTTGTTGAACCGGGCCAGCGACAGGGTCACGCCCATGGCGTGCGGCATGGCCCCGCCTGACAGACCCGTGCCCGCGCCGCGCGCCACCACCGGCACGCCCATCTCGTAACAGGTCTTGAGCACGGCTGCAACCTGCGCCTCGGTCTCGGGCAGGGCGACGACCAGCGGGCGCTGGCGGTAGGCGGTCAGCCCGTCGCACTCGTAGGGCGTCGTGTCTTCGCGTGTCCAGAGCAGCGTGTCTGAAGGCAAATGAGCCTCTAGCCCCCGTACAACCTGCGCTTGCAGCTCTGCTTTTTGTAGCAATGGGGTGTCAGTGGGGGAGGTGGGTGCGTTCATGCAATCACTGTACGCCAATCTGTGTGGCGGTGGCGTGAAGAAATTGAACCGCTAGTGTGAAATTTGGCAGCGTAGTACGCGAAGCGACAAGCGTGGGGGCTTCATCACACCACGGCCTTTTTCAGCCACTCGGCAAACGCGGCGCATTCCCAGCGGTCCATCATGCCGGTGCGCCAGCACAGGTAGTGGGCGTGCGGACTGGGCACGTTGGTGCAAAAGACATCATTGCTGCCCAGGCGCACCAGCGTGCCGTTCTCCAGCCACGGCGCACCCAGCTTCAGGCGCACCAGCGCCACGCCCATGCCGGCGGCAGCACCGTCGCACATCAGGCCGATGTCGTTGAACTGGGAGCCGTCGATGGGCTCGGGCCAGTCCAGGCCGCGTGCTGCAAACCAGGTGCGCCAGGGCTCCAGCGGGCTGCGCAACAGCGGCACGCCTTGCAGGTCCTGGGCCACTTCAAACGGGCCGTGCTCGCGTACAAAGGCGGGTGATGCCAGCGGCGTGACATCGTCCTTCAGCAGGCAGATGTGCTCCATGTCGGCATAACGCCCGGGGCCAAAGCGCACCATCAGGTCGGCGTCTTCGGCCAC
>JAIPDC010000138.1 GCA_021737865.1 Rhodoferax sp.
AAAGGCGTGAGCTCGCGCACCAGTGCCGCAAACGCCTGCAAGTCAACTGACACGCCCGCAGCTTGGTCAGATGACTGCGTTGGCGCTGAGGGGGCTGTGGTTGGCAGCCACTTGGACAGTGTTGACTTCAACGCATCGATGGAAACGGGCTTGGTCAGAAAGTCGTCCATCCCCACGGCCAGACAGTGGCGGTGGTTTTCTTCAAAGGCGTCGGCAGTCAGGGCGATGATGGGCAAACGGGGTTGGATAGAGTCGGTTTCCCACTGGCGAATGCGCTGCGTCGCACCATAACCATCGAGCTCCGGCATTTGCAGATCCATCAGGACGAGGTCAAACGGCTGTCTGTTTGCCGGGTCTTGCGCGATGGCTTGCACCGCTTGCTGGCCATTTTTCGCCAGGGTCATGGTGAGACCAAGCTTGCGCAGCAGTGACTCAATCACCATGGCGTTGATTGGGTTGTCTTCAGCCACCAGCACATGACCGGTGAGTTCGCATGGCGGGGGCGCCAATTTCGCCTGAGTTGGTGCGGTGCGTTGCGCGGTTCGGCTGTCTTGCCCATCGGTGACAACCTGAGCACGCACGCTGAACCAGAACCGTGCCCCCTTGCCGCCTTCGCTCTCAACCCCGACATCGCCGCCCATGGCCAGTGCCAGATTGCGCACGATCGACAGACCCAGGCCAGAGCCGCCAAATTCACGCGTGGTGGAGTTATCAGTTTGTGAGAATGGTTTGAACAGAAGCCCCTGTTTGTCTTGCGGGATGCCAATGCCGGTGTCGTGAACCGAGAATTCAAGCAGGGCGCTGTTGGCGTCACGCGCAAGCTCCTTTGCTTCAATGCGCACCTGGCCCCGGTGGGTGAATTTGATGGCGTTGCCCACCAGGTTGGAGAGCATCTGGCGCAACCGATGCGAGTCAGCCTGATAGCGCTGCTCGGGCGCGCCGCTCCACTGGTGCTGCAGTCGCAAGCCTTTGGCCTGGGCCGCACCCGAGAACAGGGTGCCGGTTTCGTGCAACACCGAGTCTGGCTCGAACACGGTGGGCTCTAGCTGAAACTTGCCCGCTTCGATTTTGGATAGATCCAAAATATCGTTGAGCAGTGTCAGCAGGGTTTGGCCGCTCGACAAAATGGTGCGGGCGTAGTCGCGCCGCTCGGCCTCACTCAGATTGGGCATGAGCAAAAGTTGCGCCATGCCCAGCACACCATTCATGGGAGTACGGATTTCGTGGCTCATGGTGGCCAGGAAGCGGCTCTTGGCGATGTTGGCCGCCTGGGCATCTTTGGTGGCAGTCACAAGCCGCGTGATATCGGAATGGGTGCCAATCAGGCGCAGCGGGTTGCCATCAGGGGCGCGGCTTACCACCATCCCTCGGGCCAGAATCCATTTGTAGCTGCCGTCCTTGCATAAAACACGGTGCTCAATGGAAAAGGTGGGTGAATGGCCAGCCAGGTAGTCTTCAACCGTTTTGAGGCTGGCCGCCTTGTCGTCGGGATGAACGCGTTGCTCCCACTCGTCAAAGCCGGTGCCAACTTCGTCGGCTGAATAGCCCAACATTTCCTTCCAGCGCAGGCTGAAAAATACGATGCCGTCAGGAACATTCCAGTCCCACAGGCCATCGCCTGCGCCTTCAATGGCGTACTTCCATCGAAATTCGCTCTCTTTGAGACTGTTTTCCAGTTTTTTGCGCTCCGTGATATCGGAGCTGACACCAATCAGGTGCTGCACCTGACCTGCCGAGTCACGTGAGACAGTGAGCGTCAGGTGCGTGTCGTATAACCTGCCGTCTTTGTGCCGGTTCACCAACTCACCATGCCATACGCCGTTTTGAAACAACTCGTTCCAAAGTTCGACGTAGAAGCCTTTGCTTTGCACGCCGGAGTTCAACAAGCGCGGGTTGTGGCCGATCACCTCCGGGGCGCTGTAGCCTGTTATGCGGGTGAATGCCGCATTGACCGAAACGATGTCGCCATTGCGGTCGGCGATGATGATGGCCTGGGCGCTGGCATCGAACACCGTGGCGCTGATTTGCTGCTGCCGCAAGGCTAAAGCTTGCAACGCCAAGTGTTGCACCTGCCGGCGATAAAACCAAAATGCCAGAAGGCTCACCAGCAGCAATGTTGGTATCACCACTCCGAGCAGGGTCTGCGACTCTCTGCGCCACTGTGCCAGCGCGCGCTCACGCTGAAAATGGGTCACGACCACAAAGGGGTACAGGCGCGAAGCGCGGTAGCCGGTTAGCACTTGGCCGTGCTCACCGTAGTCTTGTTCAAATTCGCCGGTTTCAATCTCGTTGAGATTGAGGTCACGCACCACATAGGTATACGCAGACCCTACGCGCGCATTTAAATCCGAATCCATCAGCAGCGTGCCGTCAAAGCGCAGCACTTCGATGTTGCCTTGAGCACCATCGAACGATTGAAGTATGTGATTGATGAAGTAATCAGGGTTCAGCGCCGCCAACAAATAGTAGCTCTTGCCGTCAATGCTCAAGGTCTTCAAAACGGGAACCAGATGCTGCACCCCTTGCGCTGCCGGCGCGCTGGGGGTGGTGGGCACGCCATCGGCAAAGTCGCGACCGGACCAGGGGCGGCCGATGCGCAAAATGTCCTGCGCGCCTGCCACCTGCGGCAGGAAATCATTCAAATTGACCGCAATGCCTACATTGGCCGGGTTGGAGCTGAACACAATCCGCCCGCTGATATCGAGTAACGACAAGGACCGCAAATGAGGTGTCTGACGCAAGGTGTTTAGCAGCGTTGGCGGCATGCTGTTCAAGTCCGCCACACGCGATTTATCATCCTGCGGCCCCAAGTAGGCGCCTGCCAGAGCCGTTACTTGCAGGCTTTGCGTCAAATAGTCTTCAAAGCTGCGGGATTTTGCCTCTGCCAGCGCAAGTCCGGACGTGATGGCAGTCTGATGCAGATGCGACAAGGTGTAGCCGGTCAAGGACAGCATTGCAGCAACGAACAGGAGCAAAGCGCTCAATACCGCTCGGCGCAGTGACAGTCCGGTTTTCATCAGTGCGCGACGATCAGGCTCAGACCATGCTGCTTGGCCGATGCGAGCAAACGGCCATCACGTTTGATGTCGGCAACAAAGCGCTCGAGTCGGGCATGCCAAATATCGTCGCCTGGCTTGATGGCATATGCATAAGGTGTGACGTGGTATTCCCCCGGTGGCGACACCAGGCGGGCCCATTCCGCGTTGGCTAAAAAGCGCTGGCTGTAGGGGTAGTCGGTGATGAATACATCGGCGCGGCCAGACTGTACCTCCTGCTCGCGGGCAAAGGGTGTGTCGAGCACCAGCAGTTGCGCTGCTTTGAGCTTGCTCTTCATCACCGGTTCATGTAGCGTCCCCTTGGCCACCGCTACCACGGTGCCGGACTTGTCGATGTCGTCCCAGCCTTTGATGCGGCGGTTGGACTTGGTGGTGATGGCAAAGATGTCGCTGGCCAGGTGAGGCTTTGTAAAGCGCAGCTTTTCAGCGCGCAACGGCGTAACGCCAATGGCAAACATGGCCACGTCGCAGTGGTCCTGCGTGACATCTTCGATCAATTTGGCGAACGAGCTGTCAACAAACTGCACCCCCACGCCCAGGTCTTTGCCAAGCTCGTTGGCCATGTCGATGTCGACACCGGTCAGTTGCTGGGTTCTTGGGTTGCGGTAAGTGATGCTGTAGTAGTCAGGCCAAATGCAGACGCGCACCGCCTTGGCTGCGGCGATACGCTGCAGATGGCTGTCAGTCACGTTCTGCGCCAGAGCCGGGTGGGCAATGGTGCTCACAAAAACAAGAGCAGCCAGTAGTCGTTGCAAGGACACGGTAGTTTCCTCAAATTTTTTATTTTATGGGGTTTCGGCTGGATAGCGACCCCACCGCCCCTAACGATACGTTGCGCCACGCCGATTATTGAACTTGTTGCGCTGCAGCGAGCGCATCCACGCGCATTGACAGTTGGTCTGAAGGGCCATACTCAGTGCATGTGGTTCAATCGTCTATCCGTATATTGGCGCTGACCATTCAGCCATCAAGGTGTCGTCGATAGTTTGGGATCGGTCATTTTTACCAATTTTCACGGAGTCGTCATCAGCATGAAACTGCTTACCCCTACCGCGGCATACTTTTTCCTGACACTTGCGGTGGGTGCGTGCACACCCCTGCACACAACATTCATCTATGCAACTCCGGATCAGCCAAATGATCCAGTCAGTTATCAGGAAAAGCCGGGATGGGCCACCAAAGAATTTGCGGTGGCTGCGGCCAATCCATTGGCGACTGATGCGGGCTATCAAGTTCTGATGGCCGGTGGTTCGGCCATTGATGCAGCGGTGGCCGTTCAAATGGTATTGACCCTGGTGGAGCCGCAATCCAGTGGCATCGGCGGCGGTGCTTTTGTACTGCACCATGATGGCGGAAAAGTCGAAGCGTATGACGGCCGGGAAACTGCGCCGCCCGCCGCCAATGAAAGGCTTTTCTTGGATGATCAGGGCAAACCACTACCCTTCATGGATAGCGTTGCGAGTGGGCTTTCGGTGGGCGTTCCAGGCACATTGAGTGTGCTCGAGTTGGCCCACAAAGAGCATGGCAAATTGCCCTGGGCTTCGTTGATGCAGCCCGCTATTGAACTGGCAGAACAAGGCTTTAGGCTCAGTCCGCAGTTGCACAAAGCGCTGCTGGCAGAGAGCTATTTGAAGAATGATCCCGTGGCTGCGAGCTACTTTTATGATGCACAAGGCAAGCCACACCCGGTTGGGCATATCCTAAAGAACCCGGAGTTGGCGGCGGTTCTGCGGGATATTGCGGTCAAGGGGTCGAGCGCTTTGAAAGAGGGCCCGCTGGCCGAGGCGTTGGTCAACAAAGTTCGCCAGCATCCTATCCGTCCCGGCGGCATGACTGTGCAGGACTTGGCGGACTACCGGGTGAAGAAGCGTGAGCCTCTTTGCTTTGACCATGTGGTGCAAACCACTGGCAAGACATATGCATTGTGCGGGTTTCCGCCCCCAAGTTCTGGCGCCCTGGCGATAGGACAAATATTTGGCATTCTGAACCACACACCCGCAGGCAAGCTGCCACTGGTGCAAGGCGTGCCGTCGGCCGAATGGTTGCACTTCTACACTGAAGCGGCCCGACTCGCCTTTGCCGACAGAGGCCAGTTTGTCGCTGATCCTGATTTTGTTGAAGCACCTGGTGGTGACTGGCGCACACTTTGGAACCCCGCCTATATCAAGCAGCGCAGCAGTTTGATTGGCACGCAAAGCATGAAGCTGGCACAGCCCGGTAAGCCGGCCCAGATCAAGACAGCCTTTGCACCCATGGCCTTTCAGGAAGAGCATGGCACCAGTCACATCAGCGTGATTGATCGCCATGGCAACGCAGTGGCCATGACGACCACCATTGAGGCGGTGTTTGGTTCACGCATGATGGTCAATTCCGGCCAAGGCCGGCAGGGCGGTTTCTTGTTGAACAATGAACTGACCGATTTCAGTTCTGCGCCACGCGATGCACTGGGCGTGCCCATCGCCAACCGGGTAGAAGGCGGCAAGCGACCCCGGTCTTCCATGTCTCCTACCTTGGTGTTTGAGAAAGACACAGGAAAGTTAAAGATGACCGGTGGTAGCCCCGGTGGGGCCGTCATCATCCACTACACCGGTAAGCTGCTGATCGGCACGTTGCAGTGGGGGCTGAACACGCAGCAGGCCATCAGCTTGCCAAACTTCAGCTCACTCAATGGCCCTACCGTTTTGGAAGAGCGCCGGTTTTCTGTTGAAACCATCCAGGCGTTGCAGAGCAAAGGGCATGAGGTTCGTGAGTCACCCTTGCCCAGCGGGCTACAAGCCATTGAAGTCACGCCTAACGGCTTTTTTGGCGGTGCTGATCCGCGGCGCGAAGGCGTGGTGATGGGAGCGAAGCCTTGATATTTCGCATGTCCTGCGGCACACCGACACAGAGATTGGAGTGCGCACACATACTTGTGTCCAAAATACTTGTGCAGAGATAAGCGCAAAATCAGGTCGTTCTTGTCAATTTTTGAATTCTTCATATGCCACTAATCTCGCTTTTTCAACCTGACCAATCTGCAGAAAATGAATGGAGGGACCTTGTTCAGGGCGTTCCTGAAAGTTGCAGGATGGTGTTGCACAGAGTGATGGCCGAGCAGTCAGCGCAATTGGCAGATCGCTTTTACAGTTACATGATGGGTCACCCGCAAGCGAAGGTCTTTTTAAGTGCCGACGTGGTGCATGAACGCCTGCATGCTTCAATGTCCCGCTGGTTGCAGGAAATTTTTCGCCATCCGATGAGCGACCCTGCTGCCATGGTGGCGCACCAGCGATACGTGGGGGAAGTGCATGCGCGCATTCAACTGCCCATTCACCTGGTGTCCCGTGGTGCACGGCTCATCAAGCATGATGTGCATTTGGCACTGGTGTCCGAGTTTGATGACCACCAATTGCTGGCCAAAACCGTGTCCCATGTGGGCAGATTGATGGATTTGGCGCTTGAGTTAATGAGTGTTTCCTATGAGCGCAGCAGCCAGAGAGAGGCGCGCACTGATGAGGCCTACCGACTGTTTTCGATTGGTCAGAATGTGGGTGTCGAGCGCGAGCGACAAAGGGCTGTGCTGATGGAATGGGCACATGAGGTCATGATTACATTGCACCGCTCCACTGACGCGGTTTTGCTGCCCACGCTGCGCCAGTCGGAGTTTGGACTCTGGTTCCACCACAAGGCTGTTGCCATGTTTGAAGGTGATGCCGAAGTAGGGCAAATCCTGGACATCATTGAACGGGTTGATAGCGCGGTATTGCCTTTGATTCAGCCGAAGGGTTCGCAGGGCGGGGTGCATGACGACCGGGTTGTTGAGTTGCAGTTTGAAGTGGATAACCTGAAGTACCTGCTCAATAACTTGTTCGAGCGCCACCAGGAAACTGAAAACGGCCGCGATACCCTGACACGCCTGTTCAATCGGCGTTTCCTGCCTGCCGTGGTTAGCCGTGAAATTGGGGTAACCCAAAAAGGCGGAACCGGTTTTGCGTTGCTACTGCTGGATCTGGATCATTTCAAGCGTGTCAATGATGAATTCGGCCACGATGGTGGGGACCTGGTTTTGCAACAAGCCGCAATGCTGTTGATGTCGTGCGTGCGCAGCGGTGACTTCGCCTTCCGTTACGGCGGGGAAGAGCTGCTGGTGATGCTGGTTGAAGTCACTCAGGACGCCGCTATGCGGGTGGCTGAAATGGTTCGTTCCAAACTGGAAGGATCGACTTTCTCGATTACCAAGGGACGCACCGTGTCCGTGACGGCAAGCATTGGCGTGGCGATGTACAACGGGCATCCCGATCACCAGTATCTGATCAAGCGAGCCGATGCCGCGATGTATGAAGCAAAGCAGGGCGGTCGCAATCGGGTGGTGCTGGCGACCTGATTTCTCTTGAGAACACATTCATCGAAACGTAAGCCTTCACTAAAGCTTGATCTCTACTCCGAGGTTGAAACTGCTGCGGCCAGTGCGAAGTGTGTTGCCAAAGTAGCCATCCGACGTGAGCGTCTGTGATTCGGTCTCCACGGGCAGTAAGTTGTTGGCAGAGAGGCGCGCAGAGATTTTGCGATTGAAGACCCACTGTGCAAACATATCAAGGCTGCGATTGCGTGACTGATCCAGCCACTGCGAGCTCGATTGCTGTGTGACGTAGCCCGGCGTGAAAGCCAGGCTGCCACCCAGAGTCATGGGCAGGGTGGTGAAGCGGTAATCAAACCCAAAATTTCCCGACCAGGGCTGCTGGCCGTCCAGGCGGTTGTTGGGGCCGGGGAGGGCCTCGACCGACGACTGATAAATATTGATCGATCCACGCAGGTTCAGTGGCAACTTGGTGTCGACCAGGCCGGGCAGCAATTCGCCTGCGCGACCCTTTACTTCCAACTCCAGACCGCGCGTCATGGCACGTGAAAAATTGACCGGCGTTGATACCCATCGTGGCACGCCCGACCAGGCGACATTTTGCAAGCTCGTCACACTGCGGATCAGGTCGTTCACCTGCCGGTAAAAAAGCCCAACGCTGACAATGCCGCCTGCGGGCAGGTAATTTTCAAGTGCGATGTCCAGACCTGTGGCGAGTTCGGGCAGCAGTGCCGGATTGCCAACCCGGTCAGGCGACAGTTCTGCATTGGTTTTGCTGGTGTCAGTAAACAGGCTACTGACCGATGGCCGCGCCAGCAGGGCCGACAGATCGGGCGCCTTGTAGCTGCGGGTAATGCTGGCACGCACCAGATCCCGAGCGGACGCATCAAACTTGTAGTTGACATGCAGCATTGGGGTGACGACGTTGCTCGAGTTGCTTAGGGGGGCGGCAACTCCCTGACTCCGGGTCACAATTTGCTCGGACCGCAAACCCACGTAGGCTGACCATTTTTTGTTGATTTCCCATTCGTCCTGGATGAACAGAGCCTGGCGCTCAATGCGGGCTGAAAACGGCTGGCCTTCAAACTCCACGGTCTGTGGCACGCCATTCTCAGTGACGTTACGCCTTTCGTCCCGCTGGCGCCATTCCAGATCCCAGCCAACGGTGAGGCTGTGCGCGTCGTTCAGCAGTCGGCTGTAGTTTCCCGCCTGGGTCAGGCTCAGGTCGGCGTTGTCTGCCAGGGTTTTGCGCTGGGTTGCGCCCAGGCGCAACGTCTTCCCGTCAAAGCTGCCCATGGATGAGGACATTCCCGCCTTGAGTTCCACGCGCTCGGACGCACTGAAGTGGTTAACCCACTGCAGGTTGCTGCGCACGTTTTGCCAACCGCCTTGAAAGCTGGCATCGTCTTCCAGCACCGGTGTTCCTGTCAGCACCTGGTTTTGGTAGGTGGATCGGTTGTTCCAGTTTCCTTTTTGCAAAAAGCTTTGCCAGGTCAGGGTTTCGTCGTCGCTCAGTTTCCAGTTCAGGCGCGGACCCAGGTTGATGCCATGTCCAAAATAGAATTGTTCGCCGCGCTGTTGTGCCAGCGATGCGCTGCCGTCCAGCCCGGGTGTATTGCGCAGCACCGTGGTGGTGTTGCCGCCGCGCCACTCAAACAGCGAAATCGGCAGCGAAACCGAGATACCAGCCCATTTTTCACCGAGCGTAAAACTGCCCGATGCGGTGGGGCGGTCCAGCGTGTAGCCGCTGGACAAGCGCAAGTCTCGCTGGGAAACCTTGGGCGCGTCCTTCAGAATGATGTTGATGGCGCCGGCAACCGCCTGTGCACTCTGGTTGGCGGTTGGCCCCTTCGTCACCTCGATCCGTTCAACCTGGGCTGGGTCGAGTTGATCCAGTGCAAAACCGGGTGGCGCGGGGTCGCCATTGATGAGAATTAACGTGTAGCCAGAGCCCAGACCCCGCATGCGTGGCGCATTGCCTTGCATACTAACGCCCGGCAGGCGCTTGAGCACATCTGCCACGTTTGCATCGCCATACTTGTCGAGCTCTTCGCGGCCATAAATCTGTTTTGCGGTCTGGGCGCGCCGGCGCAAGTCGTTGTCGCTGGACTGCTTTCCCAGAATTTCCACCCGCTCCAGTTTGCCGCCGGCCCGGGGCCCCGGCTCTGCGCTTCCCGTCGGAATGTCTTGTGCCCACGCCAGCCCAAGATGGCAGGTCGATAGGCCGATCAGGGTCCCTGTGCATGCCAGCGTGTTTGAATACTTTATCAATGCCCACTCCACGGAGAATACATTTTCGAACCAAGGCCGGCATTGTCTGCGAGTTCAGGCTTCTCTGCGCGGTCTGGGGCGAGTGCGATACTTCGCGCCATTCGGGCGGGCTTTCTGCTATCAATAATTAAGGGGGGAGGAATGTCAAAGTACAGACCTGGTTTAGCCACGTTGGCATTGACTGGTGTACTGGGGTTGCATGTGGTGCCTTCGGTTGCGGCCAGTGATGGCCTCGCCCCTACCCACCGCTGTCGGGTCGAAGGCATGCCCAATGAACTGCAGTGTGGCTCGGTACTGCGCCCG
>JAIPDC010000139.1 GCA_021737865.1 Rhodoferax sp.
TGGGAACCTTTGCCGTCGGCTCGGGCTTGGCGGGGCTGGGTGGTGCGCTGGGTGCAGAAGTGCTGGGGCTGGACCCCAGCTTTGCGCTCAAGTTCATGATCTATTTCCTGATCGTGGTGGCGGTGGGTGGCACATCCAGCATTACCGGGCCACTGCTGGCCGCGCTGCTGCTGGGCGTAGCCGACGTGGCGGGCAAGTACTACATCCCCAAAATGGGCGGCTTCATCGTCTACAGCCTGATGATTGCGATTTTGATCTGGCGCCCCCAAGGACTGTTTGAGCGCAAGGGGAGCACGTGATGGGCGCGGCACAAAGCACCTTGCTGAGCAGTGGCCGTTGGAAGCGTTGGGAGTACCCCCTGTGGGCGCTGGCGTTGGCCGTGCCCCTGCTGGCGCCCAGCCATGCGTTGATCGTCAACGAGATCGCCATCGTCGCCCTGTTTGCACTGGCGCTGGACTTGATACTGGGCTACAGCGGCATCGTGTCGCTGGGGCATGCGGCCTTCTTCGGCATGGGGGCGTATTGCGCTGCGCTGTTTGCCAAGCTGGTGATGCCAGACCCTCTGGTGGGCCTGCTGGTGGGGATTGCAGCGTCGGCCGCCTTGGGTGCGTTATGCAGTGCCACCATTTTGCGTGGCACGGACCTCACGCGTCTGATGGTGACGCTGGGCGTGGGCCTGATCCTGATGGAGTTGGCCAACAAGCTCGACTGGCTGACCGGCGGTGCCGATGGGTTGCAGGGCGTGGTCATGGGGCCGCTGCTGGGTCGGTTCGAGTTCGACTTGTACGGCAAAACGGCGGCCTGGTATTCGATGACCGTGCTGTTGCTGGTGTTTGTGGTGGCTCGGCGGCTGGTGAACTCGCCGTTTGGTGCCACGCTCAAGGCCATACGCGACAACCGCCTGCGCGCCATGGCCATCGGCATCCCGGTCAACAGCAGATTGGCCGTGATCTACACCGTGGCGGCGGCGGTGGCGGGTGCAGCAGGTGCCCTGCTGGCGCAAACCACCGGCTTTGCATCGCTGGATGTGTTCGAGTTTCACCGCTCGGCCGACGTGATGCTGATTCTGGTGATTGGCGGCGTCGGCTGGCTCTACGGCGGCGTGGCCGGGGCCATTGTGTTCAAGCTGATGCAGGACGCAATATCGAGCATCACCCCCGAGTACTGGACCTTCTGGATCGGCCTTTTTCTGGTCGTGCTGGTCTCTGTTGGCCGCGAGCGCCTGATACGGCCCTGGACCTGGTTTGGGCGTGGCGCCAAACGGGGGGAGTCATGAGTGTGAGCCACACCCTGGACACGGCCGATACCGTGTTGTCCGCGCAGGGCCTGGTGATGCGCTTTGGCGGCATCACGGCTACCAACAACCTCACGCTCAACCTGAAAAAAGGCGCGCGCCATGCACTGATTGGGCCAAACGGCGCGGGCAAGACCACCCTCATCAATTTGCTGACGGGGGTGCTGCAACCCACGGAGGGCAAGATTTTTCTGGAGGGCGTTGACATCACGACCCTGGCGCCGCACAAGCGGGTCGCGCGCGGCATGGTGCGCACCTTCCAGATCAACCAGCTGTTTGACACGCTCACGCCTTTGCAGACGCTGGCGATGGTCGTGTCGCAACAGCAGCGCCTGGGCGGCCAGTGGTGGCACGCGCTGGGCGCTTCAAGCAAGGTGACCGAACGCTGTGAACAGTTGCTAGAGCAGTTTCATCTAACGGCGGTGATGGACCAGGAAACCCGCGTACTGGCCTACGGAAAACGCCGCTTGCTGGAGATCGCCATCGCCCTGGCTTGCGAACCGCGCGTGTTGTTGCTCGACGAGCCGGTGGCTGGCGTGCCGTCCGGCGAGCGCGAAGAGTTGCTGCAAACCGTGGCCGCGTTGCCGGCGGATGTTTCTATTCTGCTGATCGAGCATGATATGGATCTGGTCTTCAGTTTTTCCAACTTCATGACCGTGCTGGTCAACGGCACGGTGCTGACCGAAGGCGAGCCTGAGCAAATTGCCAACGATGCCCGGGTCAAAACCGTATACCTGGGCCACGGGGATGAGGTCAACGATGGCTGAGCTGCTCAAAGTTGAGAACCTCAGTGCAGGCTATGGCGAAGCAGTCGTCCTGCACGGCGTTTCGATCTCCATTGACGAGGGGCAGACGCTCGCCCTTCTGGGGCGCAATGGCACCGGCAAGACCACGCTGATCAACACGCTGGCCGGCGCCACCCGCCAGCATGGCGGCACTGTGTCCCTGGGCGCAGGCGCTGCCTGCGTAGCACTGCACAAGCTGCCGCCGCACCAGCGGGCAGCGGCAGGCATAGGCTGGGTACCGCAGGAGCGCAACATCTTCAAATCGCTGACGGTGGACGAAAACCTCACCGCTGTGGCGCGTCCGGCACGGGCGGGTCGCGCCAGCAGCGCGTGGACTCCGGCGCGGGTGTATGAACTGTTTCCCCGGTTGGCCGAGCGCAAGGGCAATCTGGGTACCCAGCTTTCCGGTGGCGAACAGCAAATGTTGGCCCTGGGTCGTGCCCTGGTACTCAACCCGGCGCTATTGCTGCTAGATGAGCCCTGCGAGGGCCTGGCACCCATCATCGTGCAGGAGTTGCTGCGCGCTATTCGCCGCATCACCCGCGACGAGGGCCTGTCGGCCATCATTGTGGAGCAGCATCCAAAGGCCATTCTGGCGATCTCGGACACGGCCGCAGTGTTGGACCGGGGCACCGTCGTGTACAGCGGCACGGCCGAGAGTTTGCAGGAGCAGCCGGCCATGCTGAGCAAGCTGTTGGGCGTGGGGCGCTAGCCATGATTACTCCTGAAATGATAGCTGTTTGCGCATATTTCACGGGGGCTAGAGCCCTATTTTGTACATGGATACGACGGAAGGAATCAGCTTGACCCTCCATAACACGCGCACACAAGTTGCAATCATCGGCGCCGGCCCGTCGGGTCTTCTTTTGGGGCAATTGCTGCACAAGGCGGGCATTGACGCCATCGTTCTCGAGCGCCAGACGGGCGACTATGTGCTCACCCGCATTCGCGCCGGCATTCTGGAGCAGGTCTGCATCGATTTGTTGGACGAGGCCGGCGTTGGCGCACGCATGCACCAGGAAGGACTGGTGCATGGGGGATTCGAGTTGCTGTACAACGGCCGGCGCCACCGCATCGACATGAACAAGCTTACCGGGGGCAAGAACGTCATGGTCTACGGTCAGACCGACCTGACCCGTGACCTCATGGACGCGCGTGCGGCTGCAGGTTTGACCACAGTGTATGAAGCGCAACACGTGGCTATCCACGACTTCCACACCACCAAGCCGCGGGTGACTTACGAAAAAGACGGGCAGAAGTTTGACATCGAATGCGACTTCATCGCCGGGTGTGACGGCTTTCACGGCGTCTGCCGTGCCAGTGCGCCGCGCAGTGCCATCAAGGAGTTTGAGAAGGTCTATCCGTTCGGCTGGTTGGGCCTGCTGTCGGAGACGCCGCCGGTGCATGAGGAACTGATCTATGTGAACAGTCCGCGCGGTTTTGCACTGTGCTCACAACGCAGCAAAACGCGCAGCCGCTACTACCTGCAGGTGCCGCTGACCGACACGGTGGAGGAGTGGACCGATGCCGCGTTCTGGCAGGAACTGAAGCTGCGCCTGGACGAAGAAGGCAGCGAAAAGCTCATCACCGGACCGTCAATCGAAAAGAGCATTGCACCCCTGCGCAGTTTTATCACCGAGCCCCTGCGGTTTGGCCGCATGTTTCTCGCTGGCGATGCCGGCCACATCGTGCCACCCACTGGTGCCAAGGGCCTGAACCTGGCGGCGACCGATGTCAAGTACTTGTCCAGCGCCATCATGGAGTTCTACCAGGACAAGACCGAGGCGGGGATTGACTCCTACTCCGAGCGTTGTCTCAAGCGCATCTGGAAAGGCGAGCGCTTCTCATGGTGGTTTACGCAACTGATGCACCGCTTTCCGGACGATGGCGCCATCGTTGCCAAGTTCCAGGAAGCCGAATTGGATTACCTGATTCACAGTGAAGCGGGGTCACGCACCATTGCCGAAAACTATGTCGGGCTGCCGCTGGACTTTGGGCACTGAGGGCCCAGGCGGTCAGAACTCCTCGGTGTCCACTTCGCTGTTGGATTGCGCGTTGTAACGGGAGCCAATAACCGTATTCTGATTGATCAACGCATCGAGTTTTTCCATGGTCGCAACGTCCAGTGTCACGTGGGCCGCGTCCAGGTCTTCGGCCAGGTGCGACAGGTTGGTGGTGCCGGGTATGGGGATGATGTGATCGCCCCGGTGCAGTAGCCAGGCAATGGCCAATTGCGCGGGCGTGCAACCGGCCGCTTCGGCTATTTGCAGATAGGCGGGCAGCAGCCTCAGATTGGCTGCGTACGGCTGCGCTGCAAAGCGCGGCATGGTTCGGCGAATATCGTTGGCGTCGAGGGCACTCACGTCTTGCAATTGGCCGCACAGGAAACCACGGCCGACCGGGCTGAAGGCCACAAAGGCCACGCCCAATTCGTTGCAGGTATCGAGAACCGCAATTTCGGCATTGCGCGTCCACAGTGAATACTCGGTTTGCAAGGCTGTAATGGGGTACTCGGCGTGAGCCTTGCGCAGGGTCTCGGCCGACACCTCCGACAGGCCGACGCTGCGGATATGGCCCTTGCGCACCAGTTCGCCCAAAGCGCCCACACTCTCTTCAATGGGCACGGACTTATCCCAGCGGTGCAGGTAGTAGAGGTCAATCACATCGGTTTGCAGGCGGCGCAGGCTGTCCTCGCAGGTCTTGCGCAGGGTTTGCGGGCGCCCGTCAATCACGCGCACCAGTTTGCCGTCACCCTTCACGTCAACGCCTTGCATGCCGCACTTGCTGGCCAGTGTGAACCTGTTCCGGTGTGGCTTCAAAACCTTGCCAATCAGGGATTCGTTGGCGCCAAAGCCATACAGCGTGGCGGTATCAAATAGTGTGACACCAGCGTCCAGGGCGGACAGCAAAAGGCGCTCGCCTTGCTCAGCGGCCACCGGAGCGCCATAGGCGTGGCTGAGGTTCATGCACCCCAGGCCGATGGCGGAAACCTGAAAAGATCCTAATGTGCGTTGCTGCATAGTGGCATCACAGTTGGGTCGTCATTGCTTTGGTTGCCACCCAATGGTGGTCCCTCAACTCAAGCTGGTATTCCTCGGATGATCTGAAACGATAGGGCTTGCCGTTTTGCAACCCCTGCTCAACGGCAACCGATTTAACCAAGACAACATCGCAGTGGCCGGCTCTTGCCGGGGTGCCTGTAACGGTCGGCCGGCTCTGGCTGTAGTTGCCAAGGGCCTTCATCGCGGCACGGGTACTGGCGGCGAATTCATCTCGCCCGATGTTCAACGTCGTCGTGCCACCGGATGTGGTTTTCACCACGCTGCGGATACTCACCTCTGGCGCAAACAGAGAAAGAACTTCTGCGGAATCTTTGCCAACGAGCGCGCCGTCCAAACGGGCGAGCCAGGCCTTGGCTACAGCGCTGGAATTGCATTGCCCATTTTTCAAGGTGGCGGGAATCAGTGGGGCTGCTACAGCGGTAACCGGGTGTTGGGCCGCCTCACGTGCGGCATCCAATCGGGCCGTGCTGGCACTGTCGAGAGAGGAAATGCGATCAAGCTCCTCATCAAACTTTCCGGGCAGGTAGAACCCGGGAACACTGTCAAGGATGACTGGCAGCAATAGCGTCATCAGTGCCCGGTTTTTTGTCGGCTTCGTGAGTCGCACAAAACCTACATAGCCCGGGTCGATGTCGACACTTTTGCTGTTGGCTTCCAGGATCGTGGCACCGCTATTGACCTTGTCGTAGGTCCCTGCAGGCTGCGCCAGGGTCGCGGCAAGTTCGTCGGTTACAACGTAAGGCTCATGGTCGGTGCCCCGAATTCCGATGGTCGCCGTCGGCGTGGCGATCCGAAATCCCTTGGGGTTTGTTTT
Organism: Rhodoferax sp.; assembly: GCA_021737865.1. Taxonomy (GTDB): domain Bacteria; phylum Pseudomonadota; class Gammaproteobacteria; order Burkholderiales; family Burkholderiaceae_C; genus Allorhodoferax. The sequence goes on from JAIPDC010000139.1 coordinate 5,956, forward strand.
TCCGATCCATCCGGTCAACAGCCGTAGGCCGCCCTGAATCAGTCGCATTGAAATTTGATCGCTGTCTTGTTTGTTGGCGGCAAATTGCTCAACCACAAAAACGCTTCCCGGTCGTAAAGCGATGTAGCCAGAATCACTTGTTTGCAGAACGGCCTCACTGCCGGCCTCGGCTTGAATGCGTTCGCCCACAAAGACGGTGTCACCCATTTGAAGTTTTCGCGGAACATCGGGGTCGCTCATGACTGCCGTCACCGTGCCGCTCAACCGCAAAACCTTCGCATAACTCTGGCCTGCCGGATTGGCAGCATGGGCACTGCCCGCCAAACCGAGAAACAGAAGGAAGCACGCTTGCAGGTATAAAAAATTACGATGGGTCCAAACTCGTTGATGTCGCGCCGCCATATGTTGCATATCCCGAAGAGTCATTGTTACTTTTTGTCAATTCAACACCGCCTTCATGCCCTGCAAATATCGGTGTATAAACCCATGCATCGTATATGGGTTTGGAACTACACGATAAGAGAATTAGAGGCCTGCGTTAACGCACGATTCTGATTCAGCGCAAAGTTGGCAAGACAGCCCATTCTGTTTGAAGCGCCGATTTTTCGTCAAAAATGAAATTGAGGGAAGGGGAGAGAATGCGTACGCAAATTTGCGGTGGTTGGATCAGATGGTTCAACATGGTTGTCTGTTTTTTGACCGGCATTGCCGCTGTTCTTTATGCCGAGACAGGGCTTGCTGCGAGTGAGACGGCGGCTGGTGAGCAGCAGGAATTCAAAGTCGCACTGGTGATCGGTAACAGCAAGTACCTTGCATCACCGCTGGCCAACCCCGTCAATGATTCGCGCGCCTTCGCCACCAAACTGCGCACGCTTGGTTTTCAGGTGATCGAGCGGGAAAATTTGCAGGCCAAGCAGATTCCATCCACCTTGCGAGAGTTTCGTGCCAGTCTGAAGCCAGGCGCTGTGGCGCTTTTTTTCTACGCTGGACACGGCTTGCAAATCAAGGGCTCCAATTACCTGCCCTCGGTCGATGCGGACATTACCTCGGAAGAGGATGTGCCGATGAACAGCATCGATTTGAACAAAGTGCTGGACATGTTGGGTGAGGCCAAGACCAGACTTAACCTGGTTTTTCTTGATGCCTGCCGCAACAATCCCTATGCGCGAAGCTTTCGTTCCAGCACAGGCGGTTTGGCCAAAGTGGAAGCGCCTTCCGGCACGCTGATCTCGTTTGCGACCCGGCCTGGCAGCGTCGCCTCCGATGGTCAAGGTCAACACGGGCTCTATACCGAGTACCTGTTGAAGGCGATTGATGAACCCAACGTACAGATCGAACAGGCACTGAAGACCGTCGTTAGCGGCGTCAAGAAGACCTCAAAGGGCCAGCAGGAGCCGTGGATGGAGGGCAGCATTGAGGGTGATTTTTATTTCCGTGGCGGTCCCACCGCCGCGGGCAGGGTTCAGGCGGCAGCCGACCCCCTGTCGCTCGAGGTGACGTTCTGGGAGAGCGTGCGCAGTAGCGGTGACAAACGCGATCTTCAGGCCTATGTGGACAAGTACCCCAGCGGTCAGTTTGTTACGCTGGCGAAGACGCGCATGGAGGGGCTGGCCACTCAACAGGTTGCAAAGAGCAGGGTGACCAGCGTAGATAAAGCGCCGACCACCAATCGACGCAAACTGGTGGCCATATCCGGGTTTGAAAACAAGAGCACCTTTGGTTCTGACAAGCTTTGGGATACATCAGGCCAGTTACTCACATCAAGCTTGCTCGAAATGGGTGTATTCCGTCTGGTCGAGTGGGAGAAAATGAAACAACTCTTCGACTGGAAGGCGCTTTCGGCCAATGACTTGGTGAAGAGTCCAGAGAGTCGAGAAAAAGCACGCAAGATTCTGCTTACCGAGTATTTCCTGTCCGGCGCGGTCACACACTACGATGTGGCACAAAAGTCCGAAGTGAGTGCCCTGTCCAAGCGCAAGACCTATGTCACAGACGTGCGCGTTGATCTTCAAATGCAGGACTCTGCAACCGGTGAATACATAGGAAGCGCAAGCGGTGAAGCCAGTGAAAAGCAGGAGTTCACGGGCGATTTCAGCGGCGGCCAGACCGGTACCTGGGATCCAAAGTCCGGTGACAAGGCGCTCAACCGGGCGATCCAGCTTGCCCTGAATAAGCTGGTCGAAAACTACAAGAAGCATGAAGACGAGGATTAGCGGCTTGCGTCGGGCGGGATTTTGAATCGTTCGCGTAATGAATTTTTTAGCATTTACACAAAGGGACTACCAATGAATCACATGAGACAGAGCCTGGTGGGCCGGTGCCTGAATTTTTTCGCGGTCCTGGCATTTCTGGTGCTGCAGGTTCCAAGTGCGGCGTTTGCCGACTCAACGGCTGGGGAGACTGAGGCGCGCAAAGCGATAGCTATAGCGCCGCCGGTCACCGGCGATGTTGCTGGTAAGGTGACCAAGGCTACTGTTGTTGCGGATGCCCCTGAAGTTCAGTCGGAGCCGGGAATCGCTGCCCCTTTGGGCAAGAGCTTTCGCTCTTTCATGGACAAGCTGACAGGCCAAGGTGCGCCGAACAGCGCGAGCGCTCAGGGCGGTCAAAGCAGCCAAGCTGGCACCAAAGTGACGCATGACGCGCTCAAGTTTTTCGTTCCCGAAAAGCGCATTCGCCTGGACGCGGCAGTGACTGACTCCAAGGGTGTGACCTTGGTGCGCGCGTACTTCAAAGGCAAGGCACAGGCTGATTTTGTCTTCGTACCGATGGAGGCGCAGCAGACTGCCAAGGACAGCTATGTTGCCAACCTGCCGGCGATGGCCAAGTCCAACGACGAAATCCAATACCTGTTTCTGGTAGTCAACGGTGCCAATGAAATCCTCAAGACCGAACCCTTTGTGGTGAAGTCCAAGGACTCTAAGGATGTGCCGAGTTGGCAGATGGTCAGTGACGATGGTTCGGTGAAGTTGTTCACTGAGGTGCCGGATGCACCCACAGTGGCAGCGTCATTCTCCGACTCTGTGTCGCTCAACGTGGTGGAGTCGGGTGCGCGCTTTGGCCTGGTGGCACAGCTCTACGGCGCTTCGGGGTCTGCCACCGCCAGTGGCGCGGCTGCCGGTGCAACAAATGCAGGCACCGCATCCATGGCAACTGCAGGCATGAGCACGGTGACGATCGCCGCTGCGGCGGCTGGGGTGGTTGGGGTTGCAGCCGCAGCTGGCGGAGGTGGTGGTGGGAGCAGTGCAACTCCGGCTGTAGTTACTCCTGTCACGCCCACCGCACCCACCGCACCCACAAGTACCACGGTCTATACCGGCCTCGGTGCTGCTTCTTTGGGGAATACGTTACCAGCCAACTCGGTGGTGTGGACTGATTCAGTAAACTGTGGCGGGAGTGTAGGGTTTACAACTAACGGCCCAATTGCTGTAACTGCCAAACCGGCGACCAGTAGTGAATTTTGCAGTGAAGGGACTTCAACTTTTGGCAGTTCATTTGTAGTCCAATGTAGCGGCTATAGCCCTACTTCGGGGCAAGGGGTTTTGGTTTTAACTGGATCAGGGTCTAGTTGTGTCAGTACACTCACTTGGCAATGGAACTAGTCTGCGTGGCGGGCGCCGGATGCAGTTGATATTGTGCTAGTTGAAGTCCGGTTTATGACAAAGTTTGCCCGCTTCACAAACATTTCGACGATTCTGCGCGCAGATATCTGTTGCTGGCATGAATCAACGTAGTCGAGGATGGCAAGCAGATTGCGTTCGTTGACATTGACAGTCGCCTTGCGCTACATCGCGTTGCTGGCGGCGGCCCTCCTACTTGCGCCAGCCAACGCTGTAGA
>JAIPDC010000140.1 GCA_021737865.1 Rhodoferax sp.
TCAGTTACACCGGCGACCAGATCGAGCAGGGTGGCCTGTTGCAATACCTGGTCAGTTTTCGCAACCACAACGAATTTCATGAGCAGTGCGTGGAGCGCATCTTCATGGATATCTGGACCCGCTGCAAACCCATGAAGCTGGCCGTGTATGCACGCTACACGCGCCGTGGCGGGTTGGATATCAACCCTTTTCGCACCAGCCACCCGCAGGCGCTACCGCGTAACATCCGCACCGCGCGGCAGTGATTTCTATTTGGCGTTGAGTCGCTTCACACCTGCGACAAAGCGTTGCAGGGCCTCCGACAGCACGCCGCGCGGAATCATGATTTCGATCAGCTGAAACTGGCCCCGGGTCGCGTGGGCGTGGTCCAGCGCCGCCTTGAGTTCGGCTCGTGTGTGGACCCGCACCCCTGCGCCGCCCATGCCAGCGGCCATGTGGGCAAAGCCCCACTCGTCCAGGTCAGTGAATTTGGATTCGGGCTGGAAGGTGCGCAGCATCTCCCAGCTGGCGTTGTTGAACACCAATACGATCGGGTCCCATCCGTAGCGTTTGCAGTTGCCCAGCTCCCAGCCGGTCATCTGAAAGGCTCCGTCGCCCACCAGAATCAGCGGACGCTGACCGGTTTCAGCTTGCAGGCCCAAGCCCGCCGGCACTCCAAACCCCATGGTGGCGTAGTAGCCGGGTCCTACCAGCGCGGTGTGTTCGATGTCCATGGCGGTGAACAGACAGTCACCCACGTCGGATGCGATCGGCATGCGGCCATGCTGTGCCATCAGGTCGTTCACCGCGGTAGCGATGTCATTGGGGGTGATGGTTGCGTTGTCGGCCACCATCCCGCGCGGGAAAACCTGGCGGGTCACGGCAAAGCGCTTCTCGGTGGCGCTCACACGCTGGAGCAAATGGTCCACCAGGGCGGTGAGTGACACCTTGGCATAGGTGTGGTAGCCGATGGTCAGCTGCGAGTCGAACGCCAGAATCGTCTTGCGCATATCAATAGTCTTCTCGGACACAGCAAAGTTGGTGTCGCAGACGATCACGCCCAGCATGAACAGCGCGTCGGATGATTCCACCAGATGCGTGACTTCTGGCAGCCCCGCCACGCCCATGTAAGTGCCCACCAACGGCGCGTCCGCCTCGGTCAGAAGGCCACGGCCCATGAAGGTGGTGACCACGGGTAGTCCCAGGCGGCGGGAGAGTTCAGCCACCTTGTCCTCCAGACCAAAGCGGCGCACTTCTACGCCCGCCATCAGTACCGGGGCAGTGGCCTTGGCCAGTCGGCCCAGGATTTCGTCAACACAGGCGTCGAGTTTGTCGGTGTCCACCACCGGGGCCGCAAGCGCCTGCACCGCCTGGCATGCAACACCCACCATGTCACGCGGCAGTTCGATGTAGACCGGGCGTGACTGGCGCATGCAGTTGGCCAGCACGCGGGCAATGTCGGTCGGCGCGCGCTCGGCATCGTCCAGGCGCACTTGGTCACAGGTGATCTGCTCGAAGATCTGGCGCTGCGAATCGAGCGTTTTGGCCTGGTGGTGCAACAGCAGACCCGAGCGCGCTTCACCCTTGCCCGGCCCGCCCGACAGCACCACCAGCGGCGACTTTTCGGCATAGGCCGACGCCACGGCGTTGACCATGTTCAAGGCACCGGCACCGTAGGTGACCGCCGCCACGCCGAGGGCGCAGTTGATGCGCGCTGCGGCATCAGCCGCAAAGCCCACGCCGGGTTCGTGCGACAAAGTGTGCAGGGGCAGGATTTCCGATTCTTCGATGATGCGAAAGAAGGGCAGGGCGAAGTCGCCCGGAATGCCAAAGACGCGGGTTGCACCGTGCGCTTTGAGGGCGTGCAGCAGGGATTCGGTGATATTCATGGTCAGTGGCTCCACGGGGTAACGGTGAGGAAATTGTGCTGCTTATGGGGTGCAACAGGTGTTCGTAGTGGTTACGAAATGCGGCGGTGTGTGCACGTTTTGTGCGGAATTTTGTGTAATTTCGAAGACGCTGCGCTACGGGGGCTCCGGGGCGCGGGCGGGGCAGAGGCCGGGGCCTCATGAACCTTCGGTTCCGAAATCGGCCCCAACCTCAGCCCCGCCCACACCCCTCGCGTTACGCGTTTTGTTTCTTTCATTGACGCATTTTTTTTCATGCGGCATGATGGCATGAATAGTTTTTTGGAGGTCACCATGCTCAAGGAAGTCGGTGCCAGCGGCCAGATATCGCTGGGTAAAAAGTATGCGGGGCAGTTGTTTGAGATGCAGATTGCTGTCGATGGCGCGGTGACGCTCACGCCGGTAAAGGTGGTGCCCGTGGCGCAAGCGCCCGTTGCCGCGGAAGAGCTTGCGGCTTACAAGGTTTCAACCACCACGCAGGAGTGGGCCAGCGTGCATGCGGACGAAATTGCCCAGTACAACGAATGGGTAACCCAGCGCGAGCCGTATGCCCAGCGCGTGCGCCGTTGGCGCGAACAGGGGCAAAGCCTGCCCAGTGAAGAAGGCAAGTCCTAAGCCATGGCGCGTTTTGACATCTACCCTAACCCGATTCTTGAAGACCGGGACTACTTTCCGTTCATCCTGGAAATACAGAGTGACCTGCTCTACCGCTTCGCTGAGCGCGTCTGCGTGCCGCTGGTGCGTCCGGGTGTTATCCCCGGTTTGACCGAACGATTCAATCCCGCCGTGTCGGTGCAGGGAGGCGTACTCCAATTACACCCCCTGGGTATTGCAGTGTTTTTTGCCGGCGAGTTGCGTCAAAGCGCGGGCACTGCCCGTGATGCGGCGTTGAATATTGAGACCGCTCTCGATATGCTGCTGCGAGGCTACTGACCCATGACTCCCCAAGAATTCACAACCAAATGGGACACTGGCCGCCCTGCGTTTGACCGGTAGCATGCGCGATGGTCTGCGTCAGCGGGCTTTGGCGCGGGCGAGGCAGAGTCCGGAGCTCCATGAATCTTCGGTTCCAAAATCGGCTCCAAGCCCCGCCCGGCCGACTCCGATCAAATCGCGCATTTTTTAACGCAATGCCTGTTCTGATTTTTTGGCCGAGGACGTGGGTCTGATGCACGGGCGCATATTCAAAGGGCTTGTGAACAACAAGACCATCACCGTCGACATGCCCGATGAAGAAATCCTCAAGCGCCTGCTGGCGCTGAATCTGGCGCGGTCCGCAGGCTGATTTCTCAGGCTACAACCCGACGTCCGCAAACCGCTTGAGCGTTTGCAGCGCCGGAAACTCGCCCGCCCGCTTGGTCTTCATGGCCATGACGGCTTCCATGACGTGGCGGTTGCTCCAGATGGCGCCTTGCAGCCAGCCCATTTGTTTGAGCGCGTCGTCCACCGAGTGGTCCCGCGCGTAATGGATGGCCTGCTTGGTGCCCCAGATGGCAATGGGGGGCTTGCTGGCGATTTCGGCGGCACATTGCAGGGCGGCCTCGAGCATCGCAGCTTCCGTGTCAAAAATGGCGTTGACCAGGCCATATTGCAGGGCGCGCTGGGCGTCCAGACGGCGGCCGGTGTAGGCCAACTCCTTCACCACGGCCAGCGGAATTAGCTTGGGCAGACGCTGCAGGGTTCCCACGTCGGCCACCATGCCGATGTTGATTTCCTGAATGCAGAAGAAGGTTTGTGGCGTGGCGTAGCGGATGCAGCAGGCGCTGACCATGTCCACTGCACCACCGATGCAGCCACCCTGAATGGCCGCGATTACGGGTATGCGCAGGGTCTCCAGCTTGGTGAAGGTGGCCTGCATGTCACCGAGCATGTCGAAGATGGCTGCGCGACCTTCGGGGCTTTGGTCGTCCATGGTGATGGCGCCGGCAAATGTTTCGAGCGCCATGCCGGCGCTGAAGTGCTTGCCGGTGCTGCTGATAACCAGCGCGCGGGCCTGGCCGTGTTGGTGCAGATCTGTCAGCACCTGGTCCAGCTCGCGCCAGAACGTGGGGTGCATGGTGTTCATTGCATCCGGCTTGTTCAGCACCAGGTGTGCGATGTGGTTTTCAGTCGTCAGGGAAAAGCATTGCAGTGGGGTCATGATCGGGGTTGTCCTTGGAAGTGGTTGAAAGTTTAGCGTCATCGGCTCGCAGCAAGGTGCCCACCCTGACGCCCAGAAGACGCAGGCGCTGCTGCAGGGGCACGCGTTTGAGGCAATGTCCGGCGTGGTGCCGAATGGTTTTTGCGTCAGCTGTGTAGTCGGCAATCGTCAGATCGCGGGTGACGCTTTTGAAGTCGTCATAGCGCAGTTTGATGCCAATGGTTTTGCCCACATAGCCTTTGCGTTGCAGGTCGGCAGCCACCTGCTCGCACAGTTTGGTAAATACGGTACCCAACTCGACCTTGTCGCGCACGGCGTGCAGGTCGCGTTCAAAGGTGGTCTCGCGGCTCATGCTGACGGGCTCGCTGTCGGTTACGACGGGGCGATCATCAAGCCCGTGGGATGCGGCGTGCAGCCAGGCGCCGGTCCTGGTACCAAAGGTCTGCATCAGCCACGTCAGGTCGCGCTGGGCCAGCTGGCCAATGGTCTCAATGCCAAAGCCTTTGAGCTTGGCATCGGCCTTGGGTCCGATACCATTGATCTTGCGGCAGGCCAGCGGCCAGATCAGGCTCTCCAGATCTTCCTCATGCACGATGGCAATGCCGCGCGGTTTGTTGAACTCGCTGGCCATTTTGGCCAGTAGTTTGTTGGGCGCCACGCCCACCGAGCAGGTCAGCCCCGTCGCGTCAAAGATACTTTTTTGTATGAGCCGCGCCAGCACACGTCCGCCTTCGCGCTGTCCGCCCGGCACGGCGGTGAAATCGATGTAAACCTCGTCCACCCCGCGGTCCTCCATTAGCGGGGCGATCTCGGTGATCACGCTTTTGAACAAACGCGAGTATTTGCGGTATTCCTCAAAGTCCACCGGCAGCAAAATCGCGTGTGGGCAGAGCTTTGCGGCCTTCATCAACCCCATCGCAGAGCCCACGCCAAATTGGCGCGCGGCATAGGTCGCGGTGGTGATGACACCGCGTCCGGTGTAGCTGTCCAGCCGTGCAAATGCATCCAGCGGAATTCGACGCAGGGCAGCACGCTGGGCTGCTGCATCCCACGGCGTTTCGGATTCGTTGGGGGCCGCGTTCGCCAGATCAACCGCGCGCAGCGCCTCCAGGGCTTCATGGATGGCGCGCCGCCCGCCGCCAATGACCACGGGAAGGTCTTTGAGTTGGGGATAACGCAGCAACTCCACGGATGCGTAGAACGCGTCCATGTCGAGGTGGGCAATTCGGCGCAACATTGGCGCCTGGCTCACAAGGCCTTCTGAACCACCGCTCCCTTGAACAGGTAAGGCAGTCGTGGGCCCTTGGCTTGCGTGACGCCTCCCTTGTCTTCGACGCTGATGGCCAGACTGGTGGCGCTGGCAAAGTCGCGCTCGGTAGCACTCAGACGCAGGGTTTTGCCTTTGCTCTCCAGCACTCCCAGTGAACGGGCAGGGTCACCATCGGACAGCGCCCAGAGTTGCATAGTGTCCTCGCGGCCCTCGGTCACGGCATTGAGCCGTTGCACCTGCATGGCGTTGTCCTGCAACGCCATGGTGACCAGCATGGCCGGTGTCTGCTTGTCATCGGTGAGAACGGCAATGTACTTGACTTGCGCGGTGTTTTTCAACTGTCCCTGCAGGTGTTCAATCTGGGCCTTGAACTGTTCAAACATGCTCATTCCGGTGGCAATGCCGATGGACAGCACAACCAGGCATGCATAGGTGGCAGAGCGCCACCAGCGGCTGACGCCGCCGGGGGATGCTGTCTGTGTTGCTTCAACCATCGGAGTTGATCTGGTTGATCAGCGCGCCCAGCACTTCATCGGCCTGGTCGTTCTCGACCTGGCAGGTGCCTGCGGCGTTGTGGCCGCCGCCGCCATACTGCAGCATCAGTTCGCCCACATTGGTCTTGCTTGCGCGGTCCAAAATCGATTTGCCAGTGGCAAATACGGTATTTTGTTTTTGCACGCCCCACAGCACGTGGATGGAGATGTTGCACTGCGGATACAGCGCATAGATCATGAACCGATTGGCCGCAAAAATGGTCTCCTCGTTGCGCAGGTCCAGCACCACCAGGTTCTTGTGAACGGTGGCGCAGCGCTCCATTTGCTCTCGCGCCCGGGCGGCGTGGTCAATGTACAAATCAATGCGTTCGACGACATCGGGCAGTTTGAGAATGTCGTCAATGCCGTGGTTGCGGCAGTACTTGATGAGGTCCATCATCAGCTGGTAGTTGCTGACGCGGAATTCCCGGAAACGGCCCAGACCGGTGCGAGAGTCCATCAGGTAGTTCAGCAGCACCCAGTCGGTGGGCTCCAGAATCTCTTCGTGGCTGAACTGGGCCGAGTCGGCCTTGTCAACCGCCAGCATCATGTCATTGCTGATGTTGGGAAAGGCCTTGGCGCCACCGTAGTAGTCGTACACCACCCGTGCCGCAGAAGGAGCGTGGGCAGAGATGATGTGGTTGGTCCGCTCGCCCGTGTTGCGAATGGTCTCGGACTCGTGGTGGTCGAACGCCAGGTGGGCCGCAGCCACGTAGGGCAGGTTGGTGGTGATGTCACGGTGGGTGATGTCGATCTTGCCGTCCTGCATGTCTTTGGGGTGGACAAACTTGATGTCGTCGATCAGGTCCAGCTCGTTGAGCAACACGGCACAGACCAGACCATCAAAGTCGCTGCGGGTTACCAAACGGAATTTGCTTGGGCTCATGGGAGATCCTTTGCGTGGCGGGTCAAAAAAAAACGGTCTGCAGCCCAACGCTGCAAACCGTTTCATCCTAACGCAAAACGACCGGTTTTAAATTGATCCAGTCGTGAATCTGTGTGCGTGCTGAAGGCTCAGGCGGGTATGGTTCCTGGCAGCAGGATGCTCTTGTCGATTGTTTCGATGCGCGTTTTGCCGCACAACGCCATGGTGATGTCCATTTCCTTGTGGATGATTTCCAGCGCCTTGCTGACGCCGGCCTCACCCATGGCGCCCAAACCGTATATGTAGGAGCGCCCGATATAGACGCCCTTGGCGCCCAGGGCGACGGCCTTGAGCACATCCTGACCGCTGCGAATGCCGCCGTCCATGTGAACCTCAATCTGGTTACCGACGGCATCCACTATGCCTGGCAGGGCGCGGATAGACGACTCTGCTCCGTCCAGCTGGCGACCGCCATGGTTGGAAACGATCAGTGCGTCGGCGCCGCTGGCGACGGCCAGCTTGGCGTCTTCCACGTCCTGAATGCCCTTGAGGATCAGTTTGCCGCCCCAGCGCTTCTTGATCCACTCCACGTCGGCCCAATTCAGGGTCGGGTCGAACTGCTTTTGCGACCACTCCGAGAGCGAACCCATGTCTTCTACACCCGTCACATGGCCGACGATGTTGCCAAAAGCCCTGCGTTTGGTGCCCAGCATGCCCAGGCCCCAATGTGGTTTGGTCATCATGTTCGCAATGTTCTTGATCGTGAGCTTGGGCGGTGCGCTCAGGCCGTTTTTCAAATCTTTGTGGCGTTGCCCGATGATTTGAAGGTCCAGCGTCAACACCAGGGCCGAGCAATTGGCAGCCTTGGCACGGTCGATCAGGCGCTCGATGAAGCCCCGGTCCCGAATCACGTAGACCTGAAACCAGAACGGGTGGTTACCGGTGCCTGCGGCCACGTCTTCAATGGAACAGATGCTCATGGTGGACAGCGTGAACGGAACACCAAAGGCTTTTGCCGCGTTGGCTGCCTTGATCTCGCCATCGGCGTGCTGCATACCGGTCAGGCCGACGGGCGCCAGTGCCACCGGCATTGACACCTTTTGGCCGACCATGGTGCTGACGGTGCTGCGGTTGTCCATGTTGATGGCCACGCGCTGGCGAAACTTGATCTTCTGGAAATCCGACTCGTTGGCTCGATATGTGCCCTCAGTCCACGAGCCGGAGTCGGCATAGTCATAGAACATGCGTGGTACGCGCTTTTGCGCCATAACGCGCAGGTCTTCGATGTTGGTGATGACGGTCATTCTGTCTCCTGATGGTGGTCAGAATGGTAGCCGTCTGTGGCGGTCTTCGGCGTGAAATCTGCCTATTGCAGGCTGAAAATATTTGATTTCTTGCGCAAGACCACCCACCTGATCGTTTGACCTATTCGCTTACAGCACAAGGTGCGGGGCCACGTGTTTTGTTCCAGACCATTTTTGCCGCCTGCCGGTCCAGCCAAGCGCCACCAGTGCTGCGCCTGCCAGCACCAATGTCCCAGGCTCTGGAACGGTTCCCATGGGGGCACCCGCCATCAAAAATACATCGCTGAAGCCGCCTTGCTCACAATGTGTCGTGGCTCCGCCTGCATCTGCAAGATACCCAGCGCCGGCCTTGGGGTCAGTTCCCCCGAAGCAGCCAAACAACAGCCGGGTGGATACGACGTCGTAGCCGTCGTGGTGTACCAGATAGTCGAGATCGGCGTTGAGTTCAGGAATGAAGTTACTCAGCAGTCCGAAATATAGGCGACAGATGGCGTTTTGAAGAATGATCGAACAAGCGCACGATTCTTCTTCGTTGCGCGCAACTGCTGGTCAATTCGAATCTCTAGTTTTTCCCCGGCTCGCAAGGGATTGCGTGCGACGCCGGTTCGTTTGATGTGACTCCAGACCAGTTCGTCCGGATTGAGATCGGGTGCGTAGCCTGGCAAGATGTGCATACTCAGCTTGCCGTTGGTCGATTCAATGTATTCGCGCACGTTAGCCTTCTTGTGGGCCGGCAATCCGTCGAGCACGAGGTGAACCGGTTTGCTGCGCCCCTTCATCATCTTTTTGAGCAACTCGATGAACAGTTCGGCGTTCAATCCACCCTGATAGGTGGCAAACCAGAATCCACCTTTAGCATTAACGGCTGACGCCGCCGAGATGGATTGACGTTGTCCTGGCCGATTGATCACAGGGGTCTTGCCCTTGGGTGCCCATGTCTTGCCGTGCACGGTGTCAGCCCTGAATCCCGATTCATCCCAGAAGTAAACGTCGGCCCCGCTTTGTCGGGCTGCCGCGGCAATACCAGGGTATGTCTCGCGCTGCCAGCGTTCGATGGCTTGAGGATCGCGTTGGTATGCGCGCTGCAACGGCTTCTGGGGCGTCAGGCCCAACCGGGCAAGTACTCTGCCAACTGCCGTGACGCCCAGGTGAACACCGAACTTCTGTGCGATCAGCGTGGCCGCGATTTGTCGCGTCCACAAACCAAAGTCCAATCCATATTGCCGCGGATCCTTGCCATTGATCCACCGAAAAACCTGCGCTTGCTGAGCTGGTGTCAGTTTGCTGGGTCGTCCAGTTGCCGGTCTCGAGGCCAGTGCACGCTCCCCTTTGCCCCTGCCTGATGCCGCTCTGAGCCATCGATAGATCGACGTGCGATTCATCCCAAGAGATTTCACTACTTCGCTAGGCCTCTCGCCTTCCTTGACCCGGCGTAGTGCCAGAACGCGAAATTCTTCCAACGTTGCGTGATTCAGTGTGCGGCCATCTCGTTTCATGTCACTTGAGACCAATAATTACGAGATTAGTTCCAACTATGTCGCCTTAATTACGGACTTGTGAGTAATGATCTCGGTGTTGGCGGTAGATTGTGCATTGTCGATTTTGGTTTCATATCCGGCCGGGCATTGTGTGCCTGAAATGGTCGTGATGTCCGTAATGACGCCGCCAACTGTGTGAATGCAGGTTGCCGTCTGCACAGTCCCAAAATCAGTCGAGTACGGCATGCTTGCAAAACTCTTCCCGGTTGAGAAGCTTGCATACCCAATTGAACTTTTCTGGATTTCGTAATTG
>JAIPDC010000004.1 GCA_021737865.1 Rhodoferax sp.
GCCATGGCCATTCCGGCAGCCATTTCTGAGGCGGCGGCACTCGCCGAGCTGAAGGCTTGTGCCGACAAGAACAAGATTTTCAAGAGCTTCATCGGCCAGGGCTACTACGGCACCCACACGCCCGGCGTGATCCTGCGCAACATTTTGGAAAACCCAGCCTGGTACACCGCCTACACACCCTACCAGGCCGAGATTTCGCAAGGTCGCATGGAAGCGCTGGTCAACTTCCAGACCATGGTCTGCGATCTGACCGGCATGCCCATGGCCAATGCATCCATGCTGGATGAAGCCACAGCCGCGGCCGAAGCCATGACGCTGGCCAAACGTTCGGTCAAGGCCAAAGGCAACGTGTTTATCGTCAGTGGTGACTGCCACCCGCAGACCATCGAGGTCGTCCAGACCCGCGCAGCACCGCTGGGCATTCTGGTCAAGGTCATCAAATCGACCGAAGAGTGGCACGCTGCCATCGCCGGCGACGACTACTTCGCCGCTCTGAACCAGTACCCTGCCAGCAGCGGCTGGCTGGCCGACTGGAAGCAGGACGCCGATTTCATTCACACCAAGAACGCCGCATTCATTCTGGCCGCCGACCTGCTGGCACTGACCCTGCTGGTTCCCCCGGGTGAGATGGGCGCCGACATCGCCATCGGCACCACCCAGCGCTTTGGCATGCCCTTATGCAACGGTGGCCCGCACGCCGCCTACATGGCCTGCCGCGATGAATACAAGCGCTCCATGCCCGGCCGCCTGGTCGGGGTCAGTGTCGACACGCACGGCAACCCGGCCTACCGCTTGGCGCTGCAAACGCGCGAACAACACATCCGCCGCGAGAAAGCCACCTCCAACATCTGCACCGCACAGGTGCTGCCAGCCGTGGTGGCTAGCATGTACGCCGTGTACCACGGCCCCGAAGGATTGAAGCGCATCGCCCAACGGGTGGCTACCTTCACCGCTATCCTGGCCAAGGGTCTGACCCAGCTGGGTGTGACCGCCATGCACCACGCAACAGCCTTTGACACCCTGTGCCTGAAGACCGACGACGCTACCAAAAGCATAGCTGCCTGCGCAGTATCGGCGGGGGCTAACGTCCGAATTGCCTGGAAAAACTACATTTGCATCTCGCTCGATGAAACCACCACGCGTGAAGACCTGGCGCTGATCTGGTCGTTCTTCGCCAAGCCCGGTCAGGCCCTGCCCACCGTCGAAGCGCTGGAAGCCAACATCGAAATGCTGATCCCGGCAGCGCTGCGCCGCACCAGCGCGTTCCTGACGCATCCGGTGTTCAACACCTACCACTCCGAGACCGGCATGCTGCGCTACATCCGCATGCTGTCCGACAAAGACCTGGCGCTGGACCGCAGCATGATCCCGCTGGGCAGTTGCACCATGAAGCTCAACGCCACCAGCGAGATGATCCCCATCACCTGGCCAGCGTTCGCCAACATCCACCCCTTCTGCCCGGCCGACCAGCGCGCAGGCTATGCCGAGCTGGATGCACAACTGCGCGCCTGGTTGTGCGCTGCCACCGGTTACGCCGGCATCAGCCTGCAGCCCAATGCCGGTAGCCAGGGCGAATACGCCGGCCTATTGGTCATCAAGGCATTCCACGAATCCAAGGGCCAGGGCCACCGCAACATCTGCCTGATCCCCAGCAGCGCCCACGGCACCAACCCCGCCAGCGCGATGATGGTCGGCCTGACCGTGATCGTGACCAAGTGTGACGAGAGCGGCAACGTCGACATGACCGACCTCAAGGCCAAGTGTGAGCAGCACAGTGCCAACCTGGCGGCAGTGATGATCACCTACCCCAGCACCCACGGCGTATTCGAGACCAGCGTCAAGGAACTGTGCGCCCTGGTGCACAGCCACGGCGGGCGGGTGTATGTGGACGGCGCCAACATGAACGCACTGGTCGGTACCGCCGCCCCCGGCGAGTTCGGCGGCGACGTGAGCCACTTGAACCTGCACAAAACCTTCTGTATCCCCCATGGCGGTGGCGGCCCCGGCGGCGGGCCCGTTTGCGTGGTGGAAGGCCTGGTGCCGTTCCTGCCCGGACACGCCACCGGCGGCGTGGCCGGTACCGGTGCCGTGAGTGCGGCGCCTTTGGGTAACCCTGCCGTGTTGCCCATCAGCTGGATGTACTGGCGCATGATGGGCCCGGACGGCCTGCAACACGCCACAGAGGCAGCCATTCTGGCGGCCAACTACATCAGCGCCCGCCTGAAAGACTTCTACCCCACACTGTACGCATCAGAGAACGGCCACGTAGCCCACGAATGCATTCTGGACTTGCGCCCATTAAAGGACACCAGCGGCGTGATGGCCGAAGATGTCGCCAAACGACTGATGGACTATGGCTTCCATGCACCCACCCTCTCCTTCCCGGTGCCCAACACGCTGATGGTGGAGCCCACGGAGAGCGAGACCCTGGCCGAGCTTGACCGTTTCATCAACGCCATGATCGCCATCCGCAACGAAATCACCAAGGTGGAAAAAGGTGAGTGGCCGCAGGACAACAATCCGCTCAAACACGCGCCGCACACCGCAGCCAGCCTGTTGGGAGCTGATTGGGATCGCCCGTATTCACGTGAGACTGCGGCGTTTCCGGTGGCCACACTCAAGGCCGTGAAGTACTGGCCGGCGATTGGCCGTGTCGACAATGTCTATGGCGACAGGAATCTGTTCTGCAGTTGCGTGCCGGTGAGCGATTAGGCTGAATGAAGAACCCCGCAGCAAGCTACGGGGTATCGGGTACCGACTGCCGGTTATTCTTTGATCTTTGCGAAGTCAACAATCTTTTGATATTTCAGGGTTTCCTCCCTGAGAAACCTCGGCATGTCGACATTCAATGGGGCGATAGTTGATCCTGAACTTTCCAGCGTCTTGCGTAGTTCTGGCGACTGAAGCGATTCGGTCAGCGCCTTCCTGAGTTTTTCAACCACTTGCAACGGCAATTTGGCAGGTCCCATCAAGGCAAACCAAACGTTGATGTCCAGTCCCTTGAGGTATGGGTGCTCAGACAGGGTGGGAACTCCGGGTGTCACGGTCGATCGGACTCGCTCTGTGGTGCCAAGCGCAGTCAACTGCCCGCTATGGATATACGGTAATGCACTGGAAAGCACAAACACCCCCAAGTCGATGTTGTTGCCAAGCAAGTCATTGACAAGAGGAGCCACGCCACGGTAGGGTACGTGGGTCATGCGTATCCCACACTCATCATTGATCATTTCGCCGGCAAGATGCAGCGCCGTCCCAACGCCCGAGCTGCCATAGCTTAATTTCTCAGGGTTTGCCTGCGCCAGGGTGATCAATTGAGCCATAGTTTTCACGCGGCTATGGCTTGAGGCGACCAGCACCATTGGTTGTGAACCAACCAGTCCAATCGGCGTGAAGTCTTTGAGCCGGTACTTGACTGTGGGCGAGACCAATCCCCTGATGGCAATTTCGTTGTTGGAGCCCACCAGCAGCGTGTAGCCATCGGCTACGGAAGCGGCGACTTTTTGCGCCCCAATTGCACCGCCCGCACCTCCCAGGTTTTCAACCACCACGGGCACTTGGAGCCTTTTCGACAGTTCTGCGGCCACGGCACGGCCTGTCAAATCGGTGCTACCGCCGGGGGGGTAGCCTACGACGATTGAGATCGGTTTGTGCGGATAGACGGGTGACTGCGCCATTGCCGCGTGAAATAACGGCCAACCCAGAACAATCAGCAGGCAAAAGCGAGCGACAAAAAGAGGTTGCAACATGGCCCGCCATTGTGCACTTTCAGTGCGAACTCGCCATCTGCCAAACCGCTTCTGCCAGCGTCCCCAAGGTTCGCTTGGGGCGGTATAGGCGTGCTTCAAACGCAACTTCCAGCCGTGCGTCCCCAATGACGGCCAATTGTCCCGAGTTGCACGCCACCGCCACGAGCGACCAGGGCAGCCATGCCACCCCAGCGCCCTTGAGTATGTATTCGAACATCGCATCGGCCGAATCGCACACCACGCTGCGGCATAGCAGCGGCGCCTGAGGGTGATTGGTCAGATGGTCTGTGACCAAACGACCCAGTGCCAGCGTGTCGGCATATGCCAGATAGGGAACGCTGACTCCGGCCTTGAAATCGTACCGAGCCTTGCCCAGCACCTCGCAGCGAGTCACGGGCACCAGCCGATCCTGTGCCAATGTCAAATGGCTGTATTGGCGTGCATTGAGCCGCACCGCCAACAAGGGGTGGTGGTAGGTGAGCATGAAGTCAGCCTCGCCGCGCTCAAACAGTTGAGCAGTTTGGGCCAATGACTGGGTCCGCACATGTAACTCACCGTCCGCCTTTTCAAGCAAGGGCATCAGACGCGGCATCCAGTCTGCGACCAAGTTACGCGCAAGAGTGCGACCGGTGGCCAGTGTGACAGACTGCTTGCCTTGGCCCGCTACGCCCAGCAATGCATCGCGCGCCTGCTCCACCCCGTGCAACAAGTCACTCGCATCAGCCATCAAACGCTCACCAGCGGCAGTCAGCGTTACCGGACTGCTGCCCCGCATCACCAGAGCGGTGCCCGCCCAGTCCTCAAGTGACTTGATCCGACGGCCAAATGCGGGATGGGTGACTTGGCGCAACTCGGCGGCGCGACTGAAGCTGCGCGTCTTGGCAAGTGCCAGCAGGTCTTCAAGCCATTTGAGTTGCATCGTGAGGTCAGTTTGAGGCAGATGGATCAGTCATCCTACTTCAAAGCCGCGTTGCGATTCAAGGTTTGTAACCCAGTAAGAAGGTCAGCGGTGACTCAAGTCGCTTGGACCAAGCTACTTCGTTGTGGCCCGCGCCTGAAAATACCAGCGATACCGAATTGGCACCGGTGTAGCCCTTTTCCCTGACAAGTGCATCCGCAAGATCCTGGTGTGGTGGGTATAGCGCATCGAGCTCTGTCGTCCCACGATCCATATACAGCCGATGGTTGGACGGGTCGGGCAGATGGTTGCGCAGGTAGTTGAACGTGGCTTGGGGAATGGCGGTGTTCTGCTCGAAACCGCCGATCCAGTGTGTGGACAGGCAGGCCGCCGCGCCGAACACATGTGGGTATTCGCTCATGGCATACAGCGAGATGATGCCGCCCATGCTGGAGCCCATGATGACGGTGTTGGCTGCATCGGGTCGGGTGACGTACTTTTTGTCGATTAGGGGCTTGAGTTCCTGCACGAGAAATCGCAGGTAGTCATCCGCTCGCGGCTTATCCTGCAGAAATTTGGCGGTAAATATGCTTCGGGCTGGCTCATCAATCAGCGGAACCGCCTTTTGCGCAAAGTACTCGGACCATCGTGTAGATCCGGTGTTCCAGACGCCTACCACGATGGTGTCTTTGACCCGGCCTTCTTGCAGCAGCCTGCCTAACGCGGCATCCACATGCCAGCCCTTTTTGCTAAAGCTGGTGGCACCGTCGAAGATGGACTGGCCATCGTGCATGTAGAGCACAGCGTAGCGCTTGTCGGGGTTGTAGTCGTCGGGCAGCCATACATCCACGAGACGGGGCTCCACATGTTGCGAGGGCACCAGCCCCAGGCGCTCCATGCGGCCGCTGGAAATCACGGGGGCGGGAGATGTCGTGCTGCAGGCGGCAACAGCGGCGGCGGCGATTACTACGAGTAGCCGGGCGGTCTTTTGGAGGATTCGAAGCGTGTGGTGCGCAATGTTCATGGTGTCGTTCTCATGGTGGCGTTGTGTTGGGCTGCCGAAAACGCCTCTGACGCAATTTCCCAGATCGCGCGGACTTCCAGAAAACGATCTGTCGGCTCGCCCTCAAGCGGGTCATCGTCATGCGCAGGTCGCTGCTGTGCATAGTGCAACCATTGGGTGTCGTCGCCGGTTCCTATGCGCATGGGAAGAAGTTCAGCGTTGAAACTAAGATAGTCCCCGGTTTGAGCACCCCGTAAGAAACCCTCAAAGCAGCGCTGCCACATGGCGCGAAAGTGGGCCACATGCACCCCCTCGTCGCTCACCGGCGCCTGAATGCAGCCCGAATTGCTGATGCGTCCGTGCATGAATCGAGTCCGCTCGAAAATGGGAGACAGTCGTTCCACGCGTTGGTCAAATTCACCGCCATAGGTGAGTTCGTGGCCGGTGTAGTAGTGCGACAGATCCACATTGAAGCGCACTTCGGGAAATCGCTCCACCATGTCCACGGTGCGCCGGATGTCCTGAGTAAGGGTAGCGCGGTGGGTCTCGATGTACATAGCATAGGAGTGCTTGGCAGCCGCCTCGAGAACGGAGGCAACCAGCACGTCAATCTCTGCATCGCTTTCAAAGCTGGTTCCCAGATGAATGGTTGTAGCATCAAGTCCTCGTGCCTTGTGGTCCCGCGCAACCCCGTCCGCCTGCTGCGCTACCGTGATGCGCGCCATGCCCGTTGCGCGTAACCCGGCGGCCATCGTTTCATCGAACTGGTTCCAGCTCTGCGCGCCAATATGGCCGTCTGCCTTGAGAAGAGCGAGTTGCTCGTGCAGATGTGCCCTGTATCCGACCGAGCCGTGAGGCAGTTTGAGAATGGTGCCAAGGTTGATGTCCTTGCGCAGGTAGGGCGAGGCCTGTGTACCGTCATTGGTGCGGTCTGTGGTCATTGCAGCTTGCGTATCAGTCAGAGAGAATTTCGGGGCGCACGTAGGGATGGGCAAGTTCCTCATGGCCGCGATCAGCGTAGGGGTCCTTACCTGCAACAAGCACGACGTCGCGGTAGTCGTTTGGCGCGAAGCGGGAGTTGCCATATTTCCAGGGCAGTTCTGAGTGGGCCGACATGTAGTGATTCACCAGAGCCCGGCGGTAGCCCGTCTTGCGTACGTTGTTGAGGCTGCGGTGAAGGGTGTGGCCATTGAAGAATACGACCGAGCCAGCAGGCACTTGTGCCGCGACACCGCCTTCACGGGGGCCGAATTCGGCCTCCCAGCCATACGCTTCGAGAGCACCATCAAAGCGTGGATCAGGTATCGATTGGCTGGGCCACAAGGTGCCTTTGGTATGACTGCCGGGTTGCACCCACAGACAGCCGTTGTCGATGGTGGCGTCGTCCAACGCAATCCACACGCCGATGAGGGAGTGGTCATGGGTTGGAATAAATGTCTCGTCCTGGTGCCATGCCTGGCCGGGCTTGCCGGCGTTTTTGATAAACAGCATGGACTGCATGCATTTCACGTCCGCCCCGACTACCTGGGTTAGAACATCGACAATCGCCGGGTGGTGCAGCATGTCGCGCATCAATGGTGAAATCTTGTGCGGAAAATGGATGGCGAGCACAGATTTCAATGCATCCTCATTGATTGAATCGTACGAAGTCACGCCGGCAATGGGCCCCCGGTGCCCACTGGCAATGGCAACTGTTTCCTTGCGCAGTGTCTCGACCGTTTGGGCACTCACCAAGCCGGGGCAAATCAGATAGCCTTCACGCTGATAGCGTGACTGCAGTGTTTCAGTGGGCAGGTTCATATCTTGACGGGCAGCAGCATGGCAGACCAGGGTTGCATCAATAGCGATGTATCTTGCTGGATGACGTCGCCAACGAACAGGGGGTGTCCCGCAGACGCGAAGGCCTGCGCCAGCGCGACGGTGCGGACTTGCGCACTCATGTTGAAGGCGCACAGCACAGCGTCACCGTTGGCCGTGCGCAGTGCCAGGAGGACATGCGCATCGGCTTGCAGCGATTGAAGATCGCCGGTGCGCAATGCCGGGTGCGCACGGCGCATAGCCAAAAGCTTGCGGGTGAAATGCAAGGTAGACGAGGCATCCTCTTCTTGAACGTCCACGGCGCGCAACTGGTTGGCAGCATCCACAGGTAGCCAAGGGGTCGTGCTGCCAAACCCGCCATGCGGCGCATGTGCTTTCCAGGGGAATGGTGTGCGGCAGCCGTCTCGCCCCTTGTTGTGCGGCCAATGTGCCTTGCCCAAAGGGTCTTGAATGTCCTCATAAGGAACGTCCGATTCTGTGAGCCCCAATTCCTCGCCTTGGTAAATGAATAGCGTGCCGCGCAGGCAGGCCAACAAGGCCAGGAGTTGGCGGGCGCGCTGAGCATCGCCTTTTGCCCAACGTGTAGCCACGCGCGTGGCATCGTGGTTGGACAGCGCCCATGAAGGCCACGCGGTGCTGCCTGCATCTTCTTGCCATGGGGCATGGAACTCTACCAAACGTGCTGGGCTCGGCTGATCTCCCAGCAGCAAAAAGGAATAGGCGGTGTGCAAGCGCTTTTGTCCTTGCGTGTATTCGATCATGCGCTCCAGGTTGGTCTCGGAGCCGATCTCGGCGACCGTCATGCGCGCATCAAAGCTATCCATCAACAGGCGAACCCTTTCCATGAAGTGAAGGGTCTCGGGCTGACAGACATCGTGCAGATGCGCTTGCATGGCAGCCGGAATGTCGCCACCCTTGCCAACGGGTTGCGCCGGGTTGTCCGTCAGGCTGCGGTTGTGGCAGTAGTAATTGGCGGTGTCGAGCCTGAAACCGTCGACACCGCGCTCCAGCCAGAATCGTCCAACTTCCAGAATGGCGTCCTGTACCTGCGGGTTGTGAAAGTTCAGGTCCGGCATCTGCGGCAGGAAATTGTGCAGGTAGTACTGCTTGCGGCGCGCGTCCCAGCTCCAGGTGCTTCCACCCATCCAGCTTTGCCAATTGCTCGGCGGTGAGCCATCGGGCTTGGCGTCGGCCCAGGTGTACCAATCGGACTTTGGGTTGTTGCGACTTTGGCGGCTTTCCTCAAACCAGGGGTGTTCGATGGCCGTGTGCGACCACACCTGATCAATGATGACCTTCAGACCCAGAGCATGCGCGCGGGCCACCAGTGCATCAAATTCTTCCAGTGTTCCAAATACCGGCGCTACGTTGCAGTAGTCGAGTACGTCATAACCAAAGTCTCGCATGGGTGAGGGAAAGAAGGGGGAAAGCCAGATGCCGTCTACGCCCAGGTTCGCAACGTACTCGAGGTGCGCCGCGATGCCGCAAAGGTCGCCAATGCCATCACCATTGCTGTCGGCAAAACTGCGCGGGTATATCTGGTAAATGGTGGCGCCGCGCCACCAGTCGTCATTTGCTCTTAATGCATTCACGGGTGGTTCCATGGCGGTTGGGCGTTGCTTTGCTAGTGCGGATGGGATGGATATTGAGAACTACTGTATTCAAAGCCAGTTCGGAAAACTTGCGTTGGATGACCCTTTCTGTGCGTAAACTTACCCAAATCAACAAACTACCCTGCCATGAAGGTCGTCAATGAGCATGTTCAACATCCGGATCAGTCGTTTCGGTTGCTGCGCTTTGAGCTGGATGCATTCGCCCTGGAGCGGCATCGCCATCCGCACTGGGAGCTGACCTGGATCGAGCAGGGAAGCGGGGTGCGTCTGGTGTCGGAGAACGCGAGCCCCTTTGCATCGGGTGACATGGTACTGCTCGCCGGCAATTTGCCACACACTTGGAAGAGCTTGCAATCAGAAGGGGCGACGCAGCACGTTGCAACGGTGTTGCAATTCCCTGCTGAATTACTGGACATAGCGGCGTTGCCAGAACTCTCCCAACTGAGACCGCTGATGCTACTGGCGCGCCGTGGCGCTAGCATTGGCGGCGAAGCCAGGCAAATGGTTACCAGGCTCTTGCAGGAGATGCACGCCAAGGACGCACTGGGAAAGGTGCTTGTGCTCTATGACATCTTGCGTTGCCTGTCGCTGCGTATGGGCGACCTCAGACCCGTGGCGAATCTGGCGTGCAAGCCAATAGATCATTCAGCTGTCGAATCCCGCATTGACCGTGTTTTCCAGTGGATTCACACCAACATCAGCAGTGAACTTCGCATGCAGGACGCGGCTGCTCTGGCACATGTTTCGTGTGGCGCATTCAGCCGCTTTTTTCGGCGGGAGACCGGCAAAACCTATACAGACTATGTCAATGATGTTCGCTGTGCGCAGGCCTGCGCCATGTTGAGCGAGTCTGCGCTGCCGGTGTCAACGATTGCTACCGATTGCGGGTTCGGCACCAATTCCCATTTCAACCGGCAGTTCCTGTCCAGGCTGGGCGTTACTCCCAGCGCCTATCGAAGAAATATGTAGCATAGGGTCTTCAATGATTTTCTGCGTATTCTGTTGCGATAGTGGTGGGGGAAAGTCAACAACCAGTATCCACCAAGAGAACGACCGGCGGCGTAGCCACATCGGCAGCAGGCGTGTACTGAACGGCGCATGTGCGCCAAGTCCCGGTGCCCCATACAGGTGCTGTCTTGTGGGCGATGAAGTTGGGGTTTGCACCTGTGTAGAAATCAGCCGCAGGACTGATATTCATTGCCTTGGCCAGCTCTACTGCATCCTGGGCATATCCATACACTGTCCTGATGGTCACGGTTGCGCTCAGTGCTACTGAGCCAGTGGCAGCGTTAGTGACACCTGCAATGGCAGATTTGGTTTGAATCATCGTGTTGGCGCTCATCATGGCGCCATGAAGTCCCTGCATGACGCTACGACGCGCGTCACTGGCCAAATCGACAAACTTCGGCAGCGCCACTGCCGCCAGTACGCCCAGAATCACAACCACCATGACCAATTCGATCAGGGTAAAGCCTTTTTGCCGCATCTGCAGTCCTGACCCCGGCGTCACACTATTTCATCAACACATCAAGGTCAATGGCCAAACCCATGGCCAAATAACCCAGGCGATTGGGATGCAGCTTGTCGCCAGCGCCACCCAGCGTGTTGTCGGGAACGAATTCGGCGCGCATGCCGCCGGTTTGCGGATCAAGAATCGCTTTGTCGAAGTCAATCACCGCGTCAAACAGCCCCGAATTTCGAATGAAGTCGTTCAGCGCTTGGCGCTTGGCATCTTGTTCTGCAAAGCCATGGGCAGCGCTGGTAGAACCAAGCGCAGATGTGACCGTGGCACCAATGATTTTCAAATTTGGCTTTTGGGTGCGGATGCGCTCGATGATGGTTGTCATTTCTGCCTTCACGACGTCTGCATCACGGTTACCGTTCTTGCTGAAATCATTAATGCCTTCCATCCAGATCATGCTCTGGACACCGGAGAGTGACAGTACATCGCGTTCAAGACGTTGCCCGGCTGCGGGGCCGCCCGGGAATGGTTTTTGCGCCGAATATTCTGCTGGACCGGCGACCTGATTGCCACCAATGCCCGCATTGACGACGACCAGCTTATTACCAAAGGCTGCACGCAGACGACGCGAGAGCACGTCTGTCCAGCGATCATCGCCATTGATGGTCGACGCTGTGCCGTCGGTAATCGAGTCACCAAAAGCCACAATGGCACGGGTATCCGCCGGAGCCATCATGTCCACAGCATCCAGAAAATACCACGACGCTGTGGCGAAGGGAAACGCGGCCTCTCCCTCGTCGTTGCCCTTGGCACCAGCCTTGGGTGCCGAGATGTACGAACTGCTCAAGGCTTTGGCATGCCAGGTCATGGGGCCGCTCTCACCAACCACATGAAAACTCACCGCCAGTTTGCGCCCCGTCAATGCAGCGACAGAACCTGGATTCACAAAGCGCAGAGGAACCGGATCACTCCATGCAGATGCACCGGGTGCAACCGTGACGCTGTTTTTGCCACCGAACTGGACGGCCTGATTGGTTCCGGCCACCAGTGCTGAACTCGACTGGTGCAAACCAACGAAGACACCGTCAAACGTGACCGGCTGAGCGCCCAGCGCATTTGACAGGCGAATACGCGTCTGACTCGTCCAGAGGTCGGGTCTGACGATCATGCGAAAGCTTTGATCGTTCGCGCCATTTTGCGCAGATGGAAAAGCCCGGCTCAAATTGGGTTGCGCTGACGGATTGCCAACCGGGTACGGCCCTTGCACTGAACCTGTCCAACTGGTGACCCAGCCTTCGCTGCCGGCAGCCCAAAGCGGAGAGCCAAAGCTGGTAACAAAAACAAATAGTAAGGAAATGAATGCAAATAGAGGGGGCGAAGATTTCAATTTCACGAAAGAACTCCTTTTGTTGGAACAGCACGGTGCATTGTTTAACTGCACTGATTGGGACAATGTGCCTTTCATCTTAGCCACGCCTACTCATCAAAATGGCAACAATTTGTGCCAAAATGGCACAGGTCTTTTGTCAGAGCGCTGCGTCCACGGGCCAACGTCCGCGAGAACGACTGCAATGCGTCTCCCGTTGTCGGTGGCCAGTCAACACCACGCTTGAAATTACCAGACAATCGGGTGATTGGCGCCGTTTACCATCTCACATACCAAGGACAAAATCATTGCGCCACAACTGGCGTCTTCAAAACCTCGGTTCCATGCTCGCCCAACATTCCATTCTCGACACAGCCCGCCGCGCAGCAAATGCCGCCAGCGCTTGAAACTCAAATGATGCAAACCACCCATGGCCGTATCCGTATTTGACCTGTTCAAGATCGGCATAGGCCCCAGCAGCTCCCACACCGTGGGGCCGATGCGGGCAGCACGGCTGTTTGTGTTGCGGTTGCAGCAAGGCGCTCTGCTGGAGCAAACCACGCGAATGCGCTGCAGCCTGTATGGCTCGCTCGGCGCCACCGGCAAGGGCCACGCCAGTGACGTGGCCGTGTTGCTGGGTCTGTGTGGGCAAGAGCCGGACACAGTCGAGATCGACGCCATCCCCGCGCTGCTGGCCAGCATCCGGGGGGCCCACAGCCTTGCCCTGCTGGGGCGCCACCGCATCGATTTTTTCGAAAAAACCGACCTGCTTTTCCTGCGCAGCGAGACGCTGCCCTTTCACGCCAATGGCATGCGCTTTGTCGCCTTCAACGCGGCTGGCGATGAGATTGCCAACCGGATTTACTACTCGGTGGGTGGTGGCTTCATCCTGAGCGACGACGTGGCGACCGACGGCACACGCCAAAAAGTGATCGCCCCGGATGCCACTGTGCTGCCGCTGGCGTTTGGCAGCGGCGACGAACTGCTGACACTGGCAAAGTCGCGGGGCTTGAGCATCGCCCAGATCATGCGACGCAACGAGCAACACTGGCGCAGCGATGCCGAGATCGATGCCAACCTGCTGCGCATCTGGCAAGTCATGCAGGACTGCGTGGTCCGTGGCTGCCAGACCGACGGTGTATTGCCGGGCGGGTTCAAAGTGAAGCGCCGCGCCCATGCACTGCACCAGGCGTTGTGCAGCAACCCGGAAGCGGCCCTGCGCGACCCGCTGCAGGTGCTGGACTGGGTCAACCTGTATGCGCTGGCGGTGAACGAAGAAAACGCGGCGGGCGGGCGCGTGGTCACTGCGCCCACCAATGGCGCGGCCGGCATCGTGCCCGCCGTACTGCACTACTACAGCCGCTTTGTGCCCGGCTCCAATGACGCGGGCGTGATGGACTTCCTGCTCACTGCTGCGGCCATTGGCATTCTGTACAAGGAGAACGCCAGCATCAGTGGCGCCGAAGTGGGCTGCCAGGGCGAGGTCGGGGTGGCCTGCTCCATGGCAGCGGGTGCCCTGTGCGCCGTGATGGGTGGCACGCCCGCACAGGTCGAAAACGCGGCCGAGATCGGCATGGAGCACCACCTGGGCCTGACCTGCGACCCGGTGGGCGGGCTGGTGCAGATTCCGTGCATCGAGCGCAACGCCATCGCGTCCGTCAAGGCCATCAACGCCGCGCGCATGGCGCTGCGCGGCGACGGCTCCCACTTTGTGAGCCTGGACAAGGTCATCAAGACCATGCGCGAGACCGGTGCCGACATGAAAACCAAGTACAAGGAAACGGCGCGCGGCGGACTGGCCGTCAATATCGTCGAATGCTGATGGCATCGTGCGCACCGTGATAATTCCCGCATGACGCCACTGCACTCAGCCACCCCCGATACCAGCACACAACCAAATAGCGTGCCCCGCCTCGCCGAACTGTTGCTCCGCAAACAGTGGCGTCTCGCAACGGCCGAGAGTTGCACCGGCGGGATGATCTCCGCCGCCTGCACTGATCTGGCGGGCTCCAGCGCCTGGTTCGAACGCGGCTTTGTGACCTATTCGAACGACGCAAAGATGGAGCTGCTGGGTGTAGAAGAACGCATCTTGCGGCGGGCGGGTGCCGTGTGCCAGGGCGTGGCCAAGGCGATGGCCCTGGGCGCAATCGCGCAATCCCATGCAGAGGTTGCGGTAGCAGTGACGGGTGTCGCCGGCCCCACCGGTGGCAGCCCAGCCAAGCCGGTGGGAACCGTGTGGTTTGGCTTTGCCCTACCCGGCAAAGTGGTGACCGAGAAGTGCCATTTCGACGGCGACCGCGCCACTGTGCGCTCGGCGACGGTGAACCACGCCATCAATCGCCTCATCGCGCTACTGGAGCTGGTAGACGATTGACTCCGGTAATTTCTATATTTTGTAACCATTTGCCCATCGTTTCGGGCATCCCTTAAGAATTCCTTAAGGGAATTTTTCCCAAAAGCAACTACAGTCATCTCCATCTTTTCTACTGGAGATGGCCCATGCGGCATTGGATCGGGATTTATTTCAGGTACGTGCTGGCACTGGCGCTCAGTGCCAGCGGTGCGTGGGCAGCCCCAGCACTGACTGACAATTTTTTGCCACCGGAGCAGGCTTTTGCGTTTTCAACCCGCACGGTGGATGCCAAGACGATCCGCCTGCACTGGGACATCGCTCCCGGCTACCACCTGTACCGTGATCGAATCACGGTGCAAACCGACGCGACGAAAGTGAAGTGGGCCGCGCTGACCCTGCCACCGGCCAATGAGAAGTTCGACTCCAACTTCAACAAAACCATGGCGGTGTACGAGCAGGCGTTGGACATCGAGGTCCACATGACTCAGGGCAACGCCAACAGCCCACTGACCGTCACCTGGCAGGGCTGTGCCGATGCGGGGCTTTGCTACCCGCCCGAGTCGGCAGCCCTGAACCCACTTTCGACTACACCATCAAATTCGGCTACAGCCCCCGTGGAATATGCGCAAGACGCTACGGATTCAGTAGCATCTGCGCTGGCCTCTGGCAGCCTATTGCGCACCCTGGGAGTATTTGGCCTGGCCGGCTTGCTGCTGGCGTTCACACCCTGCGTGCTGCCCATGGTGCCCATCCTGTCTTCGCTGATTGCCGGGCAAACGGGCGTGGTCAGTCGGAGCAAGGGCTTCAGCCTGGCACTGGCCTATTCGCTGGGCATGGCCCTGGTCTATGCCGGCTTTGGCGTCGCAGCCGGACTGGCAGGTGAAGGGCTTGCTGCTGCACTGCAAAACCCCTGGGTCTTGGGCGGTTTTGCACTGATGCTGTCGACGATGGCACTGTCCATGTTTGGCCTTTATGACCTGCAGATGCCCAGCGCCATCCAGAGCCGAGCAACAGAATGGTCCAACCGCTTCAAGGGCGGATCGTATGCAGGCGTGTTCCTTATGGGTGGTGTCTCTGCATTGGTGGTGGGCCCCTGTGTGGCGGCTCCACTGGCTGGTGCCTTGGTCTACATCAGCCAGACCAGGGACGTGGTGCTGGGTGGTCTGGCACTGTTTGCGATGGCACTCGGCATGAGCGTGCCCTTGTTGCTGGTGGGTTTATCTGCGGGCAGTCTGCTTCCACGTGCAGGAGCCTGGATGGAGCGCGTCAAACAGGTGTTCGGCATGATGCTGTTAGGGGTTGCCATCTGGATGGTATCGCCCGTGCTACCCGCCACGGTGCACATGCTGGCGTGGGCCGTCTGGCTACTGACCGGCGCGGCCCTGCTGGGCGTCTTTGGCCCGGCAACACCGCAACACGCACATACACCGGTGGCCGCACGCGCCAGTGGCACCGCGCTGGCCACGCTTTCGCTGGTGCTGCTGGTGGGGGCGTCGTCCGGCGGCCAATCGGTGCTGCAACCCCTGGGTCACCTGCATTCGACGCAGGTAACGGGTAGCGCCGCTGCGCCCACGAATGCCAGCCTGAACTTTGAGCGCGTACAAAGCGTACAGGCACTGGACGCGGCCCTGATGCAGGCTCAACAAAAGGGCCAAACCGTGATGCTGGACTTTTATGCCGACTGGTGCGTGGCGTGCAAGGAGTTGGAGACCTTCACCTTTAGCGACCCACAAGTGCAAAAGCGCCTAGGCAACGTGGTGCTGCTGCAGGCAGACGTCACGGCCAACACTACGGCCGATAAAGATTTGCTCAAACGCTTTAGCCTGTTTGGGCCACCTGGCATGGTGTTCTTTGACGGTGCATCCGCCAATCGCGTCGTGCACAAGGTGGTCGGCTATCAAAACGCCAGCGACTTTCTGACATCCCTGAGCCACGCAGCCATTCGCTAAAACTTTCTCCCACCTCTTCCTTTATCCAGCCATGAAACACATCTACAGCAAAACACTCCAGCTCGTCTTGTTCACATTTCTGTGCGGCTCAGCCTTGGCCATGGAAATCGGTCAGCCAGCCCCAGACTTTGAATTGCCAGGCCGTGCCACCGCCGTGAAGCTGAGCGACTACAAGGGCAAGACCGTGTACCTGGACTTTTGGGCCTCATGGTGCGGTCCGTGCAAGCAATCCTTCCCGTGGATGAACGACATGCAGTCGCGCTACGGAGCCAAAGGCTTGCGTGTGGTGGGCATCAACCTGGACCAGAAAAGCGAAGACGCCCGCGACTTTCTAAAGGAAAACGCGGCCAGCTTTGACGTGGCCTTTGACCAGGGTGGCAAGACCCCCAAGTCATTCGCCATCAAGGGCATGCCCACCTCGGTGCTGATCGGCCCCGATGGCAAGGTGATCAGCATGCACAGTGGCTTCAAGCCCGAACAAAAAGCCGAGCTTGAACAGCAGATCAGGCAAGCACTCCACCTAAAAGACTAACCAAGAAGGATGCATGATGAAAAGAACCATTCTGAGCCTGTTGGCCATCACCTCACTCGCCTGGCTGGGCGGCTGCAGCAGCATCGGCCAGGTTAACGCCTGGGAAAAAGGCAACCTGGCCAAACCAGGCATGACGTTTGAGTCCGACCCGCTGGACCAGCGCTTTACCCAACACATTTACAGCAGCAAGGAAAACTCCAGCGGTGGCTACGGTGTTGGTGGTGGCGGTTGTGGCTGCAACTAAGGGCGTTCAACATGAGCACTCACAACACCCCCCCGAGCCAACAATCCGCCGGCGGCGTACTGCTGGCATCTTTGCTGTTGCCGGGTCTCGCCACGTTGGCAGTCATGGGACCCACACCTGCGGCAGCCGAATCGGCCCCTGAGAAATCCACCATTGCTGTCAAGTACGGCAGCTACAGCGACAGCCAGCCGGGATGGGAGCGCGTCAAAGCCACGGCACCCCAGATTTACGTGCAGGTGCCCATTGCCGGAGAGTGGTCCATTGAAGCCTCCGGCGTGGTTGACAACGTCTCCGGTGCGACGCCCTACGCGCACACGCAAAAGTCAGGCGCCAGCAGTGGCGGCAAGATGGGCATGAGCGACGAGCGCAAGGCTGGCGACGTCAAAATCACACGCTACATGGCGCGCTCTGCCATCTCGGCCAGCGTGGCCTACTCGAAGGAAAATGACTACACATCCACGGCATTGGGTCTGGAAGCACGCTGGTCCAGCGACAACAACAACCGCACTTGGACTCTGGGCTTTGGCGCCGCCAGCGACTCCATCGACAACACAGCAAGCGGCATCAATACCGCCATCAACGAGCACAAGAACACCCAGGAATTCATGGGGGGCATCACCCAGGTACTGACTCCCACTGACATCGTCCAGCTCAACTTCACACGTGGTGTGGGCAGCGGGTATTTCAACGACCCTTACAAATCGTATGACCTGCGCCCCAGTCAGCGCGACACCTGGATTGCACTGGCCCGATGGAACCATTACCTGGAGCCTTTTGATGCTTCGCTGCGTACCAGCTACCGGCATTACAGCGACACCTTTGGCGTGCAGTCGCATACCGTCGGCCTAGACTGGGTGCAGCCCGTTGGCAAGGTCGCCATTACCTCCGGCGTGCGCTACTACAGCCAGCAGGCGGCCAACTTCTACTTTGATCCGGTGCTCAATGCGCAGGGGCAATACGACGGCTTTGGCGCGCTCATGCGGGCTGCAAGTTTGAAAGACTACAAATCGGCAGATCAGCGGCTGGCGGCTTTTGGTGCAGTCACACTGTCCATGAAAATCGCCTACACAGTCACACCCGATACGGTGGTGGACTTCAAGATCGAGACTTACCGGCAGTCGGCGGACTTGTATCTGGGCGGAACTGGCAGCCCCGGTCTGGCCCCCTTCAACGCCCAGTTCGTCCAGATTGGGCTCACGCGCAGGTTTTAAAATTCGGACATGAAACGCTGGTGCGCACTGCGGTTTGACTTCCGGGCCATGGCCTCGCCCTGCTCCATCCAGATGGATGGCCAGGACGAGCACACCATGCGCCAAGCCGCAACCGAGGCGATTGGGGAGGTCCAGCGCATCGAGCACAAATACTCGCGATACCGCGAGGACAGCATCGTCAGCCGCATTAATCAGTCGTCCACCACGGGTGGGCAGGTCGCTGTGGACGGAGAAACGACTGAATTGCTGGGATTTGCACACGCTCTTTGGCTCATGAGCGACGGGTTGTTCGACATCACCTCGGGCGTTCTGCGCCAGGCCTGGGACTTTCGCGCCGCACGCCTGCCAGAGCCCGCCAAGCTGCAGTCCACGCTGGAAAAAGTGGGTTGGAACAAGGTGGAGCGCAGCGGCTCAACCGTGCGCCTCACCCAGCCCGGCATGGAGCTGGACTTTGGCGGCTTTGGCAAGGAATACGCAGCCGACCGCGCCGCTGCCGTATTGCACCGCCACGGCATTGCCCACGCGTTGGTCAATCTGGGTGGAGACCTGCATGCGCTGGGTGCGCGGGCTCTGCCCGAATTGCAAGACACTGCCTGGCAGATTGAGATTCAACACCCGCGCCCGGACACTGCCATCGGAAAATCGTCACTCGCGGTGCTGGCACTGCAGCAAGGCGGTCTGGCCACCAGTGGCGACTATGAGCGCTTCTTCATCCAGAACGGCAAGCGTTACTGCCACGTTCTTAACCCCCACACCGGCTGGCCGGTCACGCACTGGCAATCCGTCAGCGTGCTGGCTGCCAACACCACGACGGCTGGCGCACTCACCACCATTGCCATGCTCAAACAAACCGATGCACTGGACTGGCTGTCAACCCAGGGCGTTCGCTATCTGGCCGTGCAACACGACGGCCAGGTTCACAGCAGCTCGCAGTCGCTATAAAAACAATAGCTACTCCCGCATATAGAACGGGGACTAGACCCTAATCTGATATCTCAAGCGTAGTCACCATCAGCACATCACCGGCCTTGGTTCCACGGAGCTTGACCTTCACGCCAACCTTCAGGTCACTCACCACGCCTTCGCTGATAACCGCACTGGTGGCGTCGCAACGCTGGCCCCTGACCACAAAATTGGCCAAACTGGTGAATTGCTCGATTTTGGCTTCAATCTCCGCTTCGTCGAGCTTTTCCTCGCTCTCCACCCCAAGCGATCCGGCCTTTAGCACACCGCCCTGCCAGATGCCCTCGACCTCAAGGCGCTGCCCGATGGCCAGCACTTTGTAGGACGCCGCCAAGCTGGCGCTGCTCGCGTCAACCTCGACACTGCCCAGCATGAACCGGCTACCCGACAAGAGTGCCGTCACAAGTCCTTCGATTTCAACTTCGCCCTGGGGCAAACTGCTGCCTTGCAAACCCAGAAGCTTGAAACTATCAACTTGCAAACTGCCGCCCGATGACGACAACGCCCCCTGAACCCGCACCAACTGTCCCGAGCGCAGGCTGGCAATACTCTGGCCGGAAAGCGCAAAACCATTGAGCGTACCGGTGGCGGTGACGATGCCGGTGCACACCATGCTTGTGGCCGTCACCAGCGCCACCCGGGTTGCTGTCCAACGACTGCCGTCGATACCGCTTTGCAAACCCCACACTACGACGCGCATGCCATGGACCAAACCCGCAGTGCCGCTGAGGCCATCGAACACCGTGGCAGCATTGGTCTCTATCAACATCCCGGCAACCATGAATTGCCCACCCTGAACCTGTGAAACCGCACCCTGTGCAATAGACCACACCGCGATCGCGTTGGCAACACCCAGGGTCAGGTCGGCTCCGCGCAGACCCTGCACATCGGCCACCATGCCCAGGCGCAGGTCCTGCGAACCGGCCGCCAACCCGTCAACCTGCACCGCGGCGGCCGTGTCATCAAACCGGATACCGTTAACAATCACGCTGCCAAAGCCAACAATCGTCCCCTGCGCAAACAGGCCGGTGCCACCTGTGCCAGGCAAGGCGGCAAAAAGGCTGCCACCCAACCCACCGCCGCCACCGCAACCGGCCAGACCACTGGCCACCAATGCCAGCAAACTGCGCCTGCTGACCGATGGGCTCAACCCGTTGTGCTGTTTCATGGTTTTGGTTTCCTTCTTGTCTTGCGTGGCTCGGAACTTACCTGTGTTTCCGCGACGGGTGCGTCTTGCTGGGTATCGTTGAAGTAGACACCAAAGCGGACACGGTATTTAGGACCCGCCTGACCTTCGCTTCGCTGCTCCGCAACGGTTGCGGTCTGCAAAAATTGTTGAAGCGATTTGGCCCACAAGCGCCGGGCAAGTTGCTGCAACTGCTCGACCTGGGTGGCTGACAGATCGTGCGAAAAGGCACTTTGTTCAAGCTTTGGCGGTCCGACACGGTCAGGCGCGAGGTTGTGCACAGCCGCTGCCAGGTGTTCGGCCACATTGGAGGCCAGAAAATGAAACGACTCGCTGCGGCCTTCATTGGGCACAAAGCCGTGGGTCTTGAGGACTACAAAGCCGTCCTCACGCAACTCGACCACCCCCAAGCGGACCAACTCGTCAAGCACGGCACGCGCACCCACGTCACGACTGACCTCACCCACCAGCATGGTGAAATCGGGCTCGCCAGGCAAACCCCGACGTGGTGTGCGGGCAAGCGCCCGAGCCGACTGATCGGCATTCAAAAAGCGGGGCTCGCTGATCCAACGGGCCACCACCGAAGCCGCCATCGGAACCATCGGGGTGCGGCCGGCCGGCGCCTCCGGAGCGCTGCGCAGGCGCCTCACATCTTTGCGGTGCACCCCGGTTAGAAGTGAGATTCTGGTGTCGGAACTGCCCTTGTCAGCCAGCCCGTATGCGCCGGCAGCCTCGTCTACCAGGGCTTTTTTGAGCAAATCGACCAGGGAAGGCAACTGCAACCCGTGGTCGATCATCAAGCGGGCGAGCGGCTGCAATACGCGCGAAATGGCCTCAGCCGCCAGGGCAGGCTCGGGTAAGCCTACGGCGGTTTGAGGGGCAACTTCCGCATTCGGGTCGCCTTGACATGTATCTTCAATCATGGGGTTTTGGGGCTTTTCAGTGTACGCCCACATTGCCTGAGCACAAACTGTTACATGCATTTTATGGGTTTTTTTCCCAAATCAAGAGACTATTTCTGATTTTTGAACTATCCTCTTAAGCATGTCTTAAGGTATTTTTTCCCAAAAATTGCTACATTTGCATCATCTTTTTATAGGAGCCTCACCATGAAACCCGCAATTCCCCACCTGACACTCAGCCTGATCGGCATCGCCGTGGCCACGCTTACAGCCTGCGGCGGCGGTGGCGGCGGAAGCACAAGCACAAGCACAAGCTCCAGCACGGTTGGCAACACTGGCACAACAGCGGTCGCAATGACGGCCGTTACTGTCACTGTTATGGACGGGTTGATCCGAAACGCCCGGGTCTGTGTGGACAGCAACGTCAATGGCGTGTGCGATGCCGGCGAAACACAGGGCTATACCGACGCCAGCGGCAAAGTGACACTTGAAGTACCCACGGCCAACCTGAATTCGGCACGCCTGATCGCGATGGTTGGAACCGATGCCACCGACGCGGACACCGGGGGCGTGAAAACCGCCTACACCATGACCACACCGGCTGGAAAACTCAGCGTCATCAGCCCGTTGACCACCATGGTGCAGGCGAAAATGGAGAAAGACAATGTCAGCCTCCAGGCGGCAGAAAGCTATGTCCAGTCGCAAACCGGGCTCAGCATCTCCATGTTCGACGACTTCGTTGCCAAGCGCTCCAGCAGCACCGAGCACAAGAAAGCCGGAGACGTCGCGCGCCTGCTGGTACTCAGCACCCAAAAATCCAAGGAGACCCACACCGATGAAGCCAATAGTGCCTGTATCGCTGGCAAGTCGGACTCTGAGGCGGAGCACATTAAGGAAACCCACATCTACGAAGGATTGGTTAGCACCCTTTCCGACGTCCGCAGGACATCAGACGAGTCGGAGCGTGACCACAACGACAACGACGACGAGGATCATGATGACAGAGTTCGCCAGGCTGCAGGTGTAGTCCCCATCTGCGGAACGACCACAACGATTCCGACGCCGACATCCACTGCATCGGCAATTTCCGGAAAAACGCTTTACGCAGCAAGCTGCTCCTCTTGCCACGGCGCGAACCCTTCGCAGAACATCAGCAGCATCCTCAAGGGCGCCAACAATCCTTCCAAAATACTGAGCGCGATCAGCGGCAACAAGGGCGGCATGGGCTATTTGTCGGCAACCATTGCCACGCAGCAAGCCACCGACATCAGCGCCTACCTGGCCAACCCAACCGTGGCATCGAGCACGCCAACCCCAACTCCAACTCCAACTCCAACTCCAACTCCAACTCCAACTCCAACTCCAACTCCAACTCCAACTCCAACTCCAACTCCAACTCCAACTCCAACTCCAACTCCAACTCCAACGCCAACGCCAACGCCAACGCCAACGCCAACACCGACTCCAACGGCGTCTGCTGCCAATGGCAAAGCGATCTACGCAGCCAGTTGTTCAGGTTGCCACGGCGCCAATGCAGCACTGGGAGGCAACAATATTCTTAATGGGGCCAACAACGCAACACTGATCACGAGTGCGATCAACGGTAATGTTGGTGGAATGGGCTTTCTATCGGCAACCATCACTGCCACGAAGGCAGCCGACCTCGCGGCCTTCCTGGCAACGCCGGGAATCTAAAAGCAAAAACCGGGTCCCGCGCCGGCGTCATGCCTGCGCGGCAATGGGCACCAGCGTTCGCTGCACATCCCCGCACTGCGCCCGGTTGCGCAGTGCATGCTCCATGACCACCAGAGCCAGCATGGCCTCGGCAATGGGTGTAGCGCGAATGCCCACGCAGGGGTCGTGGCGACCCTTGGTTACCACCTGCGTCGGGTTGCCCGCCACATCAATCGAGTCACGCGGCGACAGGATGGAACTGGTGGGCTTGATGGCAATGCTGACCTCCAGGTCCTGCCCGGTGCTGATGCCGCCCAAAACGCCACCCGCGTTATTGCTGGCAAATCCTTCCGGCAGGAGCGAGTCACCATGCGTGGTGCCACGTTGCGCCACGCTGGCAAAACCGGCACCAATCTCCACGCCCTTGACTGCATTGATGCCCATCATGGCGTAGGCAATGTCAGAGTCCATCTTGTCAAACAGCGGCTCACCCAGCCCCACGGGCACGCGCGAAGCACTGACCCGGATGCGCGCACCGCAGGAGTCGCCCGCCTTGCGCAGCGTGTCCATGTAATCCTCCAAAGCCTGCACATTGGCTACCGGCGCAAAAAAAGCATTGCTCGATACGTGATCCCACGACTCAAATGCAATCGGCATTTCGCCAATTTGCGTCATGCAACCGCGAAAGGTGGTGCCGTATTGCTCCATCAGCCATTTCTTGGCCACTGCGCCAGCCGCCACCATCGGGGCGGTCAAGCGCGCACTGGAGCGCCCACCACCACGCGGGTCGCGAATGCCGTATTTCTGGAAATAGGCGTAATCCGCATGGCCGGGGCGAAAAGTCTCCAGAATGTTGCCGTAGTCTTTGCTGCGCTGGTCGGTGTTCTCGATCAGGAGCGCAATCGGTGTGCCGGTGGTCTTGCCCTGGTACACGCCGCTGAGGATCTTGACCGCATCCGGCTCGTTTCGCTGCGTCACGAAGCGGCTGGTGCCGGGGCGGCGACGGTCCAGGTCACCCTGGATGTCAGCCTCGCAGAGGTCCATGCCGGGCGGGCAGCCGTCAATCACGCAGCCAATGGCCGGGCCGTGGGATTCACCAAAGTTGGTGACTGCGAAGAGATGTCCAAATGTATTACCGCTCATGCGGCAGGATTATCCCTGAGATAGCTCAACCCGGCTTAGCCTCGCCCTGCGCCTCGGGCCAATCGTGGATGTAGGCCTTGAGCATCTTGTTCTCAAAATTCTGGCTGTCCACCACGGCACGGGCCACGTCGTAGAAGCTGATAACCCCCATCAGCATCCTGTGGTCCATCACCGGCATGTAGCGGGCGTGGCGGTCGAGCATCATGCGCCGGACCTCGTCCATGTCGGTCTCCATGGTGCAGGTCAGGGGGTGGTCATCCATAGCGGTGCGCACCAGGGTCTTGCCGATAGTGCCGCCACTTTTCACCAAAGTCTGAATCACCTCGCGAAAGGTGAGCATGCCCACCAGCTCGCCGTGTTCCATGACAACCAGCGAGCCAATGTCCCGCTCGGACATCAGGTCCAACGCCCGTGCCAGAGGCTCGTCCGGTGAGGCCGTGTAAAGCGTGCCGCCTTTGGCGCGCAGAATGTCGCTGACTTTCATGGTGTTTCCCCGTGGCGCATGGATAAAAATGTTGCCCAAATATAGCCCACAATCAGCAGGATTCCTGACACCATTCTTTGTGGAGAATTTATGCCCGGCTACGCTGACCCCGGTTTTGACACCCTGGCCCTGCACGCAGGGGCCTCGCCCGACCCCACCACGGGGGCGCGGGCGGTGCCGATCCACCTCACGACCTCATTTGTGTTCGAGTCCAGCGAGCATGCACAGTCGCTGTTCAATCTGGAGCGTGCCGGCCATGTCTACAGCCGCATCAGCAACCCGACCAATGCCGTTCTGGAGCAGCGCGTGGCAGCACTCGAAGGTGGCATTGGTGCCATCACCACCGCCAGCGGGCAGGCCGCCCTGCACCTGAGCGTGGCCACGCTGATGGGCGCCGGCTCGCACATTGTGGCGAGCACGGCGCTGTATGGCGGCTCGCAAAATCTGCTGCACTACACCATGCGCCGCTTTGGCATTGAGACCACCTTCGTCAAACCCGGTGACATGGACGCCTGGCGCGCCGCCATCAGGCCCAACACCAAGCTGCTATTTGGCGAGACCGTTGGCAACCCGGGGCTGGACGTGCTGGACATTCCCACCGTCTCAACAATAGCCCATGACGCCGGTGTGCCGCTGCTGGTGGACTCCACCCTCACCTCGCCCTGGCTGATGAAGCCGCTGGAGCTGGGTGCCGATCTGGTCTACCACTCGGCCACCAAGTTTCTGTCAGGCCACGGCACGGTGGTGGGCGGCATTGTGGTCGATGGTGGCAGTTTTGACTGGGCCAAAGCGTTTGAGACAACAGGCCGGTTTGAAGAGCTGGCCGCGCCTTACGAGGGCTTTCACAACATGAATTTCAGCGAGGAAAGCACGGTAGGCGCTTTCCTGCTGCGCGCCCGGCGTGAAGGCCTGCGCGACTTTGGTGCCTGCATGAGCCCGCACACCGCCTGGCTGATCCTGCAGGGCGTGGAAACACTGGGTCTGCGCATGGCGCGTCACATGGGCAACACAGAAAAAGTGGTGCAATTTCTAGCCAGCCAGCCGCTAGTGGAGCGCGTGGGCCACCCGATGCTGGAGAGTCACAGCAGTCACGCCTTGGCGAAGAAGCTGTTACCACGCGGGGCTGGATCGGTGTTCAGCTTTGACCTGAAGGGCTCGCGCCGGCAGGGCCAGGTGTTTGTGGAATCGCTCAAGGTGTTCAGCCACCTGGCCAATGTGGGCGACTGCCGCAGTCTTGTCATTCACCCGGCCAGCACGACCCACTTTCGCATGACCGATGAGGCGCTGGCCGGTGCCGGCATCACCCAGGGCACGATCCGCCTGAGCATCGGCCTGGAAGACCCTGACGACCTGATTGACGACCTCAAACGCGCATTGAAAGCGGCGGAGAAGGCAGCATGAAATACACCGTTAACAACGCCCAAGCCTACTGCTACACCGGCGGCAAGCCCTTTGATGCCGCCAAGCCCACGGTCGTATTTATCCACGGCGTACTCAACGACCACAGCGTCTGGATTCTGCAAAGCCGATACCTGGCCAACCACGGCTACAACGTGCTGGCAGTGGATCTGCCAGGACACTGCCGCAGCGCAGGCGAGGCCCCGTCCACCGTGGAAGAGGCGGCCGACTTCGTTGCCGCGTTGCTGGATGTAGCCGGTGTGGACAAAGCCGCGCTGGTAGGCCACAGCTGGGGCTCGCTGATTGCCCTGGAAGCCGCATCCCGACTGAAAGAACGCGTGACGCATCTGGTACTGGTGGGTACGGCGTACCCGATGAAAGTGTCGCCCATCCTCATCGAAACTTCGCTGAACGACCCGATGAAGGCACTGAACATGATCAACGTTTTCTCGCGCAGCACACTGGCAGCACCGCCCTCTGCCCTGGGGCCGGGTACCTGGGTGTTTGGGGCGAGCATGGCGCTGGGCAAGCGCGTGCTGGCCAGCAACCCATCGGTCAACGTCTTCCACCGTGGCTTCGTCGCCTGCGACCGCTACGCCAATGGCGAGCAGGCCATCAGCGCCATCACCTGCCCGGTGCTGTTTGTGCTGGGCGTGCAGGACCAGATGACCCAGCCCCGCGCCGCCCAACCCCTGATTGCCCAGGCCCGGGCCACCGGAAAAACCGCGAAAGTGGTCAGCCTGCCCGTGGGCCACCACCAGATGACCGAGACCCCCGACGAAACCCTGTTCGCCATCCGCGACTTTTTAAAAAGTTGATCCACCATGCGCCCAACATCCCTTGTCTCCGCCCTCATTGCAGCCGCCCTGCTGGCCGCCAGCACCCTGGTGTCTGCCGCATTCCCCGACAAACCGGTCAAAGTCATCATCGGATTCCCCGCCGGCGGCCCGCTGGATCAACACGCACGCCTCATCACCGACAAACTGCAGGCCGTGCTGGGCCAACCGGTGCTGATCGACTACAAATCCGGCGCAGGCGGCACGGTGGGTGCGCAAGAGGTGATGAAAGCCCCTGCGGACGGCTACACCCTCATGCTGGCCAACACCGGCGTCATGGTCATCAACCCCGCCATCTACGGCAAGCTGCCCTACGCCACACTGCGCGATTTCACGCCCATTGCGCGCACAGCCATGCAGCCCCTGGCCCTGCTGGTCAACCCCAAGGTCCCTGCCAATACCCTGAAAGAGTTTGTCGACTACGCCCGCGCCCGCCCTGGTCAAGTGAACTACGGCTCAGCCGGTAACGGCGGCATCAGCCACCTGGTGCCCGAGATGTTCAAGACCGCCACCGGCCTGTTCATGGTCCATATTCCCTACCGCGGCAGTGCCCCTGCGTTTACCGACCTGATGGGCGGCCAGGTGCAGTTCATGGCCGAGTCGATCCCACAGGCTGCCAGCTACCACAAGCAGGGCAAGGTGCGCGCACTGGCCGTGACCAGCCGCGAGCGCAACCCCGCCCTGCCCGATGTGCCCACCGTCATGGAGACCGGCATCAAAAACTTTGAGGTGGTCGGCTTCTATGGCTTTCTAGCCCCGGCCGGCACCCCCAAGGACGTAGTCGCCAAACTCAGCGATGCCTTCAAACAAGTGCTGGCCATGCCAGAAGTGCGCAACCGCATGATCACCCAGGGGGCCGACCCGGCGTTTCTGGGTGCCGACGAGTTCGCCAAATACCTGGCCGCCGAAATGCCGCGCTGGGCCGATGCAGTTGGCAAGTCCGGGGCGAAACTCGATTAGCCCATCGGCGCTATTTTTTTGATAGCACCTCACGCAGTGTTATCAGGGGCTAGCGGCCGATTTGCCCGGCAACCAGTCAATGGCCTCGGCAAAACCCCGGCGTGCAACGCCACTTGCCAATGGGTCGACCCCCTGCCCTTGATCAATGATGGTTGCACTGACGGCACCGGTGTCATCCATGATGGCGCGCAGGCCACGGGCAAGGTAAGGGGACGTGGCACGGGCGGTTTTGACCTCCACTGCGTGCAGGGCGCCGCCGCGCTCCAACAGCATGTCCACCTCGGCCCCACCCGCCGTGCGCCAGAAGTGCGCGACACCGTGCGGATACGCCACAGCCTCACGGCGCAACAGGTCCTCCATCACAAAGGTTTCCCAACTGGCGCCCCGAATCGGATGGCTATCCAGAACCTCCAGCGCGTCAATATTCAGCAGGTGATGAAGCAGACCGGTGTCGCGCAGGTACAGCTTGGGCGCCTTCACGAGGCGCTTACCGACGTTGCGGAAGTACGGCGGCAGGCGCCGCAGCAGAAAGCTTTGCTCCAGAATGTCCACGTAGCGCGCAATCGTTGGCTGTGACAGACCCAAAGCGGCGGCAAACTGGCTGAGGTTGGCCAACCCTCCCTGTGCGTGCGCCAGCATGGTGAGCAGTTTGCGCATCACAATCGGGTCGGCGCTCACCCCAAGCGCGGGCAAGTCGCGTTCCACATAGGTGCGCAGGTAGGCCTCCCACCAATCCCGAAAGTTTCCACCACGCGCCGCCGCGCCCACTGCATCGGGAAAGCCACCGCTGAGCCATAGCTGCCGATAGTCCTTGATCGGGGCTTCGCCGGTGACCGCTTCCTGCACGGTCAGCGCGGAGAGTTCGAGAATGCCGACCCGCCCGGCCAGACTCTCGGACACCTGGCGCACCAGCGTCGGCTGGGCAGACCCCAAAATCACGAAGCGCCCCATGCGCTGGCGGTCGGCATCGATCGCACCGCGCAGCGCGTCAAACAAGGTGGGCAGGCGCTGCGCCTCATCAAGAATCAGCCCCGCGCTGCTGGTGCGAGCATCCAGCTGAAAGCGCGGATCTTCGGCGAACAAGGCGTGCGTGGCCGAATCTTCAAGGTCGAGGTAGGTGAAGCCAGCGAAGCTTTGGCGGGCCAGCGTCGTCTTGCCGACCTGGCGCGCACCGAGTATGAGTACCGCTGGAAACTGTTGCGCGAGGTGCAGGAGGCGGTCAGAGCATAGGCGGGTGTACATATCACGCAAATTCAAACTAATAATTTAATTTTACACGATATCCAACA
Organism: Rhodoferax sp.; assembly: GCA_021737865.1. GTDB lineage: Bacteria > Pseudomonadota > Gammaproteobacteria > Burkholderiales > Burkholderiaceae_C > Allorhodoferax. The sequence continues at coordinate 29,031 of JAIPDC010000004.1, forward strand.
CCAACCGATGCAAAATTCATAGCACCTCACGCAGTGTTATAGAGGGCCAGCGGCCAATTTGCCATATTTTTTCGGTCTGCTCGGTGCGCTCCACCAGCCAGGCGCTCAGCAACGGTTCCAGCAATGTCACGTCCGGGTCGACCAGCAACACGTAGCGGGCCTCGGAGCCGGGTTGCAGCACCTCATTCAAGCGGCCTATCCAGTCAAAGGACGTCAGCGTCTGCAACAGTGGCTCCAGACGCAACGGGTCCACATGCAAAGCGTGGCAGAGCTGGTCCAGGGTCAGGCCCTTGACGCCACCGGCGCGTGCGCGTTCGAGTTGCTGCACCGCCTCCAGTGAAATTTGAAAGCGCCAGCCATGCGGCAGGCGGCGCAGCGTGCCACCGGCCAGCAGGCTTGGCAGGTAGGCTGTGAGCGCGGCACCCAGCAACACGATCACCCATGCGACGTAGATCCAGATCAACAAAATCGGCAGCGTGGCAAATGCCCCGTAGACCACAGAATAAGTCGGAACGCTGCTCACATACAGGGCCAGCCCCTTCTTGGCCAGTTCAATGCCGCCCGATACGAACAAGCCGCCAATCCAGGCGTGGCCCCAGCGCACATGGGTGTTGGGCACGTAGCGAAACAGGGCCGCCATACCCGCCCCCATCAGCGCAAATTGCAGCACCTCCAGCAGCAGGGACACGCCGCCCGGCATGGCGCCCACCACGCCCTTGGAAAAAGAGATGGCATATGACGTCATGCTCAGACTCACGGCCAGCAGCACCGGCCCCAGCGTGATGGCGGCCCAATAGATCATCACCCGCTGCGCGAAAGGCCGCGAGGTGCGCACCCGCCAGATGTTATTCAATGTGCGGTCAATGGTGAACACCAGCGCCAGCGCCGTACCCAACAGCACCGCCAGCCCGACAGCGCCGAGCTTGCTGGCCTTGCCCGCAAACTGGTTCAAATAGCCCAGCACCTGGCGTGCAATGTTGTCAGGCACCAGACTCTCGATCAGCCACTTTTGGAGCACATCCTGAAACTTCGCAAACATGGGGAAAGCCGTGAACACGGCCAACGCCACGGTGATGAAGGGAACCAGCGCGATGGTGGTCGTAAAAGTCAGGCTGCTGGCAGTCAAGCCCAGGCGATCCTCCCGGAAACGCTCCCGCAAGGTACGAATGGCGTGGATCCAGGGCACATGGGTGATTTCACTGATCCAGCCCCTCAGACGTTCAAGATTTTGCATCCCGCTATGATGCCACCGACATGAACACCCCATCCCCTTACGTCAACTCCACGCGCTGGCTCGCCGTGGGCAGTGTGCTGTCACTGATTGCCCTGTCCCTGGCCTGGGAACTCTATCTGGCACCGCTGCGCCCGGGCGGCTCTTGGCTGGTGCTCAAGGCCCTGCCACTGTGCATTCCGCTGGCGGGCCTGCTGAAGAACCGCATGTACACCTACCGCTGGGTCAGCCTGGTGGTGTGGCTGTATTTCATTGAAGGCGTTGTGCGCGGATGGAGCGACAAGCCCCCCGGCAACTACCTTGCCATGGCAGAGATTGCGCTGTGCCTGACCCTGTTTGTGGCCTGCACGGCCCATGTGCGCCTGCGCCTGGCACACCCGCACGAACCCGACGCCCCGCAAGCCATCCCACAGGTAGCACCATGACCCAACGCACCGAACTATTGGAACAACTGCGCACCATCGTCGGCGCTGCCAACGTATTGACTGGCGGCGACCTCAGCCCCTATGAGCAGGACTGGCGAAAGCGCGAGCACGGCAAATCGCTGGCCGTGGTGCGCCCGGCCAGCACGCTTGAAGTGGCCGCAGTGGTCAAGGCTTGCGCAACGGCCGGCCTGAGCATCGTGCCCCAGGGCGGCAACACCGGCATGGTGGTCGGCTCCACGCCGGACGCCAGCGGCACCCAGATCGTGCTGAGCCTGCAGCGCATGAACCAGGTGCGCACGCTGGACGGAGCCAACCTGACCGTCACCGTAGACGCAGGTTGTGTGTTGCAGGCCATCCAGGAAACCTGCGAAAGGGCCGGCTATTTGTTCCCCCTGAGCATGGCGTCTGAAGGCAGCTGCACCATCGGCGGCAACCTGGGCACCAACGCCGGGGGCACGCAGGTGGTGCGCTATGGCAACACGCGCGAACTGTGCCTCGGCCTGGAAGTGGTCACACCGCAGGGCGAGATCTGGAATGGCCTTTCTGGCTTGCGCAAGGACAACACCGGCTACGACCTGCGCCACCTGCTGATTGGCTCCGAAGGCACGTTGGGTGTCATCACCGGTGCCATCATGAAGCTCTACCCGCTGCCCGCCGCCCAGCTAACCGCCTTTGCGGCCGTGCCCTCGCTGGAGGCGGCCGTGCAACTGCTCGGCTTGGCGCACCAGCACCTGAGCGCGGGTCTAACCGGCTTTGAAGTCATGGGGAAATTTGCGCTGAGCCTGGTGAGCAAGCATTTCCCGCAGTTGCGGGTGCCGTTTCAAGACGGTGAAGAGCCTGCCGCCGCGCCGGGCCGCCCCAAGCAAGGCACGGCCCCCTCGGGGGGCAGCGAAGCACACGAAGTGGGGAGCGTGGGGGCGCCATATTGTGTGGTTCTGGAGAATTCCGATCAGGAGTCCGAAGCCCACGCCCGCTCCTGCTTTGAGCGTTTGCTGGAAGTGGCCATGGAACAGGGCTGCGTTCTGGACGCCGTGGTGGCCGAGAGCATCAGCCAGGCGCGCGCACTGTGGCACATCCGTGAGAGCATTCCGCTGGCGCAGGCCCAGGAGGGGCTGAACATCAAGCACGACATCTCCATCGCCGTCTCGCGCATCCCCGAATTCGTGCGCCTGACCGATGCGCAGTTGCAAGCGGCCTACCCCGGCGCGCGTCTGGTCAACTACGGCCACCTGGGCGATGGCAACCTGCACTACAACGTGCAAGCTCCAGCAGGCGCCGATGCCGAAGCCTTTTTGCGCGATGACGAAAAAGGCGTCAACACCATCGTCTACGACATGGTGGACCGGTTCAACGGCTCCATCTCGGCCGAACACGGTGTAGGCAGCTTGAAGCGCGAAAAGCTGGCGCAACACAAATCCCCCGTCGCGCTGGACATGATGCGCGCCATCAAGGCTGCACTGGACCCGCAGAACACCATGAACCCGGGGCGGGTGCTGGCCACAACGTAGTTACCGGTCAGATACCGCCACCGGGACACCCTCCGGACCGGCTACGCCCCGGCGGCGCGTGGCCTCGTCAATGAAGGCCAGAATGTCATCGAAATTCATTGGTTTCTGGAGAACCGGAACCTGCCGCGAGGCCATGATCTGACGGTGTTCCACGCCGCTGTCTGCGGTCATGATCAGGCACGGTAGCTGGCTGCCAAAACCGCCCGCGTCGCATCAACCACATCTGCGGCCGATGTAGCCCCCACCACGCTATGCCGTTGGATTGAAGTGCCACCGTCAGCGATTCAAGCAGTATCACATTGTCTTCCACCAGAGCCACACGAATGCCCCTTACAATCGAGCGCCGTTCCCGCGGCGCGACGGACACCCGGTCGCACTCCTTGGGCACCTCAACGGCAAACATGGAGCCACGGCCCAAGTTTGATCGTGATCAATTTCCCCACATTCGCAGCAGGCCCTGGCGCCGCGCTGCCCGAAGTCCCCACCCATTGTTAAGCTGGTTTAAGGCACGGCGCGGTCTGTGGCGCAACAATGGGCCTTGACCACCATTGCCACCGATCGCTATTCATGACCCGCATCCGACATTTCATGGCACAAGACCACCTGCATTGCGATGCCATTTTTGAGCGCGCCGGACGTTTGGCCGCTGAACGTGATTGGGATGGTGCTGCGACTGAATTTGCACAGTTCAGATCTTTGGTACTACAACACTTTGACGCCGAGGAGACCTTGCTCTTTCCCGCCTTTGAAGAAAAGTCAGGCATGCGCATGGGGCCTACGCAGGTGATGCGTGGCGAGCATGTGCAGATGCGCCAGCTGATGGACGCAGCCAGCGCTGCCCTGCTTCAGGGGGAAGGGGATGGGGAAGAATACTCAGGCCACGCCGAGACGCTGCTGATCATGATGCAACAGCACAACCTGAAAGAAGAAAATGTGCTGTACCCCTTGTGCGACCAGCACCTCAGCGATCAGGCCAGCACGCTACTACCAAGGCTGCAAGAAATGCTAACCGACAAGGCCAACTGAACCATGGACGCGAAAAAAGCCGACATCGTCATCGACGCGCGCGAGATGGAGCCACCGGAGCCATTTGTGGTGACGATGGACGCGCTGGATGCCATGGACCCGAGCCACACGCTGCTGCTGATCCTGACCCGGGAGCCCCATCCGCTGTACCGCACCCTGCAAAAACAAGGCTATGCCTATCGCACCGAGATCACGGCCGACTACACCATTGAAATCCTGATCTGGCGCAAGGTCCCTTAGTGCAAGCGCTCCTGTCTTTCGACCAGGGGCCGCCGATCAGTGCGCCGTTTCGCTATTTTTTAACGGCACCGCTGTTTGCCATCAGTGCCGGACTGCTTCTGCTGTGCAGCGGCCCCGAAGTGTTTGCGTCACGCTGGACGCCGCAGGCCCTCGCCCTCACCCACCTGATCACGGTCGGGTTCATGATGCAGGTCGTGCTGGGCGCATTGCAGCAGTTGCTACCGGTCATGGCCGGCGCCAACTTCCAGCGCCCCCTGCTTGTTGCAACCACCGTGCATGCCGCGATCACGGCGGGTGGAATTCTATTGGTGCTGGCCTTTTTGACCTCGGTGCCACTCCTGTTTGGCTGCGCGGCAGCCGCTCTGGGCAGCGGGGTAGTCACTTTTATTGGTGCCGCTCTGCAGGCACTGCAGGGCGTGCCGTCAGGCAGCCCCATCGTTCGCGGGCTGCGACTCGGGCTGCTGGGTCTGCTTGTGACGGTCGTCATCGGGCTGCTGAACGCGGTGTTCATGGGTTGGTCCGTTGCCATGCCATTGCAACAATTGGCCAACGTGCACCTGGGCTGGGGCTTTGTCGGCTGGGGCTGCGTGGTGCTGGCGGTGGTGGGCTCTGTGGTGGTGCCTATGTTTCAGCAGACACCGCACTACCCGGGCTGGTTCAATCGGGGATTTCCGGCGTCGGCTATCGCCATCGTTACGCTGTGGACGGCGGCCGAACTGTCGGACTACCCACGCAGCGCTGTCGCTTTGTCCGTCGGCGTAGTGCTGGTGTCTGCATCGCTCGCGTTCATAACCCTCAAGCTGCTGCTCAGAAGCAAGCGGCCCAGGCTGGACGCCGTCCAATGGCTGTGGCGGGTCGCCATGGTGAGCGCACTGGTGGCCTGCGCGCTGTGGCTGCTGGCGCAGGCGTCGGAAACCCTGGCCCAATGGCAGGTCTGGCCCCTGCTGTTTGGTACGCTGCTCTTGTTTGGCGGCTTCATGCCAGTGATTTTGGGCATGTTGTACAAGATCGTGCCCTTCCTGGTCTGGTTACACCTGCAGAACCTCGGCCATGGGCGCCTATTGGCACCCAATGTGAAGAAAGTCCTGGCCGAAAAACACATCAACGGCCAGATGCAGGCGCACTTTGCGGCCTATGGCTTGTTGCTGCTTGCAGCTCTGTGGCCCAACTGGTTCGTATATCCGGCAGGTGTGGCGCTGGTATTTGCGAACGGCTGGCTGCTTCGCAACCTGTTGTCGGCGGTGGCGGTGTACCGCAGCCACGTGGCAAAGCTCGAAAAACTTGACGCACCGCAGACCTAACACCATGCCTGCAGAAGACTGAGGGCTGTACCACTAAAATTTGGCGCTAACTCGCAGCAACGCCAACACATGACCGACTCCACGACCAATCGCCCCGTGCGCAGCCAATATGAAGACTTTATGCGCCACGTGCACACCACAGGCGTTGTCAAAGCCGACCGCACGGGCACCGGCACCCAGAGCGTGTTTGGCCACCAGATGCGCTTTGACCTGAACGAAGGCTTTCCCCTGGTCACCACCAAGAAGGTGCACTTGCGCAGCATCATCCAGGAATTGCTGTGGTTTCTGACCGGCTCTTCCAACAACAACTGGCTCAAGGAGCGCGGCGTCACGATATGGGACGAATGGGCGCGCGACGATGGCGATCTGGGCCCCGTATATGGCGTGCAATGGCGTAGTTGGCCCACGCCGGGTGGCGGCCACATAGACCAGATTGCCGAAGTCATCAAGACCCTGAAGACCAACCCAGACTCGCGCCGCATCATCGTCAGTGCCTGGAACGTGGCCGATCTGGACAAAATGGCGCTGATGCCCTGCCACGCCTTCTTCCAGTTTTACGTCGCACCCGCCACCGAGTCGGGTGGCAAGGGCAAACTCAGCTGCCAGCTGTATCAGCGCAGTGCCGACATCTTCCTGGGTGTGCCTTTCAACATTGCCAGCTACGCGCTGCTCACGCATATGGTGGCGCAGCAGTGTGACCTTGATGTGGGCGATTTCATCTGGACCGGGGGCGACTGCCACATTTACAACAACCACCGCGAGCAGGTGGAACTTCAACTCAGCCGCGCGCCGTTCGCCTACCCGACCCTCAATATCAAGCGCAAGCCAGACTCCCTCTTTGACTACCAGTTTGAAGACTTCGAGGTAGTGGGCTACGAATGCCACGCCGCCATCAAGGCACCGGTGGCCGTGTGATAACCCGCAAGCAGCTGCTGGCTCTGGTGGCCATCACGCTCATGTGGGGCTTCAACTGGCCCATGATGAAGTATTCGCTGCGCGAATTGAGTCCGCTGTATTTCCGCGCCCTCACGATGACCGCCGGCGCCACCTGGCTCTACCTGTTCTACCGCTCGCGCGGGGTGCGCATGCTGCCGGTGGGCAAAGAGTGGGGCACGGTGGTCAAGCTCGGGCTGCCCAATATGCTGTGCTGGCACACAGCGGCCATTCTCGGAGTGAAAGAGCTGGCATCGGGTCGCGCCGCCATTCTGGGCTTTACCATGCCAATCTGGACGGTACTGATTGGCACGCTGTTTCTGGGCGAAAAGCTGACGGCGCGCATTGCTGTTGCAGTAGTCGCCGTGGCCTGTGCCATCGGCCTATTGATCTCGCACGAAGTTGGAACCCTGGCCGGGCGGCCACTAGGCATTGCGTGGATGGAGCTGGCTGCCTTGGCGTGGGCCATTGGCACCATACTGATACGACGCAGCCACATTACCCTGCCTGCAGAGACGCTGACGGTTTGGATGATGGTGCTGACCTGTCTATGCCTGTGGACTTTTGCCTTTGTTCTGGAGCCGTGGCCGAGTTGGCAGTTCTCGGGGCCCATGTGGGGCAGCCTGATGTACGGGGCCTTCATCAACTATGGCTTTTCGCAGATCATCTGGTTTGGCATGGCGCGCAACCTGCCGCCCGCTACCAGCGCCATGAGCATCATGGCGGTCCCACTGGTTGGCACCCTGGGCGCCACGGTTATCGTCGGTGAATGGCCGCACTGGGAAGACTATGTCGCCATGGTCTGTGTGATGGCCGCCATTGCCGCCGTGCTGCTACCGGCGCGCAAGCGCGACAACCCGGCCATAGCAACCGATTGACCCCCTTTCCAGCCTGTAACTGCCCATGCAACTGCACCTCATATTGGCCAAAGCACGCAATGGCGTCATCGGCAAAAACAACACCTTACCGTGGCATTTGCCCGAAGACATGGCGCACTTCAAGCGCGTCACCATGGGCTGCCCGGTCATCATGGGGCGCAAGACCTGGGACTCGCTCCCGCCGCGCTTTCGGCCATTGCCAGGGCGCGTGAACGTGGTTGTAACCCGGCAGAGTTCCTGGAGTGAAAATGGCGCTCAGCCCTCGCCAAGCTTGCGTGAAGCGCTATTATTTTGTGAGCAATATCAACATGTCTGGGTGATTGGCGGGGCAGAGCTCTACGCGCACGCGCTACCGTTCGCCAGCTCCGCCGTTGTGACCGAAATCGACACCGACTACGACGGCGACGCTTTTGCCCCACAATTCGGGCCTCAGTGGGTTGAAACAGCCCGTGAGCCCCACACCTCGGTCACCGGGCTGACCTTCAGCTTTGTGACCTATAGCAACCCCCAACCGCAACCCCGCACTTAAGGAAAATGAGATGTCAGGACACGGCTTTCACGTACACGGCCCGCACGACCACGAACTCGAACACGCCCAGCAAGGTGGTGGCGCGCACGGTGGTCACGACGGCGGCGGCATGATCAACCAGATCGCCATGTTCACCGCCATCATTGCCACCATTGGTGCCATTTTTGGCTACATGGGCGGCGCCACCCAAGCCAATGCCGGCTTGTACAAGAACAACGCGGCTATCAAAAAGACCGAAGCATCCAACCAGTGGAACTACTTCCAGTCCAAGAGCACCAAGCAGTCGTTGGCAGAGATGTCGCGTGACCTGTCGACCAAGGACGACGAAAAGGCGAAATACCAATCCAAGGTCGATCGCTACGAAAAAGAAAAGAACGACATCAAGGTCGTAGCCGACAAGCTCGAAGCAGAGGCCACTGAGTGGGACCACAAAAGCGATGAACAAATGCACCAGCACCACCGCTGGGCGCAGTCCACGACCGTGCTGCAGGTCTGCATCGCCCTGGCGGCCATTGCTTTGCTGACCAAAAAGAAATGGTTGGAGTACGCGATGTTTGGCGCCGGTGCCGTGGGCCTGGGCGTAGGCGTGATGGCAGCGCTGCACATGTAGCCATGAATCTCGCCACCTGAGTCGACACACGAGCGAGTGCCAATGATGCCAGACCGCGCCATTCGGAATGTGGCTGCGTCAAGACCACCCATCACGAAGATTGTGCTGACCCCTCATAGCGGTGGCGGGCATGTAAATGTGACACGTGTTGCACGCGCTGCGCAAAACCAACTTGTTAAAGGGCGAATCCCACTGTCTCGGAGTTGCATTTCTCACCAGACTAAGTAAAATTTGGTTATGCATATGCAACTATATACGACTGTATAACCATTGTGCGAATAGTCCTTGATACTTCTGTCTTGGTGGCTGCTGCTCGTTCGCGTAACGGGGCAAGTTACCAGCTTGTGTCCATGCTGCCAACTCCACGCTTTGACTTTGCGCTGACCATTGCCCTCTACACGGAATGGCAAGCTGTCTTGACCAGGCCGGAGCACATGCCGCCCGGGGTATCTGTGGATGCCGCGCTGGCTTACTTGCGTTACCTGGCATCACTTGCGCACCTGCAAGACGTCCATTTTTTGTGGCGACCGTTTTTGCGTGACCCCGACGATGACATGGTGCTGGAGTGTGCCGTCGCATCGGGCAGTCAGTACATCGTGACACACAATGTCAAAGACTTTCGACGTGTGCCGGAACTGAAGGTGCAGGCCATCAAACCTGCTGATTTCTTGAACCTGTTGAGGAACTGACCATGACCGCAATAACCATTCGTCTGCCAAACTCTGTTCACCAGAAGATCAAAGAGCTCGCCGCTCGGGATGACGTTTCCGTGAACCAGTTCATCGCCAGCGCTGCGTCTGAAAAGATGGCATCGGTCATGACGCTGGATTTTCTCAAGGAGGAAGCCGCCAAGGGTAAGCGCGGTGACTTTGACCACTATCTGAGCATGGTTCCGAATGTGCCTGCGCAGCCGGGTGACGAGCGGGTGTAAACCCTGAACTCGATAAAGAAGAAGAATGCGACGGACAGCGGATCGCGCCTCGACATTCAGCCTCGCAACCCTATAGGGTGTTCACCAGCTATTTGAACTGAGGCGTGCCCAACAACGCAATATTTGTGACGTAGCGATATTTGCAGCCAGACAGGCATACCAGTCGTTACATTTCTATTTATATCCATATTTTCATAAAATGAAACTTGCCACCTGGAACATCAACTCCCTGTCTGTGCGCCTGCCCCAGGTGCTGGACTGGCTGGCCGCCCAAAGCGCATCCGGCTCGCCGATCGAGGTGCTGGCCCTGCAAGAACTGAAGATGACGGACGACAAGTTTCCGGTGGACGCCTTTACCGCCGCTGGTTACTGTGCCCAGTGGTTTGGTCAAAAGACCTACAACGGCGTGGCCCTGCTCTCACGCACACCCGCCACCGACGTTGTGAAAAACATCCCCGGCTTTGACGATGACATGGCCCGCGTGATTGCGGGCACGGTGGAAGAAGTGCGTGTCATTGGTGCCTATTTCCCCAATGGCCAGGAACCGGGCAGCGACAAGTTTGAGTACAAGATGGAATGGCTCAAAGGCTTGCGCAAATGGGTCAAGGCGGAGCTGGATGCACACCCCAAGCTGGTGCTTATGGGCGACTTCAACATCACCTTTGACGAGCTCGACATGTGGGACCCGGTGGGCCTGAAGGACACCATTCACTGCACCGAAGAAGAGCGCTACCACCTGCGCGCGCTGATCGCCCTGGGCCTGCACGACAGCTTCAGGCTGTTCAAGCAGGCCCCCAAGAGCTTCTCTTGGTGGGACTACCGCGATTTTGCCTTTCGCCGCAACCGGGGCCTGCGCATCGACCACATTTTGGTCAGCAATGCACTAAAACCCCTGGCGCAAGCCTGCTTGGTCGACAAGCTGCCGCGCACCAACGAGCGCCCCAGCGACCATGCGCCCGTGGTGCTGACGCTGGCGGCTTAAGCCAGCAGGCTGTCGGCGCTTACGTAGGCCAGGCCCAAGTCACGCGCCACGGCCTCATACGTCACCTTGCCTTCGCAAACATTGAGGCCGTTGCGCAGGTGGGCGTTATCACGCAGTGCCACCTTCCAGCCCTTGTTGGCCAGAGAAACCGCGTGTCCGATGGTGGCGTTGTTCAAGGCAAAGGTCGACGTGCGGGCCACGGCACCCGGCATGTTGGCCACGCAGTAGTGCACCACGCCGTCGACCACGTAAGTGGGCTCGGCGTGGGTGGTGGCGTGTGATGTCTCGAAGCAGCCACCCTGATCGATAGCCACGTCGACAATGACCGCGCCCTTCTTCATGCGGGAGATGTGGTCACGCGTAACCAACTTGGGTGCTGCCGCGCCGGGCACCAGCACGCCGCCGATGACCAGGTCGGCATCCAGCACGGCTTCTTCAATGCTTGAAGCAGTGGAATAGACGGTGCTGATGCGGTTGCCAAAGACGAGGTCCAACTGGCGCAGGCGGTCCACGCTCTTGTCGATGACGGTGACCCGGGCGCCCAGGCCCACGGCCATTTGCATCGCATTCGTTCCGACCACGCCGGCACCAATGATGACCACATGGGCGGGGGCCACACCGGGCACGCCGCCCAGCAACAGGCCACGCCCGCCGTGCTCTTTTTCCAGGTGGGTTGCACCGGCTTGAATCGCCATGCGCCCGGCCACTTCACTCATGGGTGCCAGCAGGGGCAAGCCGCCACCCGCACCGGTGATGGTTTCATAGGCAATGCAAACCGCACCGGACTTGACCAGAGCGGCGGTCTGCTCAGGATCGGGAGCCAAGTGCAGATAGGTGTACAGAATCTGGCCGGGGCGCAGCATGGCGCATTCAACCGGCTGCGGCTCCTTGACCTTGACGATCATCTCGGCGCGGGCAAATATGTCAGCGGCTGTGGCCACCATCTCGGCGCCAGCCGCCTGATACTGGGCATCATCCAGACCAATCGCAGTGCCTGCATGGTTCTGCACCATGACCGTGTGGCCGTTGGCCACCAATTCACGTACGCTGGCCGGGGTAAGACCAACGCGAAACTCGTTGTTCTTGATTTCTTTGGGGACTCCGATGCGCATGACTATCTCCTTTGGTTATTTCGAATGTTTTGCGGGACAAGCCTTCAACTCTGTCCTCAACTGCTGAGGTCGCCATTGTCCGCAAAATCAGCCACAATAGTAGCAATATGAATCAAAAACCAAAGGCATTACTATTGCTAATAAAAATTCACTGAAACCTGATGCTTGGATTTGATCGGGCAAAAAAATAGCTGCTATGTTTTAAATAGCAGCCTACACAACATCCACGAGGGACAGGAGCCGTATTTACTCCAAACCCAGCTCCTGAATTTTGCGGGTGATGGTGTTGCGCCCGATGCCCAGCTTTTGGGCCGCCTCGATGCGACGACCCTTGGTGTTGGACAAGGCCGCCAAAATCATGCGCGACTCAAAGCGGTGCGTCAATACGTCCCACACATCCGTTTTGCCGGATTCCAGAAGCGCAATGGCTTCGGCTTCAAGTTCGAGCTCCCAGCCCCCGGCGGGTGCACTCGGAACGACCGTGGCCGGCACTGCGAGCGCCACCGGGGCCAAGTGCTGCTCCTTCACATCCGAATTAGCCGTCGCCGCCAAGATGTTTGCGGCCGGCGAAGCGGCACCAGCGCCGTTGTTTTCATCGGTAACACCGACCTCTGGCGGCAGGTCTTTGGGTTCAATCACCTGCGCGGGCGCCATCACGGTGAGCCAGTGGCAAATGTTTTCGAGCTGTCGCACATTGCCGGGGAAGTTGAACACCTCCAACCAGGCCAGCGCCGCATCCGATATGCGCTTGGGGTCCACACCCAGTTGCTGCGCGCTTTGCTGCAAAAAATGCCGGGTCAGCATGGAGATGTCCTCCTTGCGCTCCCGCAGGGCTGGCAAGCGCAGGCGAATCACGTTCAGGCGGTGAAACAAATCCTCACGGAACACGCCATCTTTGACGCGTTGCTCCAGGTCCTGGTGGGTCGCTGCGATCACCCGAACATTGGTCTTGACCGCGCTGTGCCCGCCAACGCGGTAGAAGTGGCCGTCGCTGAGCACCCGCAACAAGCGGGTTTGCAACTCAAATGGCATATCGCCAATCTCGTCCAGAAAAAGCGTGCCGCCGTCGGCCTGCTCAAAGCGGCCCCGGCGCATGGTTTGCGCGCCGGTGAAGGCGCCGCGCTCATGGCCAAAGAGTTCGCTCTCGAGCAGGTCCTTTGGGATGGCCGCCGTGTTGATGGCGACAAACGGGCCGTTTGCGCGCGGTGAATGCTTGTGCAGGGCGCGGGCCACCAGTTCCTTACCCGAGCCGGATTCACCCGTGATCATCACCGTGACATTGCTCTGGCTCAGGCGCCCGATGGCGCGAAAAACATCCTGCATGGCGGGAGCCTGGCCCAGCATCTCGGGCGCATCAGCCATGCGCTCCTCTGCAACCTCTTCACGCAGACTTTCTTCCACCGCACGCCGGATCAACTCGACGGCTTTGGGCAAGTCAAACGGCTTGGGCAAATACTCAAAGGCTCCGCCCTGAAAGGCGCTCACCGCACTGTCCAGGTCAGAGAACGCCGTCATGATGATGACGGGCAAGCCGGGGTGTTTTGCCTTCACCTTCTCCAGCAGGTCCAGGCCCGAGCCACCCGGCATGCGGATGTCGCTCACCAGAATCTGTGGGCCCTCGGCATCGGCCGCCGTGTTCAGCGCCGCCAGCACATCGCGGGGGTTGGAGAAACTGCGCGTGGGCAGATGCTCCCTCAGTAGCGCTTTCTCCAGCACGAAGCGTATGGACTGGTCGTCATCTACTATCCAAATCGGCTTCATTTTTTGCGTCCCATTCAAAAGCTTTGCGTGACAGTCCCCGGCTACGCGTTGCGAGCCAGCGCTGTCCCCAACATTTCACGGTAACGGAATCAATACCTTGAAATCCGTACGGCCTGGCACGCTGTCAACCTCGATCAGGCCATGGTGCTGTTGAACAAAGGTTTGCGCCAATGTCAGACCCAAGCCGGAGCCGCCTTCCCTGCCCGACACCAGCGGATAGAAAATGCGGTCCTTGATCGAATCTGGCACACCAGGTCCGTTGTCAATGACATGCAATTCCAATGCCAACCGATAGCGCTGCTTACCAAAAGTAACTTGGCGCAGCACGCGCGTGCGAAATGTGACGCTGGCGTCGCCCTCTTCCATACGCATGGCCAGCGCCTGGCAGGCGTTGTGCGCAATATTGAGCACCGTCTGAATGAGCTGTTCGTGGTCACCACGAAACTCGGGAATGGAGGTGTCGTAGTCGCGTACCACGGCCAGGCCCTTTGGAAACTCGGCCAGAATCAGGGATCGAACCCGCTCACACACTTCATGGATGTTGACATCGCTCACCATATGCGGCTTGCGGTGTGGTGCCAACAAGCGGTCCACCAGACTTTGCAGGCGGTCGGCCTCACGGATGATGACCTGGGTGTACTCGGTCAGCTCTGCCGACTCGATTTCCATCTCCAGCAGCTGCGCCGCCCCGCGAATGCCGCCCAGCGGATTTTTGATCTCATGCGCCAGGTTGCGTATGAGCTCCTTGTTGGTCTGGGCCTGTTCCGCCAGGCGCTCCTCACGGTCCTGGCGGGTTTGTTGCTCCAGCGGAACCATTTCGACCACGATTTCCAGCGCAGGTTCGGTCCAGCTGATGATGATGTGAACGGGCATGGGCTCAACACCCACGCGCTTCAAAAAGGCGTCGTACCGCAGCACGGCAAATGCATTGTCTCGCACCCCATGCAAGGCGTTTTGCAGCAGTGCGGGCTCGGTAAAGGCATCGGCAAGACACGAGCCAACAATGGAGCGCCGGGAGAGTCCCATGGCATCTTCCAGCGCCGAGTTGGCAAACACGACAACGGCATCGTTTTCCACCACGGCCACCAGAGTGGCCAGCAGGTCAAACGACTGAAACGGGGTTACGGCGTCCAAGACGCTTACTTCAGCGCTGAAGGGGCAGGCGCTGAAGCGGCAGAACCCGCCGGCAAGCGGCTCAACTCCCGGCGAATGCCTTCAATATCGCGCTCGTTGCGGCTGATGCTGGCCTTGAGTTCCGCTACGCGCTCCAGGTATTTCTGGGGGTTGCGGGTTTCCGGACCCAGCTTCTCGGGTTCGCCGTTGTTGTATTCCTTGATCAATTCCTGCTGCCGGGCCTCGGACTTTTTCAGCTCCGATTCGAGAATCAGGCGTGAATCGGAATCCTTGGCGCGCTGGTCACCCGTATCCACCCGCTGGGCGGGCTGGGTTGCTGCTGCAACCCGGTTGGCATTGGGCTTGTGGGCCTGCACCACCGTGACATTGCCGCCAGAAACCAGCTTGCAACCCTTTGCCTGGGACTCGGTCACGGTGTTGGTGTATTCGTTGCCGCACCGGTAAATGCGGTCTTGTGCGCTGGCAGCGGTTGCCAGCGACAAAAGGGCGATAGGAATCAAAAAAACTATTTTCATGCTGTGTCCACGCATCAATGTGCAGGGCGGGTTGGCCAGTATGCGTCAAAAAACATCAAAATCAAAATTCCCGCACCGCCATATCGCCGTTGGAGCAGCTTCGTTGCAATTGGTTTCAAAAAAAAGGACGGCCCGTGCCGTCCTTTTTATCCGCCTGAGCTGAATTACAGCGAGAAGTACATGTCGTACTCAACCGGGTGCACCGACATGCGGTAGCGCGTGACTTCGCCCATCTTGAGCTCAATGTACGCATCGATCATGGAGTCGGTGAACACGCCGCCCTTGGTCAGGAAAGCGCGGTCCTTGTCCAGGTGCTCCAGCGCCTGGTCCAGGCTGTGGCACACGGTTGGTACCTTTGCATCTTCCTCGGGAGGCAGATGGTAGAGGTCCTTGGTGGCAGCTTCGCCGGGGTGGATCTTGTTTTCCACGCCGTCCAGACCCGCCATCAACAGGGCCGCAAAGCCCAGGTAAGGGTTCATCAGTGGATCGGGGAAGCGGGCTTCCACGCGACGGCCCTTGGGGTTCGCCACGAAAGGAATGCGGATCGAGGCAGAACGGTTCTTGGCGGA
>JAIPDC010000141.1 GCA_021737865.1 Rhodoferax sp.
CGTTGCCAATCACAAGCGCTATTCGCCGTCCCTGACCATCGGCAGCATGGGCCACGGAAATGCAGACAAACGCAACGGCCAATATACGGAGCAGGCGAGAAAAAAATGCTGGAAGAAAATTGAATAACATGGTTGCCACGGATGGTACTTGGTCTTGAAATTGTCGCAGCCAACTTTGACGCACGCCCTGGATGCACTGATTTCAACCCTGCAACTCATCACAAAAAACTGATTCGACAAGAAATTTATTTGAATTTTCTTTATGAATCACGTTGCCTATAGTCCGGTTCATCGCTACCCATCGTCGCAATCAACCGGAGAAATCACATGGACCAAAGTAACCGTTACGCCGACCTGAGCCTCAAGGAAGAAGACCTGATCAAGGGCGGTCGCCACATTCTGGTGGCCTACAAGATGGCACCCAAATCAGGCTATGGCTACCTCGAAGCCGCTGCGCATTTTGCGGCCGAATCATCCACCGGCACCAATGTCGAGGTCAGCACGACCGACGACTTCACCCGCGGTGTGGACGCGCTGGTCTATTACATCGATGAGGCCACTGAGGACATGCGCATTGCGTACCCCATTGACCTGTTCGACCGCAATGTGACCGATGGTCGCTTCATGCTGGTGTCGTTCCTGACCCTGGTGATCGGCAACAACCAGGGCATGGGCGACATCAAGCACGCCAAGATTCACGACTTCTACATGCCCGAGCGCGTGATCCAGATGTTTGACGGCCCGGCCAAAGACATCTCCGACCTGTGGCGCATTCTGGGTCGCCCGGTGAAAGATGGCGGCTACATTGCCGGCACCATCATCAAGCCCAAATTGGGCCTGCGCCCCGAGCCGTTTGCCAAGGCAGCTTACCAATTCTGGCTGGGTGGCGATTTCATCAAGAACGACGAACCCCAGGGCAACCAGGTGTTCGCACCGATCAAGAAGGTGCTGCCGCTGGTCTATGACGCGATGAAGCGCGCGCAGGACGAAACCGGCCAGGCCAAGCTGTTCTCGATGAACATCACAGCCGACGACCACTATGAGATGTGCGCCCGGGCCGACTACGCGCTGGAAGTCTTTGGCCCCGATGCAGACAAGCTGGCGTTCTTGGTGGACGGCTTTGTCGGCGGCCCCGGCATGGTCACCACGGCGCGGCGTCAGTATCCCGGCCAGTACCTGCACTACCATCGCGCCGGCCACGGCATGATCACCAGCCCCAGCGCCAAGCGCGGCTACACCGCCTTTGTGCTGGCCAAGATGAGCCGCCTGCAGGGCGCCTCGGGCATCCACGTCGGCACCATGGGCTACGGCAAGATGGAAGGCGAAGGCGACGACCGCAACATCGCCTACATGATCGAGCGCGACGAGTGCCAGGGTCCGGTCTACTTCCAGAAGTGGTACGGCATGAAGCCCACCACGCCCATCATCTCGGGCGGCATGAATGCGCTGCGCCTGCCAGGCTTCTTCCAGAATCTGGGCCACGGCAACGTGATCAATACCGCGGGCGGTGGGGCCTACGGCCACATTGACAGTCCGGCCGCAGGCGCGGTTTCACTGCGCCAGTCGTACGAGTGCTGGAAGTCAGGCGCTGACCCGATTGAGTTCGCCAAGGAGCACAAGGAGTTTGCCCGTGCGTTTGAGTCCTTCCCGGGTGATGCGGACAAGCTGTTTCCGGGCTGGCGCGAGAAGCTGGGCGTTCACAAGTAACCCGCTGCACAGGTCAACGCCATGTCTGACGCAACACCCTACCGTGTAACCCGCGAGCCGTTTTACCAAGCGCAGGCCAACGAGGTGGCCTTGTATGAAGCCGCCTACCGGGTTCGCCTGCCGGTGATGGTGAAGGGGCCCACGGGTTGCGGCAAGTCGCGGTTTATCGAGTACATGGCATGGAAACTGGGCAAGCCGCTCATCACCGTGGCCTGCAACGAAGACATGACCGCCTCCGACCTGGTGGGCCGCTACCTGCTGGAGGCCAACGGCACACGCTGGCTGGACGGGCCGCTCACCACGGCGGCGCGGATCGGGGCGATCTGCTACCTGGACGAGATTGTGGAGGCGCGTCAGGACACCACAGTGGTCATCCACCCGCTGACCGACCACCGCCGCCAATTGCCACTGGACAAGCGGGGCGAGCTGATTCAGGCACACCCGGACTTTCAGCTCGTGATTTCGTACAACCCGGGCTACCAGAGTCTGATGAAGGACTTGAAGCAAAGTACCAAGCAACGCTTTGTCGGATTTGATTTTGACTACCCTGCCGCTGATTTGGAAGCAAGCATCATTGCAACGGAAACCGGTGTAAACATGGCGGACGCGGTACGGTTGGTCAAAGTGGGCGCCGCCGCGCGGGCACTGAAAGGCCACGGCCTGGATGAGGGTATTTCCACCCGGCTGCTGGTCTATGCTGCGACATTGATCAAGGCAGACGTGGACCCGCTGGACGCCTGCCGGATGGCGTTGGTGCGCCCCATTACGGACGATGCCGACATTCGTGCCACCCTCGACCATGCGATTGACGCGGTATTCGGATAAGCGGGCGTTGGTCGTCACCTTGCGGACCCCGTGAAGCAAGCCCATAGCCCACGACATGACTGACGCCGTCACCCCCGAGCGCCTGCACGCCTGGCGCACACAGTTGGACTGCGGTTTTGCCCAGGTTGCTGACGTGCTTGCTGACTGCATGGCACAGGCACACACCCAGCTCAGCGCCGAGGGACTGGAAGACTACCTTGCGCAAGCCCGCTTTTTGGGCAAGATGGGACGCGGCGTGGAGCCTGTCCTCATTTTTTTGCAGGAGTGGCCGCGGGTGGCACAGTTGGTCGGTGAGGACGCGTTGAGTGCTGTGATGGCGGCCGTCAAACTGATCAACAAGTCGCCCAATGCCAAAGCCATTGCGGCGCTGCTGCAAACCCTGTCGGCGGTTGCAAGGCGCCTGCCTACTCAAGCCCAACTGCAGCACTACCTGGACATCAGCCTGATGCTGATGGAACGCACGAGCGGATCCATTCACGGCATCCACAAAACCTACCCCAGCCCCAGCCTGGCACTGTTTTATGAAAAATCCGCGCAATTGCTCGAACTGTTGAGCCTGCAGGGTTTGAGCAACTGGACCGACTACGGCATCCGCAACTACAGCCACCACCCGGAGCAACAGCGTGAGTATTTCGGCCTGGTGTCCGCGGACAGTCGCGCCGTGCTACAGCGCGAGCGCCACGGCACGCTGCTGATGGACAACACCCGCGCGCTGGACCTGTATCTAAAGGCGCTTTGGCAGGACGACGATTTGCTGGTGCCCTACTCAACCGGGTTTGACGTGCAACGCCAACCCATGCCCTACTTTGATGCCATGGGCATCCGGTTGCCCGACGTGTATGACGCGCGAGCGGGCATCGGCGGCCTGGACCGCTACCGCGCCGCACTGGCCCACATGGCGTCGCACCGGCGCTGGAGCACGGCCATTTTTGCCGACAACTTCAGCCCGGCACAGCGTCTGGCCATCGAATGTTTTGAAGATGCCCGGGTGGACGCACTGGCCATGCGCCAATTCCCGGGGCTGCGGCGCATCTTCAAGGCACTTCACCCAAAGCCCGTCGCGGGAAGTTGCAACGCAACCACGCATTCCTGCCTGCGCCATCGGCTCAGCGTTTTGTCACTGGCCCTGTTTGACCCACCGATGCGCTTTCAAGATGTGCAAATCAGTGATTGGGTGCAACGCTTTCATACGCTGCTGTCAGGGGGCCAATCAAGCACGTCGGAGGTTGCGGGCCTGGCCCTGAGCTATCTGGGCAAAACCCGGTTGCAAAGCGATCAACTGCCCGACACCTGGTTTGCCGACACGGTGGTCGACTACCGTGACGACAACCGCCACCTGTGGCGCTTTCACGAACTCAGCGATGACGAGGAGACGTTTGAAGATCACCAGCAAGCGCCCTCGACGCAGGAGCTTCAAAGTCTGCCGCCACGCCACTACCCCGAGTGGGACTACACCAGCGAGACCTTTCGACCCGACTGGGTGAGCCTGTACGAGCGCCTGCACCCCAGTGGCAACGCAGCCGACATTGACACCCTGCTGGCCAAACACAACGCCCTGGCCAAGCGCCTGAAACGCTTGCTGGATATGCTCAAGCCGCAAGACAAGGTGCGGGTGCGGTACCAGGAAGAAGGCAGCGAACTGGACCTGGATATAGCAATTCGCTCGTTGATCGATTTACGCGCGGGTAGCCAGCCCGATACGCGCATCAACATGAGCCACACAACAGACGGTCGAAGCATTGCCGTGACGCTGCTACTGGACCTGTCGCAGTCCTTGAACGAGAAGGCCCGCGGTTCCGAACAAACTGTGCTGCAGTTAAGCCAGGAAGCGGTGTCGCTGCTGGCCTGGGCTGTGCAGCAGCTGGGTGACCCCTTTGCCATTGCCGGCTTCCATTCCAACACCCGCCACGACGTGCGCTACTTTCACCTCAAGGGTTTTGGCGAGCAGTGGGACGATGTGGTCAAGGCACGATTGGCCGCCATTGAAGCCGGTTACAGCACCCGCATGGGGGCCGCCATGCGCCATGCCGCACACACATTGGCCGCCCAGCCGGCCGATAAAAAATTGCTTTTGGTGCTGACCGACGGGCAACCGTCCGACATTGATGTGCACGACGAGCGTTTGTTGATCGAAGACGCCAAGGTGGCGGTGCGCGAACTGACCCAGCAGGGCATCTTTACCTTCTGCATCAACCTCGATGCCAGCGCCGATAGCTACGTGAGCGACATCTTTGGCCACCAGTACACAGTGATTGACAACATTGCGAGGTTGCCGGAGCAACTGCCCAAGCTGTTCATGGCCTTGACGCACTGAAACGGCTTCACGGCTCTTTACGGCTTACGGCTTTGCCGACTTGATGACTGCGCGTGCCTGCTCTATGCGTTGATCCAGATAAGCACCATAAAAGTCCGCAATGTAGCCCCCCTCCATACGGGCCACAATTTCTTTGCCACTCGGTCCAAAGAACAGCACCGTCGGTGCAATGGTGACTCGCCACGCCTGCACCAACTGTTCATGGGTCAGCGTCGCTCCAGTGAAGTCGCGCACGGTCGTGGCGCGACGCATGTCGATCTGAAACACAGGCATGCCGTCCTGACGACGCAGCGGCTCCAGGTAGCTGTCACGCGCCACTTTGCAAAAAGGGCAACCTTCAAGACTGACCATGACCACCAGCGGATTTCCCTTTTCCAACGCCCGTCCCAACTCGTCCGCCAGGGACTGCGGTGCAGGTAACACGGCACCGGCCGCCCATGCGGACGAAGCGCCAGCCGCCAGCCCGATACTTGCAGTGGCGAGAAAAAAACGTCGATCGGCATGGAACTTTCGGTTCATCACGGGGCCTCTCTTTCCATCAGCAAATAGGTGTTGTAGGCGTTCATGCGGTTAGCCACGCGAAACAGGGGCAATCCCTCAAACTTCGTCCAATTGGTGGCACGGTAGGCATCATCAAAGGGCTCCATATTTTTGGCGGCCTGCCCCATGGTCTCGCGCAGATAGGTCAGATAGTCGCGGGTCAACTCCATATCATGGCGCGCCTGCGATGACAACGGCCCATGCCCCGGCACAATGATGTCCGTCTCAAACGCCAACAGGGTTTGCAATGCCTTGATCCAGTGCCCGCTGTCGGCCTGCCCGACGTAGGGAACCCGGCCCCGAAACACCAGATCGCCGGCGAACAGAACCTTTTCGTGCGGCATATAAACCACCAGATCCTCTGGCGTGTGGGACGGACCCACCGGCTGCAACAAGAACCGCACCCCACCCACGACCAGGTCCCGGGCACCGTCGATCCATTCGTCGGCGGATACCAATTGGGTCTTGGCATCGATCCAGGGCGCCAGCGTCTGGCGCGACGCCTGCAGGCGAATCAGCGCCGCTTCGGAGTTGATGTACTCCTGCGCTCCCCGATGGGCAATGATGCGCGCGCCTTTGGCCTTGAAAGATTGCAGACCGTAAATATGGTCAGCATGGTAGTGCGTCACGATCACGTGGGTCACCGGCAGTGGTGTCACTTTGCGGATTTCCGCCATCAGTCGATCCGCCAACGCCGGCGAGCCCAGCGCGTCAATAACAACCACGCCAGCGGGCGTTACCACGAAAGCGGCATTGGAAATATAGTTCTGATTGGCGCTGCTGCCGACTGCGCCCAGGCCCTCAACATACCAGGATGACTGCGACACCCGGTTCGCTGCCACGGGGGGCGCCGTGAGCGAAAAATCAGCACTATCATCAACCGCATCCTGCGCCAGCGATTGCGCCCACAGTGGCGTGCTCACAAGGCCCAGCACCAACAAAATGGCATGACACCAGCGCGAACGCGCCAATGATTGGGGGGGGAATTGCATCAATGGTCCTTTGTAATTTTGAGCGCTGGTGAAATCGACACAAACGCCGCACTTGGCATTAATATAAGCCTTTGCGGAATTATTGGGGAATGCAGTGGATCTGGCAACCATTCTGGAGCGCTATGGTGACAACACCGTGCTGGCCATCGGCGGATTGATGATAGGCGGGCTGTTTGGTTTTTGCGCACAGCGCTCACGATTTTGCCTGCGTGCGGCTGTCATCGAGTTCTGGCACCGTACTTTTGGTGAAAAACTATCCATCTGGCTTTTTGCATTTTCTGCCGCAGTTGTGTGCGTGCAGGTCCTTTTGCTAACCCACAACCTGGACATCAGCACCGCACGCCAGATTGCGATGCGGGGCAGCCTGTCGGGGGCTTTGATCGGTGGCATGGTCTTTGGTGCCGGAATGATCATGACACGCGGATGCGCCAGCCGACTGCTGGTGCTATCTGCCAATGGAAATTTGCGTGCCCTGCTCTCCGGGCTGATCTTTGCGGTCAGCGCACAGGCATCGCTGTCGGGTGCGCTGTCACCATTGCGCACCACCGTGAGCGAATGGTGGACGGTAGACGGTGGCGCCACGCGTGATCTGCTGGCCATCACCGGTGTGGGGCCGTGGGGCGGACTGATAGCGGGCTTGATTTGGTTGGCTGCAGCTCTTTATTTTTCATGGAAAAGCCCGCAACGCAGCGTCTGGCGGTGGCTGGGCGGCATAGGCGTTGGCTGCGCAGTGGCATTGGGCTGGTGGTTCAACTACCAGGTTTCAAAGCAGTCCTTTGAACCCATTGTGGTTCAGAGCCTCACTTTCAGCGGGCCGTCTGCCGAGTGGTTAATGCGGATTCTGGCTTCACCGTCGCCACGTATCGGCTTTGAATTTGGCTTGTTGCCCGGCGTATTCGCCGGTTCATTTTTGGGAGCATGGTTGGGACACGACCTCAAGCTCGAAGGATTCAAAGATGGCTACAGCATGACACGCTATATTGCCGGCGCAATCCTGATGGGTTTTGGCTCCATGTTGGCAGGTGGTTGTGCAGTAGGCGCCGGCATGACCGGAGGCTCTATCTTTGCACTCACCGCGTGGCTCACCTTGCTGGGCATGTGGGGCGGTGCCGGTTTGACCGACTACCTGATGGACCGCGCCGCAAGCCCGGTGAACGCACCGAACACAACACCCGTGCAAACCAAGGCCACCTGATCCATCACCCTTGGACGAGGCCTTGGCCGGCTGGGGGTCTATTTTCCGCTCAGATATTCCGCCACGGCAGCCATCTCCAGCAGCGTCATCTTGCTGGCAACGGAATGCATCACCGCATTGTCGTTAGTACGCTCACGCTGGTTAAATTGCTTCAGCTGGGTCTCGATGTAGGCAGCAAATTGGCCCGCCAGGCGCGGCAGGTTGTTGGTGCCAAGCGCGGCCACACCGTGGCAACCGGCGCAGGCTGCAACGCCGCTGAATTTATTGCCATTTTGATAAATGTAGTTTCCGACAGCCGCTAAAGCTGCATCTTTTGCCGGTTCAGTGGCGACTGACTGCTTTTCAAAGTAGCGACCCAGTGACACCATCTCGTCCGGCGTCAGCTTGGCTGCCATGTCGGCCATGGCTGTACTCTTGCGCTTGCCGGACTTGAAGTTATCAAGCTGCTTTGCAACATACTCCCAATGCTGACCGGCTAGCCGGGGAAATATCTCACTGGAGGACTCTCCCTCAGCGCCATGGCAGAGAAAACACACGCCATTCACAATTTTTTTGGCGCGCGCTTCATCTGCCTGCGCCATAGCACCACCCGCCAGCAACAATGCCAAGCCAGTCGCCATCAGGCCATTACGAAAACCCATGGATTCAACCCCTGTACAACAAAAACCCGATTACGCCAACGTATCTGCCCAAATATTGCGGGCCCAGGCCAGCGCATAGCGCCCCTCCAACTCATTTGCAGCACTGGAAACACCGCCAGCACCAGCCACCGGCAGCATGGTTTTCTTGTCGGCATCGTAGCGGTGCACGCTGGTGACATGCACAACGTCCTCCGGGCTGACAAAGCTGTAGCAGGCGTTGTTGTAAACCGGCATGCCATTGGGCTGACGGCCCGTCAACAGCGCAACCACAGCAGCGGCGCAGGTCTTGCCATGCTGGTTGGCCATGTGACCGGACTTGGGCATGGCAGGGGCAATCTGAATGGAGTCGCCCAAGACGTGCACATTTTTGACCGCGATCGATTCAAAGGTCAAAAAGTCAACTTCACACCAGCGTTTGTTGGCCGTTGCCAGACCGGTCTTGACTGCAATGTCTCCCGCACGCATATCGGGAATAACGTTCAGCACGTTCGCCTTCACATCGTCATTGAACTCGAACTTCAGCGTATTGGTTGCAGCATCCACGTCCACCGTTTTGTGCTTGGGACGGTACTCGATGATTCCGGCATAACGGTCTTTCCAGGCCTTCTTGAACAACGGGCCCTTCGAGGTCACGTCGTCATTGGCGTCCAGAATCAAAACCTTGCTCTTGGGCTTGGCTTGCGCGAAATAGCTGGCCACCTGGCAGGCACGCTCATAGGGTCCGGGCGGGCAACGGTACGGTGCCAGTGGAATGGCCATTGCAAAAACACCGCCGTCCGGCATGGCTTCGAGTTGCTTGCGCAGGCCAATGGTTTGTGCACCGGCCTTCCAGCCGTGCAGAACCGTGTCCTTGGCACCGGGGGCGGCCATGCCTGGCAAGCTGTCCCACATAAAGTCAACGCCCGGCGAAAGGATCAGCCGGTCATAGGGCAGCTCCCCACCCTTCGCCAGCGCGACCACCCGCTTGTCCGGGTCGATGCGAATAGCCATATCCTGCACCCAGCGAACGCCGTGGCGCTTGACCAGATTGTCATAGGGTGTGGTGATGTCCGCCATGCTCTTGGTCCCGCCCAGGACCAGGTTGGACAGCGGGCACGAGACGAACGCACTGCTGGGTTCAACCAGCGTCACATCGATGCCATAGTCAGACCACATGCGCACGTACTTGGCAGCGGTTGCGCCACCGTATCCGCCGCCCACCACCACGACCTTGAGTCCGCTTGCGCCTGCGGTGCTGGCACAGCCGGACGTCAAGGCGAGTCCACCCAAAGAACCTGCGGCGCCCAGGCCCTGCACAAATTGACGACGTTTCATCATGATCAGGTCCTTCTTACTTCTTCAGGGAGGAAAAATAGCCAGCCAGGGCGGCCAACTGCTCGTCGGTATAGCCCTTGGAGAGCTGATGCATGATGGTCGCCGGCTTTTTGCCGGTCTTGAAATCCATCATCTTTTTCAACAATTCGTCCTTGCT
>JAIPDC010000142.1 GCA_021737865.1 Rhodoferax sp.
ACATAGGCTTCAAAAGCGCCGCGTATGCTGGTGGCGTCATCCATGAAGTTGCGAACGAATTTGGGGTTCTTGCCCAGGTTAAGGCCCAGCATGTCGTGCATCACCAGCACCTGGCCGGCCGTGCCTTTGCCCGCGCCAATGCCGATGGTGGCGCAATGGATCAGTTCATCGGTGAGTTCTTTGGACAGGGGTGCGGGCACCATTTCCAGCACCAGCATGCTGGCACCGGCATCTTGCAGTTCATGCGCCTGGCGCTTGAGCAAATCGGCGCTGACCTGGGTCTTGCCCTGCACGCGGTAGCCGCCCAGTGAATGCACGGTCTGCGGTGTCAGCCCCAGATGCGCGCACACGGGAATGCCGCGCTCGACCAGAAAACGCACGGTCTCGGTGGTCCAGCCACCGCCCTCGAGTTTGACCATGTGGGCACCCGCTTGCATGATGACGCCCGCGCTGCGAATGGCCTGTTCCCTGGACTCCTGGTAGGACCCGAAGGGCAAGTCGCCGATCAACCACGCCGTGCCCTGCGCGCGGCGCAGTCCGCGCGACACCATTTCGGTGTGGTAACGCATGTGCTCCAGTGACACGCCCACCGTGGTGTGCAGGCCCTGGCAGACCATGCCCAGCGAGTCGCCGACCAAAATGCTTTCGACGCCCGCTGCATCGGCCACCGCAGCGAAGGTGGCGTCGTATGCCGTGAGCATGGTGATTTTTTCACCCCGGGTGCGCATTTCCAGCAGTCGTGGCAGGCTGATGGGCTTGCGGCTCGGCATGGGCGAGGCCGGTGGCAAGGTGCCGTAGGGGGTTGCATGCAAGGCCGCAGCGTTGCTATCGGTTGGCTGTGTCATGGTCGGTGTGAGGTGCAATCAGGTGGGTGAGTAAGCCAGCCGAACGTATATGGGGGCAAAGGCTTCGGCTTGGGTGATTTCGATCAAGGTCTCCTTGGCCAGTTCCAGCAGGGCGATAAAGGTCACCACCAGCACGGGCATACCGCTGGCGGGGTCAAACAGGTCCTCAAAACCTACAAAGCGCCGGCCTTGCAGGCGCTTGAGCACCATTCCCATATGCTCGCGCACCGACAGCTCTTCGCGGGTGATCTTGTGGTGCTGCACCAGTCTGGCACGCTTGAGGATGTCGCGCCAGGCATCTTGAAGGTCGCTCGCGCTGACATCCGGAAAACGTGGCACCAGCGATTGCTCGATGGTGATCTCGGCCTTCAGAAAGTCGCGCCCGTACTGGGGCAGGGCATTGAGGCGGGCGGCGGCCAGTTTCATCTGTTCGTATTCGATCAGGCGGCGCACCAGCTCGGCGCGGGGGTCCTCGGCCTCTTGCCCTTCGGCCACCTTTTTGGGGGGCAGCAGCATGCGTGACTTGATTTCGATCAGCATCGCTGCCATCAGCAGGTATTCGGCCGCCAACTCCAGGTTGCGTTTGCGGATCTGGTCCACGTAGACCAGGTACTGCTTGGTCACGCTGAGCATGGGAATGTCCAGAATATTGAAATTCTGTTTGCGGATGAGGTACAGCAGCAGGTCCAGCGGGCCCTCAAAGGCCTCCAGAAAGACCTCCAGCGCATCCGGCGGGATGTACAAATCCTGCGGCAGCGCAAACAGAGGCTCACCATACAGGCGTGCCAGTGCCACCTGGTCGATGACCTGCGGCATGGGCGGCAGAATGGCCGCATCCGGCATGGCGGGGCCTGCTGGTGCAGAACTTTGCGTCATGGATTTGCTATCTAAACAATAGCGTCCCGCGCATATTCGACGGGGGCTAGAGCCTGATTAGGCTCTTATTTGTTGCTGGTTTGGTAGACGTAGGGCTTTTGCGCAACTTTGGCGTCACGAAAGCCTTCACCAGCACTGCGGTCTACTTCCTTGTCCCACAAGAGTTCACGGCCCTGGCGCTGCGCGTCGTCCAGTTGGGGCTTGTCTTGCTTGAGTTGCTCAAGAAACGCGGTGGCATCGGACTTGTAGTCGGGGCGGCGAAAAATGTTCATGGAAATAACCTTGTGGAAGCGCTTTGAGCCATTTTACCGGGCTGCTGCTGTCATGCCGGCGGCCAGGTCGGGAAATAGGCATTCTGCGCCCACCCGATCAACCAGCCCACAGCGTTGCCCGATATCCAGCGGCTGGTGCATCAGACCGCACAGCAGCAGGCGCACATTGCTTTTGCCGCAAGCGCGTGCCAGGTCCATCAGTGTGTCGGCCCCGGATGAGTCGATGTAGATCACATTTTTCAGGTCCAGCACCAGCACGCGCTCGGGCAAGGTGTCTTGTATTTCCTCGATCAGCTTGACGGCTCCAAAAAACAGCGCTCCATAGAGCCGGTAGCCCGCCACGCCGGTGCCGGCGGACCCGATCAAGTCTGGGTAGTCGGCAAGTGGAACCGCTTCGCTGCGCGACAGACTGGAAATACGGTAAATGAAGGTGATGCAGGCCGCCACCAGACCCACTTCAACCGCTACCGTCAGGTCAAACACCACGGTCAGTAAGAACACCGCCAGCAGCGTGGCGCGATACGGCAGGCGGTACTGGCGCAAATGCAGAAACTCGCGCCACTCGCCCATGTTCCAGGCTACAAACATCAGGATGGCGGCCATGGCGGCCAGGGGAATGTCTTGCGCCAGAGGCGCAGCCAGCAACACCACCAGTAGCAGCGTCAAGGCGTGGACTGCACCGGCGATGGGGCTGTGGGCTCCGCTCTTGATGTTGGTCACGGTGCGGGCAATGGTGCCGGTGGCCGGCATGCCGCCAAAGAAGGGTGTCACAAAGTTGGCGATGCCCTGGGCCATCAACTCCTGGTTGGGGTCGTGGCGCTCATCCGTCATGCCATCTGCCACACGCGCACAGAGCAGGGATTCGATCGCACCCAGCAAGGCCAGGGTGATGGCAGGAATGAACAGAAAGCGGGCTGAGTTCCATGAAAAATCAGGCCACACCAGACTCGGCAAAGCCGATGGAATGCCGCCAAAGCGACTGCCAATGGTCTCCACCGGCAGCTGAAGCAATGACACACACAGCGTGGCCAGTACCAGCGCCACAATGGAGCCGGGCACCAGCATCAGACGTTTGGCCCAGCTGAATCGGTGCGCCAAGGAGGGAATGCCAAGCTGCCAAACTACGACGATGCCCAGGCACGCCAGCGCCAGCGCCGTTGCTTCCCAATTGATGGTGTGCAAGGCCTTGAACAGCGTTGACAGAATGCCAAAGAAGTCCGCAGGCATGGCGACCACTTTGAGGCCCAAAAATTCCTTGATCTGTGAGACGCCAATCAGCACCGCAATGCCGTTGGTAAAGCCGATGACCACCGAAATGGGGATGAATCGGATCAGCGTGCCCGCCCTGAAGAAACCCATGGCAAACAGCAGGACGCCCGACATGGCGGTGGCCAGTATCAGATTGGCCAGGCCATAACGCTCCAAAATGCCGTAAACGATGACGATGAAGGCCCCGGCAGGGCCGCCGATCTGCACCCGGCTGCCGCCCAACACCGAGATCAGCAGGCCGGCAATGATGGCAGTGAAGAGGCCGGCCTCGGGCTTGAGCCCGCTGGCAATGGCAAATGCCATGGCCAGCGGCAGGGCCACCACGCCGACGGTCAGGCCAGCGCCCAGATCCTTCAGAAAAAGCTGCCGGTTGTAGCCCGGGATGGCATCCAGAATGCGCGGGCGGAACCAGGGGCCGCGCTTGCGTCTCGGGGTGGCTCGCGGATTTGTGTCTGTGGGCATTTCCATAGCTGTATTGTCTGCCAGAGTCGTGCCAGCCGTTACGCCAGCGCTGCGGCGTGGCTGCTGCGCGCAAGCGCTCGGGACGCCAGAAAAACACGCGCCATGCTGGGCACCAGTTCCCGCCACGCCACCTCGTCAAAGTCTTGCGGGCAGCGCACGCCAGCCAGGCTGATCAGTGCCTTGCGGTTATCTTTGACCGCAAAGGCCAGCCGGTTGGTTGCGCCGGGGTCGTTGACCATCAACAGGTTTCCGTCAAACCCGGATCGGATTCTGTCCACGATCACCTCGAACAGGGGCTTGCACCCATGCAAATTGGCGACGAATATGCCGCCCGGATTCAGCGCGTTGGAGCAATCGTCGTAGAACTGCGGCGTGCTCAGGTCGGGTGGCAGGCCATCAATGTCGAAGCCATCAGCCAGCAGCACGTCAAATTTTTCATCGGTCTCGCGCAGGAAGGCCGCCGCATCGGCCAGGCGCACCGTGAAACGGTGGTCATCGGGCGGCACGGCGAAGGTGTTGCGGTGCGCAATGACGTGGGGGTTGATTTCAATCACGGTGATGTCGGTGGCCGGCAGGCAGCGGTAGCAGAATTTGGCCAGTGAGCCGCCGCCCAGACCAATCATTGCAATGCTGCGCGGATGGGGGTTGTGCAGCAGGAAGCCCATCATGATCCGGGTGTACTCAAACTGCAATTCGTCCGGCCGCAAAATGTCCATGCGGCTTTGAATGTCATGCATTGAAAAAAACAGCGACTTGCTGCTCAGCGTCTCGTAGATGACCGGCTTGACGTGTGCACGGTGTGGCATATCAGTGCGGCCCCGTGGCAAAGCGGCCATTGCGCAGGTCGTCCACGATGGGCCCCCATGTCAGCACGATGAGAACCATGGCCAGTGGCAAGGTTGCAATATAGCCAAAGGTCTTGAACCCGTATGCGCCCAGCAGCGCGCCGCCAAAAAAGCTGCTGACCAGCAGCGTATGAATGCGCAGCTTGCGCCGGTTGGCGACCACTTTTTGCGGGAAGGCCGAGCGGTTGAAATAGAACACCTTCCCCAGCTCGATACCCAGATCGGTCAGCAGGCCTGTGACATGGGTGGTGCGGATTTCCGAGTGCGACACCTTGGTGATCACGGCATTTTGCAGCCCCATGATGAAGCACAGCAGCACCACCGTTAAGGGAACAAAAAGCCCTGCAAAGTGGCTGATGGCGGTGCCAAAAATACCGAATATCAACAGCAAACCGGCCTCAACCAGCAAGGGGCGGGCGAATGCACTGCGCATCTGGCGGCGCAGGCTCCAGTTCACCATCCAGGCGGTGGTCATGGAGCCGAGCAGGAATGACAGAACCAGCACAACGCTGGCCAGCGCCAACTGGATTTGCCCCAGGATCAGGTTGTCGGCAACCGACGACAGGATGCCCGACATGTGTGATGTGTATTGCCCCACCGCCAAAAAGCCCCCGGCATTGGTGGCCCCCGCAATGCCGCACAGCGTGCAGCCCAGCCTGAGGTTGGCACCCGGGTTGCGGTGAATGTCGGTCCACCAGTGGATTCGATAACTCACGGCTGCCAGTCTGTTAGCCCAGAGCGATCAATGGATGCGCATGCCCGGATGTGCGCCGGGCCAGGGGTTGAGGATGTAGATGCCGGGGCTGGCCTTCTCGTCGCCATGGCTGGCGGCCAGCACCATGCCTTCGGAGACACCAAACTTCATCTTGCGCGGTGCCAGGTTGGCCACCAGCACGGTGAGCTTGCCCACCAGTTCTTCGGGCTTGTAGGCGCTGGCAATGCCGCTGAATACGTTGCGCGACCGGGGCTGACCGGCCTCGTCTTTCTCGCCCGCATCCAGCGTGAGGCGCAGCAGCTTGGTGGAGCCGTCCACAGCTTCGCAGTTCAGGATGGCTGCAATGCGCAAGTCGATCTTGACAAAGTCGTCAATGCCGATAGTGGGCGCCAGCGCCTCGCCGCCGGGCGCGTTGGGATCGACCGCGACTGCGGGCGCCGCCGGCTTTGCTGCATTTTTAGGAGCAGCCTTCGCAGGTTCTACGGGGGCTACAACCTCAATCACTCCAAAAAGTGCGTCGAGTTGCTCGGGTGTAACGCGCGCCATCAGGTGCTGATAGGGCTGAATGGCGACCACGTCAGTGTCCACATCCCATTGGTCCATGGGCAGGCCAATGAAGCGCTGCACCGACTGCGCCAGCGAGGGCAGTATGGGTGCCAGGTAGCGGGTCAGGACGGCAAAGGCGTTCACCAGCACCGAGCAGACCTGGTGCAGCGCCACGTTGTTGGCGGGGTCCTTGGCCAGGTCCCAGGGCTTGTGCTGGTCCACATAGGCGTTGACCTTGTCGGCCAGCAGCATGATCTCGCGCGTGGCCTTGCCAAATTCGCGGGTGTTGTAGAGGTCTGCAATGGCGTCCGATTCGGTGCGGATGTCGGCCAGAATGACGGCCCCCATGGCACCGAACTCGGTGGTCAGTTTGCCGTCAAAACGCTTGGTTAAAAAGCCCGCCGCGCGGCTGGCAATGTTGACAAACTTGCCAATCAGATCGCTGTTGACACGGGCCATGAAGTCGTCGGCGTTGAAGTCGATGTCTTCGTTGCGCGCCGACAGCTTGGCGGCCAGGTAGTAGCGCAGCCACTCGGGGTTCATGCCCAGGCTCAGGTACTTGAGCGGGTCCAGCCCGGTGCCGCGGCTCTTGCTCATCTTCTCGCCGTTGTTGACCGTCAGGAAGCCGTGCACAAACACGTTGTTGGGCGTTTTGCGGCCGCTGAAGTGCAGGATGGCGGGCCAGAACAGGGTGTGGAAGGTGACGATGTCCTTGCCGATGAAGTGGTACTGCTCCAGTCTGGGGTTGGCCATGTAGTGCGCGTAGTCCAGGCCACGCTGGGTGAGCAGGTTCTTGATGGATGCCAGGTAGCCGATGGGCGCGTCCAGCCACACATAAAAATACTTGCCCGGCGCATCGGGGATCTCGATACCGAAATAGGGGGCGTCTCGGGAGATGTCCCAGTCGCCCAGGCCCTCGCTCTTGCTGCCGTCGGGGTTGGTGCGGATGGTGAACCATTCCTTGATCTTGTTGGCCACTTCGGGTTGCAGCTTGCCGTCCTGCGTCCACTTCTCCAGGAACTCCACGCAACGCGGGTCGGACAGCTTGAAGAAAAAATGCTCCGAGCTTTTGAGTTCAGGCGTGGCCCCTGACAGGGCGGAGTAGGGGTTGATCAGATCGGTGGGGGCATACACCGCGCCGCAGTTCTCGCAGTTGTCTCCATACTGGTCTTTGGCGTGGCACTTGGGGCACTCGCCCTTGATAAAGCGGTCCGGCAAAAACATGTTCTTCTCGGGGTCGAAGAACTGCTCGATGGTCTTGCGCTCGATCAGCGAGCCGCCTTGGGCTGCGGGCAGGTCGCGCAGGTCGCGGTAGATCTGGCGGGCCAGTTCGTGGTTCTCCGGCGCGTCGGTGCTGTGCCAGTTGTCAAAACTGATGTGAAAGCCGTCCAGATACGGCTTGCGCCCGGCCGCAATGTCGGCCACGAACTGCTGCGGTGTTTTGCCGGCCTTTTCCGCCGCAATCATGATGGGCGCGCCGTGGGTGTCGTCGGCACAGACAAAATCGACCGCATGGCCCCGCATGCGCTGGTACCGCACCCAGATATCGGCCTGGATGTACTCCATGATGTGGCCGATGTGGAAGTTGCCGTTGGCGTAGGGCAGGGCGGTGGTGACGAAGAGTTGGCGGTGCATGGGGCGAGGCTTTCTGGAGACAGCTGCTGATTTTAGTCGCCCCTCGTTGTGCGACGGATCAGGCGGCTTGGCTGTTCTGCTCCGTGTCCCCCGCCCTTCGGGCTCCTCCTTTACCTGCGCAGAAAATCCAAGCCGCCTGATCCTGCGAGGCTTGGACTGATGTGCTGACAAAAAGCCAGTTCGCAACAGAATTTGGTTCTTGGATAATTTTGAATATATTTTGGTATATACCAACGCCAAAGGAGTCCACCATGAACCATGTTGCCAAGCTGTTTGCCAACGGTCGTAGTCAGGCCGTACGCTTACCTGCGGCTTATCGCTTTGACGCCAAGGAAGTTTTCATCCGTCAGGATGTCGAAACCGGGGACGTCATCCTCTCGCGCAGACCGGCAGATTGGGACAGTTTCCTTGGCGCACTGAAGGGTGCCAAAGTTCCGAAGCATTTTCTGGATGCCAAGGAACGTGCGCAAGGCGAGCAGGGGCGTGATCCATTTGAAGGCTATGACGAAGGCCACGACGCATGACACGCTACATGCTCGACACCAACACGGTCAGTCATTTGTTGCGCTCGCACCCCACAGTGCGCGCCCGGACGGCGGGAGTGTGCAAGGTGTTGCACCCCTTGATATGCTGATCGCCACGCATGCGCTCAGCGAAAGCGCGGTGCTTGTGACAAACGACCAGGCTTTTTGGCAGATGACCGGGTTGAAGATTGAGGATTGGACGGTTTAAGTGCTTTGAGGACGGTTGGGCCGTGTTGCCGTTTCGTGGCCTATGCCGCCTGTTGGCGCATGAACAAGCTGGACTCAAATAACTGATAATATGTACAGTATCATCCAGAGTCTCTTCAAGGAGTGCCATGAAAATCCTCCCCGCTGACTTCGACGGCCAGTCTATTCGTCGCGTGTATGACGAAGACACTGAAACCTGGTGGTTTTCTGTCGTTGATGTAGTGCAAGTGCTGACGCAGCAGGCCAATTACCAGACGGCGCGCAAGTACTGGAACAAGCTCAAAGAGCGCCTGGGCAAGGAGGGCAGCGAGTCGGTGACAAGTTGTCACCGACTGAAATTGCCCGCAGCCGATGGCAAAAACTATCTTACCGACGTAGCCACCGCCGAAACTCTGCTACGCCTAGTGCAATCCATCCCCAGCCCCAAGGCTGAGCCTATCAAATTGTGGCTGGCCAAAGTCGGTTACGAGCGCATGCAGGAGATGACCGACCCAGCCCTGTCACTGAACCGTGCCCGCCAGACATGGCAGCAGCACGGGCGCAGCGACAAGTGGATACAGCAGCGCATGACCGGGCAGGAAACCCGCAACAAACTCACTGACTACTGGAGCGAGCACGACATCAAGAAGGGCAGCGAATTTGCCATCCTGACCAACATCATTCACCAGGAGTGGACGGGTGTCAGTGTGAAAGAACACAAGGACATGAAGGGCTTGAGCAGCCACAACCTGCGTGACCACATGAGCGAGGCGGAGTTGATTTTTAGTGCCCTGGCTGAGTTGTCCACCCGGCAAATCGCTGAAAGTGTGGATGCCACCGGCATGGCAGAAAACAAGTCCGCTGCCAAAAGCGGTGGCCAAATCGCAGCGCAAGCCCGCCATCAGCTGGAAAGCCAGACTGGCCAGTCGGTGGTTACCGGGGCCAATTACCTGCCACTTGTTGCGAAGAAGGTCTTGAAGTCAACGCGCAAAACGTAAACGCTTAGGCATGGCGGAGTTGTTGTTATCCGTCACACACTCGGTCGCGTCATCGCCAGCTTGCTCAGGGCGCTCTGCATATCGTCAAAGTCCAGCACGTCGCCCAGGCTGCCATCGTCATTTACCCACTTCATGCGCTGTCCGTCCGGGGTCAGAAACAAGACCTTGCCGTAGTGTGCGGGTGAGTGCTTGGCTTTGCGGGCCGCATCCTTGGTGTCATCTTTGGTTTCCAGCAAGCGCTGCATGGGGTTGTCGGTCGGGTTGTGCTTCACGCACACGACAAAGTCGGGGTAGAAATAGCTGTCATGTTCCGCGCGCACCACCCGCACGGCGTAGGGTTTGTTGCGCGGGTTGCGGTGCCACCAGACCACGAAGTCGGCACTGTCCAACGCCCTTGAAAATGCATTCTCCAAGGCATTGCCATACCAGGTTCCATCAAACTGGCCCTGTGAAAAGTTGCCGTCTTCAAAGGCGTAGCTTTTATCTG
>JAIPDC010000143.1 GCA_021737865.1 Rhodoferax sp.
GTAGGGCTTGCGGTTGGGGGCCAGCATGCGGCTGTGGCCCATGGGGCCAATGGGCGGCTCCCAGGTGGCGCCACCCAGGTGCTCGCCGAGTACAAACTGCAGCAGGCACTCAAACATCGGCACCTCCACGCTCTGACCGCGCCCGCTTCGCACGCGGGCCAAAAGTGCAGCCATGATGGCGTGCACCATGTTCAGGCCGGTCACGCGGTCGGCAAAGGTGGCAGGCACGTAGCGCGGTTCGGGGCTGCCGCTTTGGGCCATCAGCCAGGGAATGCAGGCGGCGCCCTGAATCAGGTCGTCATAGGCCGGCCAGTCAGAGTACGGGCCGCCCTCGCTGTAGCCATAGGCGCCGCAGTAGACGATGCGCGGGTTGACGGCCTGCACGGCCTCCCACGACAACCCCAGGCGCGCCATGCTGGCCGGGCGAATGTTGTAGGCCAGCACGTCGGCGGTGGCGCACAGTTGGAGCAACGTGGCACGGTCGTCTGCCTGCTTGAGGTCCAGCACCACCGAGCGCTTGTTGCGGTTGGCGTTGATGAAGATATGGCCCATGCCCGCGTGTTGCATGGGACCGGCATGGCGCATGATGTCGCCGCCGGGTGGCTCGATCTTGATGACGTCGGCCCCATAGTCGCCCAGGATTTGGGTCGCGTAGGGGCCGAGCACCACGCCGGTCATATCGACAACACGATAGCCGTCCAGTGCCCCAGCGGTTGAAATAGCGGCCATCAGATGCTATCAATAAAGTAGCTGCCTACGCAATATCGGCGAGGGCTACAGGTCTATTCCGGTGTGATATTTGCCGCTTTGACCCAACCGGCCCACTTCTTGATTTCAGCGTCAATGGTCTTGGCCAACTGGGCCGAATCCTGGTAGTCGACATCGATGCCGGCGTTCTGAATCTTCTCGCGCACCTCGGGCTTGGCCATGACAGCGGCAAACGCTGTGCCCACCTTGGCTTTCACATCAGCGGGCAGATTGGCCGGAGCCATCAAACCGAACCAGGCACCCATGGCGTAGTCTTTCACGGTGTCACCGATGGGGGGCACTTGCGGCGCCTTGCCAGCCCGCTTGGCGGTGGTGACACCCAGACCCTTGAGTCGGCCGCCATTCATTTGCGACACGGCATTGCCCACGTCAGCAAAGGCAAATTGCAGGTTGCCGCCCAGCAGGTCGGTCAGTGCGGGGGGGATGCTCTTGTAGGGAACGCTCAAGAAGTCCAGCCCGGCCATCTGGCCCAACAAGGCGGCGGAGACCAGCGAGCCGGAGGATCCATGGCCATAGGCCAGTTTGCCCGGGTTGGCCTTGCCGTAGGCGATGAACTCTTTCATGTCCTTGGCCGGAAAGTCGGCCTGCACCATCAAGATGAAACCGGTTTCGCCAATCTTGCCAATCGGGGTGAAGTCTTTCACCGGGTCGTACGGCAGCTTTTTATACAGGCTCACATTGGCGGCCTGCGTGGTGCTGGTGGTGACCAGAAAGGTGTAGCCGTCGCCCGGTGCGCCCTTGACCGCCTCGGCGCCCAGAATGCCATTGGCGCCCGCCTTGTTGTCCACCGTAGACGTTTGCCCCAACGCCTCGCCCATGGCCTGCGCAATGATGCGACCCACTGCATCGGTCGCACTGCCGGCCGAGAAAGGAATGACAAATTTGAGCGGCTTGGCCGGGTAGGCCTGTGCCACTGCCTGGCCAGACCATCCGGCGAGCAGTGCCAGAGTGGCCGCGGCGGCAAGGCGTGCAGCCTGGCGCTTGAGGGGGTGGTGAATTGTCATGCAGCAGTCTCCTGATTGGTGTGGGGTGTGATCGTACCAAGAACGGGCACCGATGCGCAGAGCGACTTAATCCCCGCCGCCACAACCACCGCCGTCGCCTCCCCCATCACCTCCACCGCCAGCGCCGGACGAATCGCTGCCGCCAAAACTATCACCATCACCTGCTGCGCCGCTGCCATCCCCGCCACCGAAGCTGGTGCCGCAATAGGCGTCCGAGCCGCTTTGGCGGTTGATGTCGCTGCAGTCGGGGATGTAGCTGAAGCCACCTTCAACCGCGAACTTCTTGTCCAGCGCAAACAGCAGCGGCAGGCGACTGGGCTTGCGCGGATCGATGCTTTCCTCCTTGCACGCCCAGTACCAGGTGCGACGCAGGCCATCGTTGCGCTTGGGGTCACGGCCCAGCACCTCGGCCGGCGTGTGGTGCATGAGTTTGCCAAAGGCGGTGTTGCACCAGGCCTCATAGGCCCGGGTGTGCAGGATGAACTCGTGCCAGGCCGCGTCCACCACTTTGGACGGCATCGCAACAAACTGGCGGTTGCTGCGCAAATGGGCCATGAAAAATTGGCGCAGCCCGTGCAACACCAGCTCCACATCGCGCGGCACGAGCTGCGGGTATTGCGCCAGCAGCTTGGCTCCCAAAAAGCGCGGAAAGGTGGATTCGCGGATGAACTGGCGGCGCACACTGGTCTCCCACATCCGCAGGGCGCTGTGCAGCGCCAGGCAGACAATGGCAAACATCACCAGTCCCGCACCATGGACCACAAAATAGCCCGCCAGTGGCAGCAGCGGAAAGGCAACATATTTGAGCGTCGACAGCAGCCCAATCCAGCGCCGCCCCGATGTGGGCAGTGCCATGCGACGCTTCACGCGATGACCCCGCGCTGGCGGGCCCGCTCTTGCTCCTGCTGGCGCAGCACGCGGCGCTGCACCTTGCCGGTGGTGGTCATGGGCAGGGCCTCCACAAACTCGATCTCCTTGGGATACTCATAGGGCGCGAGCAAGGCTTTCACATGGTCTTGCAGCTCGCGCGTCAGTCTTGTGTGTAATTCGGCTGTAGCCACCGGATCACTTACGCATGCAGCTACCAAATCAGGAGCAATCACGACATAGGCCTTGACCACCGAGCCGCGCTCTGCATCGGGCTTGGGCACCACCGCCGCGTTGGCAACCGCTGCGTGCTTGACCAGGCAGTTCTCAATTTCGCCCGGACCAATGCGGTAGCCTGCGGCCTTGAAGACGTCGTCGGCGCGGCCCTGGTACCAGAGGTATCCATCGGCATCGCGCACGGCCTGGTCGCCGGTGCGGCACCAGTCACCGGTGAACTTGGCCTGGGTTGCTGCCTCGTTCTTCCAGTAGCCCAGAAAGAAGATCGGGTCGGGCACGCCATGCACGTCAAGCCGGTTCAGCGCCACGTCGCCCGGCACGCCCACCGGGCACTCGTTGCCATCTTCGTCAATCACCCGCACCTGGTGCCCGGGGTAGCCCATGCCCATGCTGCCGGGCTTGGACGGCCACAGCGCATTGCAGTTGCCCACGATGTAGTTGATTTCGGTCTGGCCGAACATCTCGTTGGGCTTGACGCCCAGCTGGTTTTCACAATAGGAGAACACTGCATCGCCCACCGCCTCGCCCGCGCTCATGATGGCCTGCAATTTGAGCTTGAACTCCTGACGCACCGTGCGCCGCCCGACGCCGGGGTAGGCCTTCATCATGGCCTTGAGCGCGGTCGGAAAAAGAAAGGTGTGGGTCACGCCGCAGCGCCCCATCAGTTCCAGCGCGGTCTGCGGGTTGAAGCGCCCGTTGTATGCAACGATGGGCCGCCCGAAGTAAAGTGTGGGCAGCAGAGCGTCCATCAGGCCACCGGTCCAGGCCCAGTCCGCCGGACTCCAGAAAACGGCCTGCGTTTTCTGGCGGGCCGTGTCGGCAGTCGGATCAAACCCGAACCAGTTCTGGCTGGCAACAAAGCCCGAAAGATTGCCGATCAGCGCCCGGTGTGCCAGCAGCGCGCCCTTGGGATTGCCGGTGGTGCCGCTGGTATAGATCAGGATGGCGGGGTCATCCGCCAGCGTCTGCACCGCTGCAAATTGGGTGCTGAATTGCGCCAGGGTGTAGCCAAACTCGCAGTCTGACTGGCCCTGCAGTTTTTCTGGCGCACCCACGCCCACCACGGTACGCAGCTGGGGGCAGCGCTTGCGCGCCAGGTTCAGGTCGGCCAGGCACGATGCATCGGCAATGGCCACCACCGCATCACTGTCCTGCAGGCGGTACTCCAGCGCGTCGGGTCCGAACAACAACGACAGCGGCATGGCCACGGCCCCCATTTGCAACACCGCCACGTAGGCCACGGCGGTCTCAAAACACTGGGGCATCACAATGGCTACCCGGTCGCCCTGCGCCACGCCCTGGGCGCGCAGCGCGTTGGAGAGCCGGTTGGCCTGTTCCTGCAGCTGGAAATATGTATAAAAAACATCACCAGCCCCCGCGGAATAAGCGTGCACAGCTACACTATTTGTAGCACTCGGCTGCTCGGCCCAGCGCCCACAGCAGACCTGGGCGATGTTGAAGTGCCGGGGCACGGCCCAGGTGAAATCGCTGTGCAGACGGGCATACGCTTCTGGGACCCCGCCCAAAAGAACGGGCTGGGTTGTGCGCACGGGCGGTGTGGCGTTGTCGCTGCGTTGACTGACTGGCATGCTGTGTCTTTCGTATGATGGCCCGAATGTACCAAGTCAAAAAACATTCGCAAAGCGAGTTTGTCCCTATACGCAACCTGCAATACCACGTGCAGGTGTGGGGCACGCCATCTCCCGAAAAAACACCGTTAGTGATGCTCCATGGCTGGATGGACGTGGCCGCCAGTTACCAGTTTGTGGTGGACGCCTTTGCGCAGGACCACTACATCATCGCCCCCGACTGGCGCGGCTACGGGCGCACACAGTCAGGCGCAGTCGACAACTTCTGGTTTCCTGACTACCTGGCCGACCTGGATTTTTTGCTCGACCACTACTCGCCGGACCGTCCGGTCAACCTGGTGGGCCACAGCATGGGCGGCAACGTGGTCATGCTGTACGGCGGTGTGCGCCCCGAGCGCATCCGCCGACTGGTCAACCTGGAAGGTTTTGGCCTGCCCGCCACCACGCCCGACATGGCCCCCGGTCGCTACGCCAAATGGATGGACGAGCTGAAAAAGCTGCACCGTGGCGAGCTTGACATGCGCGCCTATGACAGCGTCGACGGTGTGGCCCGCCGCCTGATGAAGACCAACCCGCGCCTGAGCCCGGAGCGGGCCAACTGGCTGGCCCAGCACTGGGCCCAGCAGGACGACGGCGGCAGTTGGAGTGTGATGGGACATGCGGCGCACAAGGTGGCCAGCGCGCACCTGTATCAGCAGGAAGAAGTGCTGGCCTTGTACCGGCGCCTGAGCATGCCGGTGCTGTCGGTGGAAGCATCCGACAACAGCCTGGACTTATGGTGGAAAGGCAAGTTCACGCTGGCCCAGTACCACGAGCGCCTGCACAGCGTGCCCAACGTCGAGATCGGGCTGATCAACGATGCCGGCCACATGATGCACCACGACCAGCCAGAGGTTCTGGCAGCCATGATTGAGCGTTTTCTCCTGCCCGATTGAAGGGTCTTGTGCTGGCGAGCGCTGGTTTCCAGTAGACTGCAACGGCAGTTGAACCCCATACAGGAGACCATGAAGGCGCGCTACAAATGGATGGCAGGTGCAACGCTGATCACCTTTTTGGCAGGCTTCAGTCTGTTTCAGAACGACTGGCAGCAGGGTTCGCCACGTGCGTTACCCGCCTATTCCGACGCGGATGCGAGCGCATCCGAACCCATCTCGCCCCTGCCCCTGACGCTGAATCTGGACCCGCGCAAAGTAGCCCTGGGTGACCGCCTGTTCCATGAAAAACGCCTGTCAGGCGACGCCACGGTGGCGTGCGCCAGCTGCCACAACCTGAAAACCGGTGGTGTCGATCGCCTGGCTCGCTCCAGAGGCATAGGCGGTCAACTCGGTGGCATCAATGCACCCACGGTGTTCAACAGCGGCTTCAATTACCGCCAATTCTGGAACGCACGCGCGCGCACACTGGAAGACCAGATTGACGGACCCCTGCAACATTCAGGCGAGATGGGTGGCACCTGGCCCAAGGCGCTCGACACGCTGGCTCTGGACACGCATTTCCGCACCGAATTTGCCGCGCTGTACCGCGATGGCATCACGGTCGCCAATGTCAAGGATGCGATCGCCACGTTTGAACGCTCACTGTCCACCCCCAACTCACGCTTTGACCTGTTCCTGCGCGGAAACACCGCCGCCTTGAGTGACTTTGAACTCTCGGGCTACCGGTTGTTCAAGCGCATTGGCTGCACCAGTTGCCACCAGGGCGTGAACGTCGGTGGCAACATGGTTCAAAAACTCGGCATCATTGAAAACTACTTTGAAGGGCGTACTGATCTGACCGATGCCGATCAGGGGCGATTCAGCATCACCCATCTGGAGGAAGACCGGTATGTCTTTCGCGTGCCGTCATTGCGCAACGTCGCCATCACGCCGCCGTATTTGCACGATGCATCAGCGCAAACGCTGGAAAAGGCCATCCAGATCATGGCGCGTTATCAGCTGGGCATCGATCTCGGCTCAAATGATGTCGCCAGAATTTCAGCCTTTTTGAGTACCCTGACGGGTGAATACAAGGGCGGGCAACTGCAATGAAGTCGCCCGGCAAAATTGCGGCTCACTTTCTGCAGTATGCAGACCTTTACCGCATGGGCTCGGTGGCCACGGCAGTGGTCATTTTGATTCTTGCATTCGGGCTGACGCAGCCCATCAATCTGCAGCGGCACAACGCCATGCTGGAGCATTTCAGTCAACTGCAAAGCGATGAAAGTCGCCTCGGTGAGGCGGTTTTGCAGCTCAATTTCAACCTCAACAACAACTACGACCAGGTCACCGGGCTCATTGAGCACATGCGCACCATTGAACGCGAATTGCGCGAGGGGGATTCCGCCCGGGCGCTGCACCAGAATGAGCCCTTTGTGCAACAGTTGAGGCTGTTGCAGCAACGCCTGGTCAGCAAAGAGGAAAGCCTGGAGAAATTCAAGTCCCGCAATGCGGTACTGAAGAATTCACTGCTCTACCTGCCCATGGCCCGGGATGAAGCCGTGCGCAGCCTGCCAGCCGGCGATCCGGCACGGCAGGGACTGAACAGCCTGCTGGAGCAATTGCTGATCAACCGCATCCGTGGCGCACTGCTGGACCGCAGCCGGATGGAGGCAACCGCCGCCGGCCTGCAACAAAGCACCAAAAATCTGGCTCCGGAAGTACGCCAAAAGATCGACAGTCTGGTGCGCCACATCTACCAAATAGACCAGGTTGAGCGGGAGTTGCCCCGGCTGGTTGGGCAGCTGACCAGTGCAAACCGCAACTCCGCGCTGGCAGAGGCCTACGCCAATTTCTACAACCAGCAGCAATTGCGGGCCTCGTTTTACCGACTATTCCTGCTGATGGCCACGCTGGGTCTGATTGCCTACGTGGTGCGAACGTACGCACATTTGCGTGAACAGTCCAACCGGCTGGAGCTCGGCGCCAGCGTGTTTTCGACCGCATCGGAAGGCATCACCATCACCAACTACAAGGGCGTGATCCTCGATGTCAACTCCGCTTTCTCGGCGATCACCGGCTACACCCGGGAAGACGTTCTCGGCAAGAACCCGCGGGTATTGAATTCCGGCCGGCAGGATGCCGCGTTTTACGCCCAGATGTGGCAATCGATCAAGGACACCGGCACTTGGGCCGGCGAAATCTGGAACCGCCGAAAAAATGGGGAGATT
Organism: Rhodoferax sp.; assembly: GCA_021737865.1. Classification (GTDB taxonomy): domain Bacteria; phylum Pseudomonadota; class Gammaproteobacteria; order Burkholderiales; family Burkholderiaceae_C; genus Allorhodoferax. The sequence goes on from JAIPDC010000143.1 coordinate 7,611, forward strand.
TATCCCGAGTGGCTCAACATCACCGCAGCCACCACACACCGCGGCGGCCTGCGCGAACGCACACACTACGTGGCGACCTTCAGCGACATTTCACAGCGCAAGAGAAATGAAGCCGAGATATACCAACTCGCTTATTACGACCCGCTCACGGCGCTTCCCAACCGCCGCCTGCTGACCGACCGGTTGCGACAGGTACTCGCATCCAGAGGCCACAGCCCGGGCCAGGCAGCACTGCTGTTCATTGATATCGACCATTTCAAAACCCTCAATGACATCAAGGGACACTACACCGGAGACCTGCTCCTGATCGAGATTGCGCGCCGGCTGCTGGCGTGTGCGCGCGAAGCCGACACCGTGGCGCGCCTGGGCAGCGATGAGTTTGTCGTCATGCTGCAAGGCTTGAGCGTGGAGTCCGGTCAAACAGCCGCACAGGCCAAGGCCGTAGGTGAAAAAATTCAGCTCAACCTGGGCCTGCCCTACTGGTTGAACGACTTTGAACACATCTGCACTTGCAGCATTGGCATCAGCATGTCGAGTGACGACGTGGGCGCTGAAGAAATGCTGCAACACGCCAACACGGCCATGTCCGAAGCCAAAAATGCCGGACGCGACGCGCTGCGCTTCTTTGACCCCGTCATGCAATCCGCACTGGAAAGCCGCGCAGCACTGGAAGCCGATTTGCGCCAGGCCCTGCAACAAAATCAGTTCACACTCTATTATCAAATTCAGGTCGATGCAAACGGCCAGGCCATTGGTGCCGAAGCGCTGGTGCGCTGGAATCATCCGCAACAGGGGCTGGTGTCGCCCGCCACCTTCATCCCCTTGGCCGAGGAAACCGGGCTGATTTTGCCGCTGGGACACTGGATTCTGCAAACCGCATGCGCCCAGATCAAAACCTGGGAAGCCGGGGCCGACACGCGCCAACTGGTTCTTGCCGTCAATGTCAGTGCCCGTCAGCTGGCCGCAGAGGGATTCGTTACCCAGGTGGAGCAGGTGCTGCTCAGCACCGGCATTACGCCCGCGCGGCTGAAGCTGGAAATCACTGAAAGCATGATGCTGGGCAACGTCGAGGGCGTCATCAGCATCATCCGCCAACTCAAGGCTCTGGGGGTGAGCTTTTCAATGGACGACTTTGGCACCGGCTACTCCTCACTGCAATACCTGAAGCGGCTTCCGCTGGACCAGCTCAAGATTGACCAGTCATTCGTGCGCGATATCACCACCGACAACAGCGACCAGGCAATTGTGGGAACCATTGTGGCCATGGCCCGAAGCCTGAGCCTGAGCACCATCGCCGAAGGGGTTGAGACCGACGCCCAGCGCCAACTGCTGGCGCAGCAAGGTTGCAACGCCTTTCAAGGCTACTTTTTTAGTCGCCCGGTTCCGATTGAGGCCTTTGCGGCCGTCTTGCAGCTGCATCGGCCGGCAAACTGCGCGGCGTGAGAAAATAGCGGGTTATTCAAGAATTCACCGCATAGGACAGCACCATGGAAGCAGAACGCATCAACCTTATTGGCAGTCAACTCACGGACCTGTCCGCCAGAACCCAAGAGTTACGGGGGTATCTTTGACTACGATGCCAAAGCCGAACGCCTGCGCACCGTTGTCGCATCGCTAGAAGACCCAACCGTCTGGAACGACCCCAAACGCGCCCAGGAGCTGGGCAAAGAGAAGAAAGCACTCGACGGCGTGGTGCTCACCATCACCGATCTGGAAAGTGAACTATCCGACAACCTCGAACTGTTCGAGATGTCAAAAGAAGACGGCGACGAGGCCGGCCTGATCACGATTGAGGGCGAAACCGCCAAGCTGGCTGCCATCATTGAGGGGCTGGAATTCCGGCGCATGTTCAACAACCCGGCCGACCCGTTGAACTGCTTTTTGGACATCCAATCCGGCGCGGGCGGCACCGAGGCCTGCGACTGGGCCAGCATGCTGCTGCGCCAGTACCTCAAGTACGCCGAGCGCAAGGGCTTCAAGACCATCATTGAAGATGAAAGCGCGGGCGACACGGCAGGC
>JAIPDC010000144.1 GCA_021737865.1 Rhodoferax sp.
TGGCCAATCTGGCTGAAGACCGCCACCACATCCGCCGCCGCGCCATCCATGAGCGCGCCGGTGACACCCAGGAGGGCAGCCTGGACGTTGCCATGTCCCGCCTGCGCTGGGCTGGCATAGCGCCCAAAGCGATCGCGGCCACCCTGGCGCAAAGCTACGTGTCACCGGTGCTGACGGCTCACCCCACCGAAGTGCAACGCAAAAGCATCCTTGACGCCGAGCGCGATATCGCCCAATTGCTGACCGCCCGCGACGAGATAAAAATGCGGGGCGCTTTCTTCGAGAACAAGAAAGACGCCCTGACCGCCCGCGAGCTGGCAACCAACGAAGCGCAAATGCGCGCGCGCGTCATGCAGCTGTGGCAAACCCGGCTGCTGCGGTTCAGCAAGCTCACCGTGGCCGACGAAATCGAAAATGCGCTGAGCTACTACGAGTCCACCTTTCTGCGCGAGATTCCCAAGCTCTACGCCAATCTGGAGCAACTGCTGGGCAACCAGTCGGTGCACAGCTTTCTGCGCATGGGCCAGTGGATCGGTGGTGACCGCGACGGCAACCCGAACGTCAGCGCGCAAACACTCGAATACGCACTGCGCCGGCAGGCCGAAGTGGCCTTGCGCCACTACCTTACCGAAGTGCACTACCTGGGTGGCGAGTTGTCGGTGTCAGCCATGCTGGCCGACTGCACCCCCGAGATGCGGGCGCTGGCCGAAAGCTCGCCCGACCGCAACGTGCACCGCATGGACGAGCCCTACCGGCGCGCGCTCACCGGCGTGTACGCCCGCCTGGCCGCCACGCTGCAGGAACTCACCGGCACCGAGGCCACCCGCCACGCTGTTGCACCACAGAACCCCTACCGGCTTGCGCAGGAGTTTGCAGCCGAACTGCGCACCATCGAGTCCTCGCTCAAGGCCAACCACGGTTCGGCGCTGGTGGCGCAGCGTCTGCAACCCCTGTTGCGTGCAGTCGACGTGTTTGGCTTTCACCTGGCCACCGTGGACCTGCGCCAGAGCTCGGACCAGCACGAGGAAGTGGTCGCCGAACTGCTGGCCACGGCCGGCATCGAGTCCCACTACAGTGCCCTGGACGAGTCCGCCAAGCGCACCCTGCTGATGAGTCTGCTGGGCGACGCCCGGTCGCTGCAGGTGCATGGCGTCAACTACTCCGATCACACACAGAAAGAGCTGGCGATTTTCTCCATGGCCAAGGTCATGCGGGAGCGGTTTGGTGCCGACGCCATTCGCCACTACATCATCAGCCACACCGAAACGGTGAGCGACCTGCTGGAAGTGCTGCTGCTGCAGAAGGAAGTCGGCTTGCTGCGCGGCATTCTCAACGGCCCGCGCCTGACGCCCGGCAATGCGTCAACCCAGGGCCTGCGCAACCCGGTATGCGACCTGATCGTCGTGCCGCTGTTCGAAACCATTGAAGACCTGCGCAACGCCGCACCCATCATGCGCGAGTTTTACGCCCTGCCCGGCATTGCAGCGCTGGTGCAGCGCAGCAGTGGTGAGCAGGACATCATGCTGGGCTACTCCGACAGCAACAAGGACGGCGGAATTTTCACCAGCAACTGGGAGCTGTACCGCGCCGAGATTGCGCTGGTCGAATTGTTCGATGAATTGGCGGCAAACCACCCCATCCGCCTTCGCATGTTCCACGGCCGTGGCGGCACGGTTGGGCGCGGCGGCGGCCCCAGCTACGAGGCCATCCTGGCACAGCCCCCCGGCACCGTGCGCGGCCAGATCCGCCTGACCGAGCAGGGCGAGGTGATTGGCTCCAAGTACGCCAACCCCGAGATCGGCCGGCGCAACCTGGAAACACTGGTAGCGGCCACCCTTGAAGCCACCCTGCTGCAACCCACCAAATCCGCCACCAAGGCGTTTCTGGACGCGGCAACCGAGCTCTCTGGCAACAGCATGGCAGCCTACCGCGCCCTGGTGTACGAGACCCCGGGCTTTACCGAATACTTTTTCAGCTCCACGCCGATACGCGAGATTGCCGAGCTCAACATCGGCTCGCGCCCGGCCTCACGCAAAGCCAGTCAGCGTATCGAAGACCTGCGCGCCATTCCATGGGGGTTTAGCTGGGGCCAGTGCCGCCTGACCCTGCCCGGCTGGTACGGCTTCGGCTCGGCGGTGCGGGCCTTCGTCAGCACCGGAACACCTGAAGCGCAGAAGGAGCGCACCGCCCTGCTTCAGAAAATGTACAAGCAGTGGCCATTCTTCAAAACACTGCTGTCCAACATGGACATGGTGATGGCAAAAAGCGACCTCGCCCTGGCGTCGCGCTATTCGGAACTGGTTACCGATGCACGCCTGCGCAAGAAAATCTTCACCGCAATAGAAGCCGAATGGCACAGCACCGCGCAGGCGCTGGCCACCATCACCGGCGACAAGAATCGACTGGCCAATAACTCGGCCCTGCAGCGCTCTATACGCCACCGTTTTCCCTACATTGACCCGCTGCACCACCTGCAGGTCGAACTGGTGCGCCGCTACCGGGCGGGCCAGGCCGATGAGCGCGTGCAGCGCGGCATTCACATCTCGATCAACGGCATCGCCGCCGGGCTGCGCAATACCGGATAGCAGTGTGACCCCTACCTTAGTCGCCTTGGGGCGGCCCGGCGGCGACTGGCCCCGTCTTAGCGGGAAACCAGTTCGCGCACGGCCGCAAGCTGTCGGCGCGAGACGGCTAATAAATCGTCGACTCCGTTCAGGCGCACGGCCCAGCCTTCGCCCTCTTCGGCATCAAAATGCTTTTCCAGCGCGCGCACGGCACGCCGGGAAATCAACGCATTGCGGTGGATGCGCACAAAGTCGTCCGAGTATTTTTCTTCCAGTTCGTTCAGAGAGCCATCCAGAATGTAGCTGCGCGTGGCCGTGCGCACCGTCACGTATTTGAGTTCGGCTTTGAAATAAAGAACCTGCGCCAGGGGAACCCGTTCCATGCGACCCCGCTCCTGAATGACGAGCACATCATTTTTAGACAAATCGGCCTCCAGCCCGCGTCTGGACTGCACAAAGCGCTCCACTTTTTGTAGCGCCTGCTGCAACCGCTCGAGCCTAACCGGCTTGGTCAGGTAGTCCACCGCCTCCAGTTCAAAGGCGTCCAGGGCATGTTCGGCGTGGGCCGTCACAAAAATCAGCGCCGGCGCCCGTTCCAGGGCCCCTAGCGCGCGCGCCAGTGTCAGGCCATCGGCCCCCGGCATGTGGATGTCGATCAACGCCACGTCAACAGCGTGGTGCTGCACCATCGCCAGCGCCTGCATGGCATTGGTGGCCTCGGCCACGCAGTGTGCCGCCGGTTGTGTGCACTCGGACAACAGGGTTCGCAGGCGGGCACGCGCCAGACTCTCGTCGTCCACCACCAGGGCGCGCAGTGCGATTGGCGCAGTTTCCACGGTCACAACGGCACCTCCATGCGCACCTGGTAGACCCCGTTGTGCAAGCCACTGCGAAACTGCCCCTGCACATCGTGCAACAAGGCCAGGCGTTCGCGCACATTGCGCTGGGCCAGGCCTTGTCCCGCCACGCCCTGCCCGCTGGGCACGGTATTGGTCACCTTGATCACCACAACAGACCCCCTGCGCTGGGTCGAAATGCGCACATCAGCGCCCAGCGCACTGGGCTCCACACCGTGGCGCACCGCGTTTTCCACCAGCGGCTGCAACAGCAAAGGCGGCAACTTGGCGCCCATCGCCTGTGGATCCAGCGCCCACTGCACACGCAAACGCTCGCCGAAGCGAACCTGCTCAATGGCCAGGTAGCGCTGCGCAAGGTTGATCTCATCGCCCAGGGAGACCGGTTCACCCGAGTCTTTCAGTGCCTGGCGGAACAAATCACTCAGGTCTTCCAACAACGCCTCGGCCTTGGCCGGCTCCGCACGCACCAAGGCAATCGCGCTGTTCAGCGTATTGAACAAAAAGTGGGGCCGTATGCGCGACTGCAGCTCCGCCAGTCGGGCGGACGCATGTGCTGGCATTTGCCCCTTGCTGCGCAGCACCAAGGCCCCAACCAGCAGACCCGACAGCAAGGCGCCGCTGCACGCACTGGCCACCCAGGGCGGCGACACCAGCAGCCCGGTCCAGGACAGCATGGCACAACCATACAGACCGGTGGCTGCGCCCAGCACCACCGCCAGGGTGTGTTGCGCCACCTCAGACAGACCGGCCAGAACACGCCTGGACACGCAGGCCAGCAGCAGCCAGGCCAGGGCAGCCGGCAATGCGCCACCGGTGACCAGCGCTACCCGCGCCATCCAGTCCAACAGGTTCTGGGATGAAAACCCCACCGCAACACCGACACACACCTCCACAAACAACACCGCCCGCAGCACCACACCGGTCTGGCAGGCATCAAACACGGGCCTGGAGGCCGTCTGCTGCATCGCAGTGGCACGCGCATCACCGGTCGTGGTCAACTCCTGGAACGCCGATAATATTTGGGTGTCTTTCATGAACCCGGATTTTGACTCCATTACCCGCATTGCTCCCCATGTCCAAAAATCAACTCGATAAAAAATCCCAGGCGTGGTCGGCGCTGTTCTCCGAACCCATGAGCGATCTGGTCAAACGTTATACCTCCAGCGTATTCTTTGACAAGCGCATGTGGCAAGCCGACATCACCGGCAGCCTGGCCCACGCCGAGATGCTGGCGGCCCAGGGCATCATCAGTGCCGAAGACCACGCCTCCATTGTGCGCGGCATGGCGCAGATCACCGCCGACATCGAGTCCGGCAACTTCGAATGGAAGCTCGACCTCGAAGATGTCCACCTCAACATCGAAGCGCGTCTGACCCAGCTGGTGGGTGACGCCGGCAAACGCCTGCACACCGGGCGCTCACGCAACGACCAGGTCGCCACCGATGTGCGCCTGTGGCTGCGCGCCGAGATCGACCTGATTGGCGAATTGCTGCTAGACCTGCAAAAATCCCTGCTCGACGTGGCAGACAAAAACGTGGACGTCATCCTGCCCGGCTTCACCCACTTGCAAGTAGCCCAGCCGGTGAGCTTTGGCCACCACATGCTGGCCTATGTGGAAATGTTCAGCCGCGATGCCGAGCGCTTCGCTGAAGTGCGCGCCCGCACCAACCACCTGCCGTTGGGCGCTGCGGCCCTGGCAGGCACCAGCTACCCGCTGGACCGTGAGCGCGTGGCCCGCACACTGGGCATGGTCGACGCTGCGGGCAACCCGCAAGTCTGCCAAAACAGCCTGGATGCGGTGAGCGACCGCGACTTTGCCATCGAGTTCACCGCAGCCGCCACACTGTGCATGGTCCATATCAGCCGCATGAGTGAAGAGCTGATTCTGTGGATGAGCCAGAACTTTGGCTTCATCAAAATTGCCGACCGCTTCACCACCGGCAGCTCCATCATGCCGCAGAAGAAAAACCCCGACGTGCCCGAGTTGGCGCGCGGCAAGACCGGCCGCGTGGTCGGCCACCTGATGGGCCTGATCACGCTCATGAAAGGCCAGCCCCTGGCCTACAACAAGGACAACCAGGAGGACAAGGAGCCGCTGTTCGACACCGTGGACACCTTGAAGGACACGCTGCGCATCTTCAGCGAAATGGTGGGCGGCCAACTGAACCCGGCCACGGGTCAGAAGGAAGGCGGCATCACCGTCAACCCCGTACCGATGGAGCAGGCTGCTCTCAAGGGCTACGCCACCGCCACCGACCTGGCCGACTACCTGGTCAAAAAGGGCCTGGCCTTCCGCGATGCGCATGAGATCGTCGCCCACGCCGTCAAAGCGGCCACCTCGCACCAGGTCGACCTGTCAGAACTGCCACTCGCCGTGCTGCAGGAATTCAACCCATCGATTGAAAAAGACGTTTACGAAGTCTTGAGCCTGCGCGGCTCACTCAATGCCCGCAACACACTAGGCGGCACGGCACCCGTGCAGGTGCGTTCGCAGGTAGCACGGCACCGGGCCCGGTTGGCGTAAGCCTTTAGATGCGTTGGATGAGGTTTGCCAATTGCCTGATTGGTCAGAATTGTTTTGATCTACGACAAGATCAGACCAAGTAAGCACTGATTTTTTTGTATACAAAGATAGTATCTCGCGTTGCCGCCTGCTATTGCCTATGCAGGGGGTGACTCAGTCGAACACTTCCCAACAGCTACATTACGATAGCCAAATGCGAAACAATCAGCCCGTCACTGCCACCGAATACGTCCTGCGCGACGAGCAGTCGCCTGTCTCGCGTACGGACCTGCAAGGCAACATCACCTTTGCCAATGCCGACTTCATTGAAGCCAGCGGCTACTCCGAAGATGAATTGCTGGGCCAGCCGCACAATATGGTGCGCCACCCCGACATGCCGACAGAAGCGTTTGCCGACATGTGGAAGTACCTGCAAGCGGGTCGCTCCTGGACCGGCATGGTCAAAAACCGGCGTAAAAATGGTGACTACTATTGGGTACTGTCCAATGCTTCCCCCATGTGGGAGGGCGCGCAGGTGGTCGGCTTTGCCTCGGTGCGCATGAAACCCCCGCATGAAGCGGTTGCCCCCACCGATGCCATCTACCGGCGTTTTCGTGAGGGCAAGGCGCGGGGCTTGCGTATTGAGCGCGGTCATGTGGTGCGCACCGGCCTGCTCGGTCGCCTGCACCAGATCACACACCCCGGCATTCGGGGCCGGCTGGTCTACTTGCTGCTGCTGGCCTCCATCCTCATCGCGGCCATCGGCTGGCTGGGGCTTTCGGGCATGGGTGCCACCAATCGGCAGGTGGAGTCCCTTTACCGCGAAGGAGCGGGTGCCGTACTCCACCTGGACACCATCGCCCGCCTGCAGTTGCGCAACCACATGGCGCTGACCGCCGCCATTGCCCTGTCCAATCCATCGGACAACCAAAGACTTTTGACCGAAATAGAAAAGAACAGCGCCACCATCGACAAGACGTGGGACAGCTACCTGGCCATTGGACACACCCCGGAAGAAAAGAAAATTCAGGACGAATTTGTGCAGTTGCGCGCAAACTATGTCGGCGAGGGCCTCAAGCCCGCCCTAAAAGCCATGCGCTCAAATGACCTGGGCCAACTCATTGGCATCTACCGCAGCAAGGCAGAGCCTCTGTTCGCACTGGTTCAGGGTAATCTGGATGCGCAACTGGCACAGCAAGACATCAATGCCAAACAGACCATGGACGCATCCGATGCCGCCTACACCACAGCGCGCACCGAGGGCGCTCTGGGCCTGCTGATCGGGTTTGCCATCATCTGGGCACTGGGCTGGCGCCTGCAGCGCAACATCACGGCGCCGATCAACGAGGCGGTCGCCATTTCCAAGCAAATTGCGGCCGGTTATCTGGCCAACAAGATCGACAATTCCGGCAGCGACGAAGTCGGGCAATTGATGCATTCCCTGTTCGCCATGCAAAAGGCGCTGGCGTCGATGGCGCACACGGTGCTTGCCAGCGCACATTCGGTCAGCGGCGAGGCCAACGGCATCAGCCAGAGCAACGAGGCCCTGGCCGCGCGCACCGAGCAGCAGGCCGCCAGCCTGCAAGAGACCACCTCCAACATGGAAGAAGTCTCCACCACCGTCAAGCACAACATAGAGCACGCCAAAGCCGCCAACCAACTGGTGCAAGAAGCCGGCGGCATCGTCACCGCCGGCGGCGCAGCCATGGACAAAGTGGTGGGCACCATGGACAACATTGCTGCCAGCTCGCGCAAGATCACCGACATCATCGGCGTGATCGATGGCATCGCCTTTCAGACCAATATTCTGGCCCTCAACGCTGCGGTGGAGGCTGCGCGTGCCGGCGAGCAGGGTCGGGGCTTTGCCGTGGTGGCCAGCGAGGTCCGGTCCCTGGCCGGACGCAGCGCCGCCGCCGCCAAGGAAATCAAGGGCCTGATCGATGATTCTGTGCATCAAGTCGAAAGCGGCTTGAGCCAGGTGAGCGATGCGCGCAACACCATTGACTCATCGATTGAAGCCGTGCAACGGGTGGCCTCGCTGATGGCCGAGATTTCACACGCATCCATCGAGCAAGGCATGGCCATCGACCGGGTGGCCCATCTGATTATCGAAATAGACCAGGCAACACAGCAAAATGTGCCTATGGCCGAGGCCGCAGCGCAGTCCGCCCATGCGCTGGAAGAGCAGGGCCGTGGGCTGGTGCGCACCGCTGGCGTGTTTCGTCTGAACTAAACCTGGAGCAGATCATGCTAGCGTTTCAATGGAACCACTGCTTCGACACCGGGCTGGCCGACGTAGACGAACAGCATCAGCGACTGGTCGATGTCATCAACCGGTTTGGCAACCTGGTCATGCGCGAGGAAGGAGCCTCCCGCACGGAACTGGAAGTGGTGTTTGCCGAACTGGCACAGTACGCCCGGTTTCACTTCGCCGAAGAAGAAGCCTTGATGGTGAGCAGCGGTTTGCCCGCGCAATATGTCGAATGTCACCGGCAGACGCACATCCAATTCATGGATGAGGTGACCCTTCTCTATGAAGGCATCACCACCGACAACCGGGGCGCAGCCAAAGGACTGTTGCAGTTTCTGACCAACTGGCTGGCCTACCACATCCTGGGCGCTGATCAGCACATGGCGCGCCAGATTACGCTGCTCGCTTCGGGCGCTCATGCCCAAAATGCTGCCCCATCCGATGCACCGGCGCAGGACCCCGCCAAGGACGCCTTGCTGGCGGCACTCAACGGTCTGTTTCAGCAGGTCTCGGACCGCAACCATGCGCTGGTGCAATTGAACAAAACGCTGGAGGCACGGGTGGCCGAGCGCACGCAGGCGCTCACCGACGCCAACCAGCAACTCGATGACATTGCCAACACCGACGCCCTGACCCACCTGCCCAACCGCCGCCACGCCATGCGCAGCTTTGGCCGAGCCTGGACGCACGCGGTCAGCAGCAACGCCGCGCTGGCCTGCATGATGATTGACGCCGACGGCTTCAAGCAGATCAACGACACCCACGGCCATGATGCCGGTGATGGCGTCTTGCGTGCCCTGGCCAGGCAACTGCGCGATGCGGTGCGCACCGACGACCTGGTTTGCCGCTTGGGCGGCGACGAATTTCTCATCATTTGCGCAGACACCCCGATGGACGGTGCCTTGCAGTTGGCCGAAGAAATCCGCTCTGAGGTTGCCTCGCTTCGGGTGGCCGCCGGCACCGGCGAGTGGCGCGGCAGCATCAGCGTAGGTGTGGCAGTTCGCACAGCGGACATGAAGAGCATGGAAGATTTGCTCAAGGCCGCAGATCTGGGCGTGTATGTCGCCAAGCGCAAGGGTCGCAACTGCGTGGCGGTGGCGGATTAACAAGTTAGACAGTTATAAAAAAGGGAAAAACCATGAACTTCAACGATATGAAAATCTCCACCCGGCTGATCATCGGGTTTGGCGTACTGGCGCTGCTGATTGCACTGATGGGCGGCATTGCCCTGGTCAAGACCAATGTGGTCGACGGGGACGTTGTCAAACTGGTCGAAAACCGGATTCCCAAGGTGGTCACCTTGTATGAAATCAAGGGCGAACTCAACAACATCGCCCGAGCCACCCGCAACATGGTCATACGGGTGGAGCCGGCCGACATCAAACGCGA
>JAIPDC010000145.1 GCA_021737865.1 Rhodoferax sp.
AGCAACACCGGCGTGCGCACCTGCGCCCCGGGGAAGTCAGGGTTTGCCAGGGCGCTGGAGGCCCGAACGATGGTGCCCAGACGGCCGCTGTTGGCTTCGTCGACGCGGGCCAGGGTTTCACGGGACTGAATGGCGCCCAACAACGCGTGTGCGACTTCGGGTTTGGCAGTCAATTGATCAATTGCCAGTGCAAGATCGGCGCACACCTGGTCATAGGTCTTGTGTCCGATATCGGTTTGAATGCCGTCGGCGGGAACCAGGATCGCCTGTGTCGTGGTGCACATTTGTCCGGAATACAGCGTCAGCGTGAATGCAATGTTGCCCAGCATGGCCTGGTAGGCGTCGGTTGATTCGATGACGATGTTGTTGACCCCGGCCAACTCGGCGTAAACCTGCGCCTGGCGGCAGTTGTTGATCAGCCACTGCCCGAACGTATTGCCGCCGGTAAAGTCCACCGAGCGCACGGCCGGATGGGTTACCAGTTGTTGGGTTGCCTCGCGTGTTTCAGGCACGCACAGCGTAACCAGGTCGGGGTTGATCCCGTTTTCGCTGAGGACCGCGCGTACCGTGCGAACCGTAATGGCGGCGGGCAGAATGGCGTTTTCATGCGGTTTGACGATGACCGCATTACCCGTGGCCAGCGCCGCAAACAGACCGGGATAGGTGTTCCAGGTTGGGAAGGTGCCGCATCCGACCACCACCGCGACACCGCGCCCAACCACTTCAAAGTGCTTCTCCATGCGCATGGGCGGGTTTTTGCCCTGTGGCTTTTCCCACAGCGCTTGGGGCGGTACAAAGCTCTGCTCACGCCAGGCATAGGCAACCGCTTCCAGGCCGCGATCTTGTGCGTGGGGTGCGCCGGCCTGGAATGCCATCATCCAGGCCTGCCCGGTAGTCATCATGACCGAGTGGGCAATTTCAAAGCTTTGCTTGTTGAGTCGATCCAGCATTTCAACGCACATGCCGGTTCGCCCCTGCGGGCCTGCGGCTTGCCAGGCTGGCATGGCCTTTTGGCCCGCGTCGATCAGTGACTCAATGGAGCAGACCGGGTATTGGACGTTTATTTCTATTCCGTAGGGAGACTGCTCGGCACCGGTCCAGCCGGTCTGGCCCGCTTGTGCCAGTTCAAACTGACGGCCCAGGTGGGCCTGGAAGGCTTGTTTGCCGTCCTCTGCGGCGGTTGCACCATAGACCTTGGGGCTGGGTAACTCACTGAAAGCAGCCCAGAAACCGCGGCTCTGGATGGCGGTCATTGCCCCTTCCAGCGTGGTTTTGTGTTTTTCGAATAGAGGGTGAGTCATGGATTGCTCCTGCAAAGAGATATGGTGTGAGTGCATATTACAACATAAGAAATTAATTACGCAATAGGTAATTTGCAGTACCATGCATCGCGGGTGCCCATTTCACGCGGCTAGACTTGACCGCGCTGCGAATCACCCCCGGAGGGTTGAGCTTTGAGCAGTTTCTTTTTGCAATCCAATCGACGGGAGTACAACGTGAGTGACGACAAGGAAAGCAAACATGGCGTGCAGTCGCTGGAAGTGGGTGCGGGTGTGCTGCGCGCCGTGGTCGACGGGCATCGATCCATGATGCTCAAGGAGATCGCCGCAGCGGCCAATATTCCGGCCTCCAAGGCGCACCGGTACCTGGTAAGCCTGATCCGTGCTGGTTTGATTGAGCAGGACCCCGCAACATCACGATATGGCCTGGGGCCCTTTGCGCTGAATATCGGTCTGGTTGCTATCGACCGCCTCGACCGCATCCGCCTGGGTCTTACGGCGATCTCGGAACTGCGCGATGAGATCAACGAAACCACGGCCATTGCGGTCTGGGGTGACCACGGCCCGGTCATCGTCCGCTGGGAGCGCCCGCAACGCCCGATTACGGTGAACGTGGTCACGGGTGCATCACTGCGGCTGCTCAGCACGGCCAGCGGCCGGGTTTTTGCTGCCTGGCTGCCGGCGAGCGTGACCGATGCCAAGATTGCCAAGGAACTGCAAACCGATGCCAATGTTTCGGGCTTCAAGACGCGAGCAGAAGTGGACGCGATGCTGGAGCAGGTCCGAGTGGAAGGTGTCGCTCCCGTATCACGTCACTATCTTTTTCAGGGGGTCGAGGCGATCGCCGCACCGGTATTCAATTTCAAGAATGAAATATCCATGTCCATGGTCGTGGTGGGCGTACACGGCATGTTCGCGATGGGGGAGGGCAGCCCTGTGCGCGAAAAATTGAAAGCCTCTGCCGATGCACTGTCCTGGCGCCTCGGCGCCACCCGTAAAGCGCAGCAGGAGGAGGTCTGATCTTTTGTGTAAAGTTACAATTGACAGAATTTATTACGTAATGCAGAATTGACACCGAGCTACCGATATTCGGTGACACAAAGTCAAAGCCAGCAGGAGACAAAACAATGATCAGTCAGGTCGACCCACTCATGGCGCTGGCACGTGCCTGGCAGGAGCACTAATGCTGGCCCAATTCCTTCAATTTTTGTTTTCTGGCGTCACCGTGGGTGCGACGTACGCGTTGGCCGCACTGGGGTTCACGCTGATTTACAACGCCAGCAACGTCATCAACTTTGCGCAGGGCGAGTTCATCATGCTGGGAGGCATGCTGGCGGTGTATTTCACACAGGCCGGGTTGCCGCTGCCGGTCGCCTTGATTCTGGCCATCGTGATCCCGGCCATCGTGGGAGTCATGGTGGAAAAGCTGGCCATCGAACCGGTCAAGGGGGCTGAAACAGTCACCCTGATCATCATCACCATCGGTGCTTCGCTGGTTATTCGGGGGCTGATTCAGGTTTGGCTTGGCAAGGCTACGCACAGTTTGCCGTCATTCTCGGGCGATGCGCCCATCGAGATTCTGGGCGCCACCTTGCTGCCGCAAAGTCTGTGGGTGCTGGGCGTCACGGCTCTGGTTGTGGTGGCCCTTTGGTACTTCTTTTCCCGCACCTTGCAGGGCAAGGCCATGCTGGCCACATCGTTCAACCGCCTGGCAGCCGAACTGGTGGGCATCAACACCAGCTGGGTGCTGTTCATGAGTTTTGCCATGTCGGCCGCGCTGGGTGCGCTGGGCGGCATTCTGGTGACCCCGATCACGCTGACTTCATATGACGTCGGCATCATGCTGGGTCTCAAAGGCTTTGTGGCCGCGGTCGTCGGTGGCCTGGGCAGCGGCCTGGGCGCGGTTCTGGGGGGCATCCTGGTTGGCGTTCTGGAAGCCATGGGAGCCGGCTACATCTCGTCAAGCTACAAGGATGCAATACCGTTCGTGCTGATCCTGCTGATTCTCTTTTTCAAGCCGCGCGGACTCTTCGGCGGCAAATCGACTGATCGGGTTTAGCCATGAATCGAAACGCCTACTTTGGGCTCTTCATCGTCGTCGGCATCCTGGTGGTGCTGCCGTTCCTGTTGCCCAACAGCTTTTATCTGGATCTGGTGATCCGAATGGCTATCAATGCGGTGATCGTGTTGGGGCTGAACCTGCTGATCGGCTTTGCCGGCCAGATCAGTCTCGGGCACGCCGGCTTCCTGGGCCTTGGAGCCTACGCTTCGGCTGTGCTACCGACCCACTTTGGATGGCATCCGGTGCTGGCCCTGGTCGCTGGCGCGGCGGCCGCGGGACTGCTGGCCGCCATCGTGGCACGACCGATCTTCAAGCTCAAGGGACACTACCTGGCCATGGCGACGCTGGGCCTTGGCATCATTTTGAACATTGCGCTGCGCAACGAAGCGGCATGGACCGGCGGGCCTGATGGCATGCCGGTACTTCCAATGGCCTTGTTTGGCTTTGAACTGAGTAACGACAAACAATGGTACTGGGTGGTCGCCCTGCTGCTGTCGGTCAGCGTCTGGGCTTCGTTGAACCTGATTGATTCGCCGTTTGGACGTGCGCTGCGGGCTCTGCATGGCTCTGAAGTCGCGTCGCAGGTGGTGGGTGTTGATGTTGTGCGCTACAAGGTTGCGATCTTTGTCATGTCCGCTGTGTTCGCCAGCGTCATGGGCAGCGTCACCGCACACTACGTTGGCTTTGTTACCCCCAATCTGGCTGACTTCTTTCACTCCATTGAACTCGTCACGATGGTTGTGATCGGCGGCATGGCTTCGGTCTACGGCTCGCTGGTGGGCGCCGTCCTGTTGACCGCACTGCCGCAGGCGCTGGCAACCTTCGAAGGGTGGGAAACGGT
The DNA here is from genome assembly GCA_021737865.1 of Rhodoferax sp. GTDB lineage: Bacteria > Pseudomonadota > Gammaproteobacteria > Burkholderiales > Burkholderiaceae_C > Allorhodoferax. The sequence goes on from JAIPDC010000145.1 coordinate 4,184, forward strand.
GGCTTTTGGTTCCATTCTGATGGCCTGCATGGTCTTCATGCCCAAGGGGCTGGTGCCCACGCTGGCTTCCAAGTTCGGGAAGGGGCAATAGGCATGGCATTGCTTGAAGTTCAAGACCTCTCCATCCACTTTGGCGGAGTGAAGGCAGTACAAAACGTCAGCTTTTCGATCGATGCGGGCATTGTGTACGCGGTCATCGGCCCCAATGGCGCCGGCAAAACAACGTTGTTCAATCTGATTACTGGTGTCTACACGCCCAGCAGCGGCGTCATACGGCTTGATGGCGAGTCCATCGGCGGCAAGTCGCCGAATGAATTGGCAACCCGGGGCGTTGCGCGCACCTTTCAAAATCTGCAAATTTGCATGAACATGAGTGCCATGGAGAACGTCATGGTGGGCGCGCACTTGCGGCTTGACCGCAACCTGATCAAGGCCGCGCTGCGGCTGCCGTCGATCAAAAAGCGCGATGCCGAACTTCGTATCGAAGCCACCGAATTGATGCGCTTTGTCGGGTTGGAACAGTATGTCGACGCACGGGCCGACAGCATGCCCTACGGGGCCTTGAAACGCCTGGAGATCGCACGGGCGCTGGCCATGAAGCCGCGGCTGATTTTTCTGGATGAACCGGCTGCCGGGTTGAATCCGAAGGAAACCATCGAGGTTGACCAGCTGGTGCGCAAAGTGGCCGACTCGGGTGTGACCGTGGTGCTGGTGGAGCACGACATGAAGATGGTCATGAACCTTTCCGATCGCATTCTGGTTCTGGATTACGGCAAGAAACTGGCAGAAGGCAGCGGCGAAGAAGTGCGAAAAAATCCGGATGTGATCGCGGCCTACCTTGGCACCCATTCCTAACCGAGACCGAGTATGCAGGCCATTCAGATCATTCAAGCAGAGCACAGCAAGTTGTGGCGACTGGCAACCACCATCAACACGGTGGCGGAAGAAATTGACGCCGGCGGGGCGCTGACGCCGGAATTCTTTGATGCGGTATTCGATTACATCGAGAGCTTTGTCGACCAATCCCACCATCCCAAAGAAGACGACTATTTGTTTCGGCTGTTGCGCCAGCGCACCGATCAGGCCGCTCAGCTGCTAAGCCAGCTGGAGGCGGACCATCGCGGCGGACCGGACACGTTGAAAAGCCTGCGCCAGAGTCTGGGTCGGGCCCGAAACGGCGAACTCGCCCAGTTCACTAATGCGCTGCGCGACTACACCGAAGGCCTGAAGAAGCACATCCGCACCGAGGAGAGGGATCTGATTCCGCTGGCCAAAGAGGCCTTGACGGCCGATGACTGGCAAGAGATCAACCGCGCATTTCTGGACAACCAGGACCCACTGTTTGGTGAGCACGCCAAGGAAGAATTTCGTGAGCTCTACCACCGGATTGCGGCGCTGGCGCCTGAGTCGGTCGGTCTGGGCGGGCACAGTTCGGGTGAGCTCAAGCCTGGCGCCGCACCCCGAGTGGACCTGCTGCTCAAGGTCAGCGGCCTGGAGAGTAGCTATGGTCGCATCAAAGCACTCAAGGGCATCGACTTTGAAGTGCGCCGTGGTGAGACAGTGGCCCTGGTCGGCGCCAACGGGGCGGGGAAAACCACATTTTTGCGCGCGCTATCGGGCGTGCAGCCCATGGGCGCAGGTAGCATCCATTTCGATGGCCGCGACATCAGCAAGCTGCGCTCGGACCTGCGCATGCGCGCGGGTATTTGCCAGTGCCCGGAAGGGCGCCAGGTGTTTGGGCCACTGAGCATTGACGACAACCTGCGACTCGGCGCCTATACGCAGCCCAAGAGCCAGGTGGCCGGCGACCTTGAAAAGATATTCAGCATGTTCCCCATATTGAAGGAGAAGCGGCGCCTGCCTGCCGGCACCCTGTCAGGCGGGCAGCAACAGATGCTGGCAATTGGCCGGGCCTTGATGGGTCGACCCAAATTGCTCTTGCTCGATGAACCGTCAATGGGACTGGCACCGCTGTTGGTGGAAGAAGTCTTCAACGTGGTCAAGACGCTGAAATCAGAGGGCATGACCATCATCCTGGCAGAACAAAATGCCTTCGCGGCGTTGGCGATTGCTGATCGGGGGTATGTGATGGAAACCGGCACCATTACCCTCAGCGGAACCGGCCAGGAACTGATCAGCAACGAGCAGGTGCGCGCCGCATACCTGGGAATGTGATCACACCCGCCACGCATCCGATCCGTCACGCAGACGATTGTTGAATCCACAAACGACATAGACCGGCCATCAGGCCAAGCGCTCATTTTAAAAGGACGATTGCATGACCACCAAGAAATTTGCCTCCGTAGCCGACCTCGAAGTCAAGAAGACCACCTTTGCACAGTTGTCTGACCATTGCTGGGCCTACACCGCAGAAGGCGACCCCAACACCGGCGTCATCATTGGTGAGGACAGTGTGTTGATTTGTGACGCGCTGGCCACGCCGGTGATGGCGCAGAGCCTGATTGCCGAAATTCGCAAAGTGACTGACAAGCCCATCAAGTACGTGGTGCTGTCGCACTACCACGCAGTACGGGTGCTCGGCGCATCCGGCTACAAGGCAGCCGGGATGCAGGAAATCATCGCCAGCCAGGGCACCTATGAAATGATTGTTGAGCGCGGCGCGCAGGACATGCAGTCCGAATATGAGCGCTTCCCGCGGCTGTTCAACAACTTTGATTCGGTGCCCGGTTTGACCTGGCCGACCCTGGTGTTCAAAGACGCAATGACGTTGTGGATGGGTAAGCTGGAGGTCCAGATCCTGCATGTGGGCCCCGGGCACACCAAGGGCGACACCATCGTCTGGGTGCCCTCAGAAAAGGTGCTTTTCTCCGGTGACCTGGTTGAAGCCGACGCCGCGTGCTACACGGGCGACGCGCAACTGCAGGAGTGGCCCGCCACACTGGACGCGTTGGCCGCATTGGGTGCGCAAAAGCTGGTGCCCGGTCGCGGACCCGCCCTGGTAACCCCCGAACGCGTGAAAGAGGGATTGGACTACACACGCGACTTCGTCACAACCTTGTTGGGTTCTGCCAAGGAAGCAGTGGCGCAGGGGATGACCCTCAGCCTTGCCATGGCGCATATCCGCAAGGCGATGGACCCCAAATTCGGACAGGTCTTTATCTACGAGCACTGCCTGCCTTTTGACGTCACCCGCGCCGTCGACGAAGCCAGTGGGATCAAGCACCCGCGCATCTGGACGGCCGAACGCGACAAGGAAATGTGGCACGGCCTGCAGGCAAGCCAATAGCCACAACGCACCCCGCGGACGAGAACAGCCGTAGCAGAACAACCAGGAGGCACCGATGCTGAACACCTACCACTATCCAAAATTTGAATACATTCAACCGCCCGAGCAAAAGACCGGCGAGACCCGGCGTTACCCGGTGGTCGTGGTTGGTGCCGGGCCGGTTGGGTTGGCTGCGGCGATTGAGCTGGCCCAAACGGGTGTGCCGGTCGTGGTGCTGGACGACGATGACACCGTGTCCGTCGGTTCGCGCGGCGTTTGCTACGCCCGCCGTGCGCTGGAAGTGCTCGATCGTCTGGGCGTGGGCGATGCCTGCGTAGACAAGGGTGTCAGCTGGAATGTGGGACGAACGTTTTTCCGTGAGCAGGAGGTCTACAACTTCAACCTGTTGCCACAGCCCGATTTCAAGCGCCCGGGCATGATCAACCTGCAGCAGTATTACCTGGAGGAATACGAGGTCAAGCGCGCCAGGGAACTGCCCAATCTGGACCTGCGTTTTCGCAACAAGGTGGTCTCGGTCACACCGGATGGCAATGGCGCCACGCTGCAGATCGAAACCCCCGATGGCATCTACTCCATGGAGACGGACTGGCTGATCGTGGCCGATGGCGCGCGCAGCAATATCCGCCGGATGATGAATCTGGAGATTGATGGAAAAATCTTCATGGACCGTTTCCTGATCGCCGATGTGGTGATGAAGGCGGACTTTCCTTCCGAGCGCTGGTTCTGGTTTGATCCGCCGTTTCACCCCGGGCAGTCGGTGCTGCTGCACCGTCAGGCCGACAGCGTCTACCGCATCGACTTTCAGCTGGGCTGGCAGGCCGATCCCGAAGAAGAGAAGAAGCCCGAGAAGGTCATTCCGCGCATCAAAGCCATGCTGGGTGATGACCGCGAGTTTGAACTGGAGTGGGTCAGCGTGTACACCTTCCAGTGCCGCAGGATGACCGAATTCCGTCATGGCCGCGTGTTGTTTGCCGGTGATGCGGCGCACCAGGTATCGCCGTTCGGCGCACGCGGGGCCAATTCGGGTTTACAGGACACCGACAACTTGGTCTGGAAATTGAAACTCGTGATCGATGGGCTGGCGCCGCACACCTTGCTGGATACCTATTCGCAGGAGCGTGTGTTTGCAGCCGACGAGAACATCATGAACTCGACCCGCTCCACCGACTTCATCACGCCCAAGAGCAAGACGTCGCTGACGTTTCGCAATGCGGTCCTGTCACTGGCCCGTGACCACGCATTTGCGCGGGCGCTGGTCAACTCCGGGCGCCTGTCGGTCGCTGCCTTCCTGACCGAGTCTGCACTGAACACCGCAGACGTGGCGCCATTTACCGGCGATATGGTTCCCGGCGCGGCAATGGACGATGCGCCAGTGCGCGACGGCGCACAAGAGGCCTGGTTGTTGGACAGCGTCGGCAAACATTTTGTTGCGCTGGTCCATGTCAGTGACCCGGCAGCCGTTCCCGCAGCGACTGCGCAAAGCTACAAAGCACTCGCCCATGGACCGATCCCGATCGAAGTGGTGCTGGTCTCACCCGTAGCGGGCGTTGCACCCCAGGGCCTGCGTGTGTTGGTAGACCACGCCGGTCGATATGCCGAGCGTTATGACAGCGTCGCCGGTACGGTCTATCTGGTGCGTCCGGACCAGCACGTCGCGGCCCGCTGGCGCGCCTTTGACGCAGACCTTGTGACGGCTGCTCTGGCACGTGCAACCTGCAACACGCAATAAGGAATTCACAATGGCACTGAACCTGAACCCGAATATCGCCGAGCCCGGCAAGCGCTATTTCCACGCATTCACGCCAGGCGATGACTTCTACGAAGCTCTGATAGAAACGCACCGGGACCTCTCGGACGACCAAAGCGCGATGGTCAACGCCAAGCTTGTGCTACTGCTGTCCAATCACATCGGTGACCTCAATGTGCTGCGTGAGGCCATGGCCATCGCCCGTGCGGATGTCTGACGGACATTTGCAAGCACGGCTCGTGCGCTGAGAAGTGCATTCGAGGAGACCGAGCGCTGCAAGCGAATTTGGGGTCGGATCACCGGTAGCGTAGCGGACGTGTGCTCTGACCCCAAATTGGCGTTATGGCCGGAGGGCAGAGGCCAGCATCAGACGCA
>JAIPDC010000146.1 GCA_021737865.1 Rhodoferax sp.
CAGGCCGCGCAAACACTTGGATTACCTCCGGATTCACACAGTTGCGCCCAACACGCACTGGCCGTGTGGACCGAAGCCTGGCGTGTCCGCTACTGTGATTGAATGATCGGGCCCGTGAGCAGGTTCTGGGGTCGGTTGGTGACAAGCCAGCGAAAGATGTTCGTTTTTAATTGATACAACACAGCGGCTTCTTGCTCCTGCAACGCATCAAGCAACTCGGCTTGCAGCCTGCCGATCTCATCACGCAAAGCGCGAATTTTTGGGGTCACGCCTCGATCGTCAGCTGGTTATTGACGTGGCTGACGCCAGGTGCCGCCCACGTGGTCCCCTCAGCGGCATTGCGTTCGACCCAGGAACGCACCTTGCCGCGCAATGTCACCGTGCCGCCATCGACCGAAATGTCGATCCGCTTGCCTTCGCGCATCGCCTGGCGCATCAATGCAGTCTGAATCCGGGCCGACAGGTTGGCCGGGACTGCGGTGCCTTTGAGCCGAATCTTGTCTGTAACGCCCACGACACCCTTCAGCGGGCGAATCACCTTCTCAACCGCCAGCCGCTGAAAGTTATGGTCGAGTTCACCGGTCAACGTGACCCAGCCCTTTTCCACCATCACCACAACCCGATCCTGTGGAACCGAACTGTTCCACGCCAGAACATGCTCAATTGCAGTGGCAATTTCGGTATCGCTGCGCTGGTGAATTCCCTGCGGAATGACGTCAATCTCCACCGCCACGGCCATGACACCGGTCACGCGCTGCACGGCCTGCTGCGCTGCATCTTTTTGAGCGTAGGTGTCAAGGTGCCCGGTCAGCGTCACCACGCCCTCGTTCACTGCGACACCCACCCGCGCATCGGGGACGGCGGGCTCCCACGCGAGTTCTTCTTCAACATCTCTCTTCAATTCAGCATCTGATTTCATGGTTGCGTCTCCTGATGGGTCTGAAAGCACCATTCAGCTTATGCACCATGCAGTCGACTGCGTTGCGGAATGTCAAACCCCGACCATGAAAGAACGAACGTCTCGGTTTGACGCCATGAGGGCGTGGCAATGCCGATTAGCCACCCTGCAGATCGACAAATCCGTTGCGAATGGCATAGGTGGTCAACTCCGCCACATTGTGAAGTTCGAGCTTGCGCATGATGTTGCGCCTGTGAACGTCCACGGTGCTGGTGGCAATGTGCAAAGCGTTACCAATTTGTGGCGAACTGTTGCCCAGTGCCAATAGCTTCAAGACTGCGGTCTCGCGCTTGCCGAGACGCTTGTTTCCCTGGGTGCTAACGTGAGACTGAGCCGTGCGTGATTTAGCCGAAATGAGCAACTCGGAGGACTCGGGGCACAGATACCGCTGACCCGCTGCGGCGCTGACAATGGCCTGAGTCAGTTGTTGGGCAGCCGCCGACTTGATCACGTATCCAGTGACACCAGCCTCCAGCATTTCCAGAACGAACTGCTTGTAGTTGAAGCCGGACAGCGCGACAACCTTGACTTGCGGGTGGCTGGCTAGCAGTTTGCGGGTGGCCTCCATGCCATTGACCTTGGGCATGCTGACATCCATGACAACAACGTCGGGCCGCGTTTCCCCGACCGTTTTCACTATTTGCTCACCATCGCCGAGTTCACCCACCACCTGCATGGTCGGATCAACACTCAACATGTGCGACAGGGCTTGGCGGAAAATGACGTGGTCGTCGACCAGCAGGACCCGGATGTTCATGGCTGGTCCTCGGGTTTGCCTTTGTCTTCAGCCTTGGCACGAACATCTGGCAGCAATGGCACGTTGACGACAACGGAAGTTCCGTCGCCGGGGATACTCTTCACCTCCATTGCGCCGCCCAGATAACCCAAGCGCTCGCGCAAGCTGATGAGGCCAAATCCACCGGTATCGGCGCTGGTCACAACCTTGCCCGGGTCAAACCCGGCACCTGCATCGCTAACAGTAAGGCTCATGGTGTCATCGGCGTTGCGGGACACGGCAACCACTGCTTTCGACACCCTGGCGTGCTTGGAGACATTCACCAGTAACTCGCGCACTGCACGAAACAGTGTTGCACTCACCGCGGGATCCATGGGCTTGGGCTGGCCATCGTCCTGGATGTCAACCTCGATCTTGTGCAACCGATTGACCTCGTCGGCGAGCCACTGAATCGCCGGCACCAACCCCAGCTGATCGAGCATGGGGGGGTTAAGCCGCAATGCCATAGTGCGCAATTTGCGATTCGCCTGGTCAACCGTCCTGGCGCACTCACCAACGGCTCTGCGAAGCATATCCGGCAGATCCATTTTTTCCATCATTGCCGCCTTCAGACCGATGATGGCGAGCAGTTGCCCAAAGTCGTCATGCAGGTCTTGCGCCAGCAGCCGCCGCTCACGATCCTCGGCAGTGACCAGCGCCGCCGACAGGTAGCGAAGCTTGTCAGCCCTTTCGTCTGAATCAACGAGGTCGCTGCGACACACCCGCTCGGCCTCAAGGGCGAGGTGGTGATCGGTGATGTCGGTATAGGTCACGATCACGCCGCAAATCTTGTGCGATGCATCCAGGTACGGAAGGGTGCGACGCATATACCAACGGCCGCTTTCAACCTGAAACTCCCGGTCCAGCTCGGTCTGCCCGGCAAGAACTGCACGCACAGCAACCACCATGCTGACATCCCCGATGGCGTGCAGTATGTCGCTGATTGGCCGCCCAACATCCCCCGGCAGGAAATTGAACTGCCTTTGCGTGGCGGGCGCGAACCACTTGATACGCAAGGACTCATCAAGGCAAATCGTGGCGATGTCACTGCTGACCAGCAAATTGGTCTGGTCGCTGTTGGCACGCTCCAACTCGCGCACTTTGGTTTCCAATTGCTGGTTGACGGTTGTCAACTCTTCATTGAGTGACTGCAATTCTTCCTTGGAGCTTTCGAGCTCTTCGTTCAGCGACCGTAATTCTTCATTGGCGGAGACCACTTCTTCGTTGGAGACACGCAAGTCCTGGGTGGCGACAACACACCGTTCGATCGAACTCTGCAGATCGTCACGTGTCGCCTCCAACTCTTCCTCCAGATGGCGCACAAGCCCCAGATTTTCGGCCTTGCCGGGCGCTAATACGGGCTTGTTGTCGTGGCGAAAAACAACCAGAAAGAAGCGCCCAGCGTCCCCCGCCGCGCTGGGAACCACAGTGATCTGCACTGGCTCGAAGACGCCGCCATGCTTCATGCGTGCGCCCTCCACATTGACGGTCACCCCGCTCTGGGCAGCCTCTTTAAGCGCAGTGCGCAAGCGCGATCTAAGGCCCTCTCGCACCATCAGCATCAGGTCATGGCTGGGAGCGCCCTGAGGGCGTTTCAAAAACTCATCGGTGGGACCGCAAAAATAGACGGCCTCGTGGCTCGCAGTCACCATTACCGAGGCGGGTGAAAAGCGGTCAAGAATCAGGCGTTGGGCAAAACCCGCGGCCTGGCTGAGCGCCGACACCATGCGTGGCTGCACGGCATCGGCCACATCCTGCGCGCTGGCGACCGACAAAGGTGTCGACAACGCCTCAACACGGGCAGATCCTTCGCGTTGAAAGATTCGATACTTCTTTGACAAAGGCCGAAAAAGATCATTACGACCGTCGTTGAACTCTGCGCTGCCAAGGAACAGATAACCGTCCTGGCGCAACGCAAAATGAAAAATATTAAGAACCCGCTTCTGTACTTCCGGTTCCAGATAGATCAGCACATTGCGACAACTGATCAGGTCAACCCTGCCAAATGGTGGGTCGGCAAACAGGTTCTGGACGCCAAAGACCACGGACTTGCGCAACTCCTCGGTCACCGTGAAGTGTTGCGCCTGCGCTGTCGTTTCAAAGTAGCGGCGCAGTCTGGTCGGCGAGACATTGGCCGCAATGCCGATTGGGTAGCGACCTGCGCGCCCGATTTCAAGCGCATCATGATTGGTGTCGGTAGCAAATATTTGTACGGGGCACTTCTTGCGCGCGCGGCGCAGGGAGTCCAGCATCACCATGGCCATGGTGTAGGCCTCTTCACCGGTTGAACAGCCAGGAATCCAGATGCGAACCGGCTCGCCTGGCTGCTTGCCAGCGATGAGCGGGGCCACAACATGGGTTTCAAGGGCCTTCCAGGCATCGGCATCCCGAAAATACTCTGTCACCCCAATCAGCAGATCCCTGAAAAGGGCGTCCACCTCCTGGGAATCAGTTCTGAGCAGGGCCACGTAGTCGGCCTGCCGCAGCACACCATGCAAACCCATGCGCCGCTGAATGCGACGCACCAAGGTCGCATGCTTGTAACCGGCAAAGTCATAGCCGCGCTTGGCCTTGACAATACGGATCACACTCTGAATGGCGCTGACAGGGACATCCACAGCGTCCGCGCTGCCAACAGTGGCAACATATGGATGGCGCGCATAGCTGGCAACTACCCGTGGCATTTGCGCCACCGGCAACACATAGTTGGCAATTCCGGTGGCTATGGCGCTGCTGGGCATGCCATCGTACTCGGCGGTCTCAGGCTTTTGAACCAACACAACGCCCCCGTGCGCTGCAATGGCCTTTGCGCCAACCGATCCGTCACTTCCGGTGCCGGACAAAATAATGCCAATGGCACGTGTTTTGCAGTCCAGCCCCAAAGATGTGAAAAAACGGTCAATCGGCAACCGGATGCGCCCCACGTCGCTGCGGGGCGACAGACACAACCGACCATCGACCACCGCAACATCCTTGTCTGATGGTGCGGTGTAGATGTGGTTGGCCTCGATCAGTGTGCCGTTCGTCATTTCAGTGACCGGCATGGCAGTAAATTTTGAGAAGATATCTGCAGCCAGGCTGACGTGCGTGGGGGCCAGATGCTGAATAACCACAAATGCGACACCGCTGTCAACTGGCATCGCCTGCAAAAAGCTGCGAATCGCATCAAAACCGCCAGCCGATGCACCAATACCAACAACACATTTTGGAGTCTGGATAGCAACAGGAGCAACCGCTGCGACCACGGTTTTAGTGCTGCGTTTAGCTGAGGACTTGATGGTCAAAACAGAATCTCCGGAAATGCCAAGATGGGGCCGACAGATGCCTGCAGTCTACACATTTCCCGACACACATCTCCCGTTGCGAATTGACCGATCAATGAGCGACTTGCTCATTGCAATACTTGCGCACTGGGTGCCATGTCACTTTGAACGAAATGGCTCAACGCGGCGATATCGGGGATGCTGATATCACGACGCCCACGCACATTGAATGCGATGACACCGTGGTGCGCAAGCTTGGCCAATGCACGGCTCACCGATTCAAGGCGGATGCAGAGAAAGGTGCCAATCTCTGCGCGGCTCATGCGGACGTTGATCTCGTCGGCCCGGCGACCCCTCTCAGCCAGCGATATTGCCCACATCAGGAGAAAGTCGGCGACCCGCGCATCGGCTGACAGGGTTCCGATGGACAACGCAATGTCACGGTTGCGCGCCAATTGCGTACTAATGGCCGTCACGACATGGCGCAAAAGTGAAGGGTCCTTGGCGGCGGCCAGCATGAGGTCGTCGTAACGCACGGCCCAGACTTCACCGATATCCAAAGCAATGCACGAGCAACTATGTTGACCCGTCGGTATGCCATCGAAGCCCAACCAGTCGCCATCGAAGAAAAAGTCCGCATTGCGCTCGCGGCCATCGGGCGCCAGACTGACTATTTTGAAAATTCCAGAGTTGATCAAATGCAGCGTTTCAAAAGGCTGCCCAAAGGTGTAGAGCTCCTGATGCGTTCTGAACCTGCGCTTGGTCACCGGAACCTGCCGCTCAATCATGTCGAGCGATGCACGCCAACGAGCACGACTCTTGAACTGGTCCTCTATCGCACCCGCATGGCGCAGCCCCGCAATCGGCTCATCCACATCGTGCCCAATGGCCGGCGAATCGAGTTCACGATTCGGGCCGGCGATCAACGCCTGCCTTGCGGCCGTGGGAGATGGCATGGTGTACGGTATAGCGCTCATGTCAATTCCTTGCGATGTGGACACTGCGAGCGTAAATACCATCACCACATTGACCAATACCTGAATCCACTGAAAATGACTACCTGAAAATAGGTATTCCTGAATCGCTGCATCGGACAAAAAGTCAGCTGCCATGGAACGGAGGCGTTAAATCCTTCTGGCCCGAAACAATGTAGTAGGTGCGCGTTGGCACTCCATCACGAAAAATCTGAAGCGAGTTGCTCCGCGACGCAGATGCAAAATAGGCCCCGTCGGGTCCGATGTAATCGGCGGCCGTCCAAACATACAAGCCATCGGTGCGGCCGCTGTCTTTTTCCGACCTCCACATATTGAACTGACTCGGTCTGGTGATGAGAGCGGTCTGTGCAACGATATTTGCGTCGGTGTAATAGACAATTTCCGCACTGAGTTGGTGCGACGGCGTGATCGCAAACTCCCTGCCTGGATATTTTTTCAATTCGGCTCCAAGCTCCCTCCACCCGTAAAACCAGTTGGTTGCATCGGCAGCGGCCATTTCCTTTGAGTAACGCTCAAGCGGAATCAGATTGAATCTGGCATGCAACGTCACGACTGCCGACAGGATCAGACTCGACACCACGGCAACCGACCACACTGTGCGACGCAGCCTTGAATATTCGGCAAGGCAAAACTGGGTCACCAGGATGCAAAAGGCGAAATAGGCAAATGCCGGCCAGTTCGGACCGGCTGCCTTTTTCAAGGAGGAAAGACCAAAGAACAATATGACCGGAAGAGCGGTCGACAGGAGCAGTACCGTTTCTTTGTCCCTGCGATAGATACCGACTGCTGCGGCATAGATACCCACAAACCAGACAACCGGGCCGGTCACCAGAAGTTGCCCGCCAACGTACTCGGCCACCTTCTCCAGCGAGTAGCCTTGCGCACCAAGGCCGTTCTTCAATTGAAATGCAAACGAAATCCAGTCGTGGTTGCTGTTCCAGATCACCACGGGCAAGAAGCACAGGAGTCCGATACCCAATGAAAGATAGGGGTAAATGGTTTTTAGCCACCTCCTGTCATCGGTCAGCAGAAGATAAATCAGGAAACATGGCGCCATCAAAACCGCTGTGTATTTTGAAAGTAGTGCAAGTCCGAACGTCACACCCAGTGCCAACCAGAGCCACGTCTTCTGCGTGCGAATAATTTGCCAAAAAATATAGATGCTCAACGACCAGAAGAGCAAGACCGGTATATCGGGGGTGATGACGACCAACCCGAGCATGGTCTGGGGGTAGACATTAAACAGTACAACACTGCCCGCCGCAATCTTCACACTTCTGTAAAGCTGCATGGCCAACTGCCAGATCAAGCCGCTCACCAGCACCGAAACAATCGTTGCTGAAAGCCTCACCCACAATTCCGATTTTGAAAGCAGCGTCGTTAACCAAATGAAATACGCCACAAATGGAGGGTGATCAAAATACCCGACATCCAGATAGCGCGACCACAACCAATAATATGCCTCATCGGGATGCAGCTGCAGCGCAGCGGACAAGTACAGGCGCCATAGGACTAGCACGCATACAAAAACAATGGTGTTGCGCCTGGTAAGTAATTTTTCCATGTGGATGTTTTGAGACAAACGGGCAGTCTGGCCCCTCTCATTTCCACTGGCTTGATAATTCTCAATTTTTTGCGATGACGCAAAAAACACCCCCCCTCAGGCAGGACTATGGGACGAACTAAGAGACGGACTTCAGAGCAATCTTCGCTTGCGCTTCTGCTTGCAGCCAGTCGTCCAGCGCATGGCCCCCTTCGCAATGGCGAGACTCGTAGATCGAATAGGCTTTGCGCCGAATCATTTCATCAAGCTCATTTCCCGCCACAGCAGAGACTTTCGGCGCTTTCACCGCCGTAGCACCTTTATTGGTTTTCACTTCCATGGGCATGGTCGGGCGCTTGATTGCCAGCGCACGTGACGATCTGCTTGCCACTTCCTGATTCTTCATTTTCTCTCCGAGCAAAGAATTTCGATTGATAAAAGGTACGGCGTAGGCGCATGCCGGAGAACGAAGAATAAGACCACAGGCAACCCAAGCTTTGCGTTTTCGCAAGGGATGAGCCAGTGGCAAAACGACGACGAACTGGCCGTCGACTGGTCAACGGTTGCTGCGTCAGGATCGCGCCGCGGCTTCGAGCTGAAACGATCCTGCCAACTGAGCCAACTGGCGTGCCTGCTCCTGCAGCGCGGCCGAGGCAGCGGACGTCTCTTCGACCAGAGCTGCATTCTGCTGGGTGACGCCGTCGAGCTGGCTCACCGCCAGATTGATCTCGGCAATGCCTGCGGACTGTTCCCTGCTGGCGGATGCAATCTCCCCGACGATATCGGCCACACGCTGAATGCCGGCGACGATTTCCTGCATGGTGCTCCCAGCCTGCGCCACCTGCTCGGTTCCACGGCCAACCTTGTCGACCGAGTCGTCGATCAGTCCCTTGATCTCCTTGGCCGCAGTCGCCGAGCGCTGCGCCAGGCTACGCACCTCGGCGGCGACGACCGCGAACCCCCTGCCCTGTTCACCCGCGCGGGCTGCTTCAACCGCCGCATTCAGGGCCAGGATGTTGGTCTGGAACGCGATACCGTCAATCACCGCAATGATGTCGACAATCTTGCGCGAAGACGTGTTGATCGCGTCCATGGTTTCCACCACCTGGGAGACGACAGTGCCACCGCGCGTAGCCAGCGCAGAGGCCGAATTGGCTAGTTGGTTGGCCTGCGCCGCACTGTCCGCGTTATGCTGAACCGTGCTCGAGAGCTGCTCGCTGGCAGATGCAGTTTTCTCCAGGGACCCCGCTTGCTGCTCGGTGCGATTGGACAAATCCAACGTCCCACTGGCCACCTCTGCAGCGGCACTTGCAATCGCGTCCGATCCACTGCGAACCTGGGTGATTACGTGGTGCAGGTTGTCACGCATGGTACTCATCTGGGTGAGCAAGTGGCCAATTTCGTCACGTCCGCTATGCGCAACCGTGCGTGAAAGATCTCCTGACGCAATCGATGTGGCGGTCTGGTCGGCCTGGCTAAAGCCGCTGCGCATGCGCCCCATCAGAAGAAATGTCATGAAGCTCGAGGGAACACCCCCCACAATCGCAGCCACCAGAAACACGCCGATGGCAAGCCTGTAACGTGACTCGGCCTCGTTCGAGGCCAGTTCTGCCGTCTTGACCTGCATATCACGCAGATCGCGCATGGACTTGATGGCCGCCTCGCCCTCGGTTCGCCCGGCTTGCAAGAAGGCCGCCATCGTTGCGGGTGAAAAATCACCCGTGGCAATGGACTTGATGGCCTGTTCGAGGCGGTCATGCCATGCAGCACGCGTTTGCTTTGCGGTGTTCAGCAGGGCCTGCTCCTCCGGGTTCCCGCTTGAGACGGTGATGGCGTCAAACAGCTGATTGGCGTCGGTACGCATCTTGGCAATGCTGTCGGTGTGCGCGCCAACCGGGTGGTCATGGATAGACGCCAACGGACCACCGGGGGCATGCTGAAATGCCAGAAGGATCTGCAACCTGCTCTGTACGATCTTGTCAACCGAGTCAGATAGTTGCAGGGACGA
>JAIPDC010000147.1 GCA_021737865.1 Rhodoferax sp.
GCGAAAAGTTGGGAGCCGATGTCGTAAACTGTGTCCGCCGGAACCAGGCCCAACTCCGCCGGCTCAAAGATGTAGATGCCGGTGCTCGCCAGTGTGGATTTGGCCTCGCTGGGCTTAGGTTTTTCTTGAAACGACTGAATCAGTCCGTCCGGCTCCGTTACTACGATGCCGTAACTTTGCACATCCGCCAGTGGCACCTCCATGGCGACCACACTGGCAATGGCCTTCTTTGACTTGTGTTCGGCAATGGCGGCGGTGATGTCCAGGTCAATCAGTGCATCACCACACAGCACCAGGGTGGTTTCATCAAAAAAGCTGCTGAAATCCTGGATGCGCCGCATACCGCCGGCCGAACCCATGGGCCGGGGCAGAACATCGCCATGGTCACGCACGCCTTCGTAGCTGTACCCAATTTCTACGCCCCAGCGACTGCCATCGCCAAAATACTCTTCAATCTTGTGGTGGTGCCAGGCCACGTTGACCATGATTTCGGTGATGCCATGCCGGGCCAGGTGCTCGATCAGGTATTCCATCACCGGCTTGCCCAGAATCGGCACCATGGGCTTGGGAACATCTCTTGTTAACGGCCGTACCCGGGTGCCTTGCCCAGCCGCCAAAATCATGCCTTTAGCCATTGGTGACTCCGTTCAGGTTATTCATCTTGATTTTTGTGAAGTTGAAATTAGTCATGCAGCTCGATCAGGAGCACCGACTGGTCATCCATCGCTTGATTGCCTGCGCAATAAATATGAAGTGATTGACGCAAGGCAGTCAATTTTGCATCGACAGTGTCTACCTTTGGCCAGGCCCCGCACTGCGCCATCAGCCGCTCCAGTCCGAATTCTTCGCCCCCATTGCTGCGGGCCTCGGTTATGCCATCAGAGTACAACAAAAGACTGTCATTTGGCCCGATAACGATACTGTGCTCAAGGTAGTTTTCTTCCAGTGCAATGCCGATGGGCAGGTTGTCACCCTGAATTTGCGCCAGCGAGTCGCTACCTGCGCGCATCAGCAGTCCGGTGGTGTGGCCCGCGTTCACATACGTCAGCGTTCCCGCGTTCAGATCAAAACGGTACAGGACCAGTGTGGCGAATGATGCGAGTTCGACCAGTCGGGGGGTCAGCTCCCGGTGCAACTGGTTGATGATCTCTGCGGGCGTCGGCAGTGCCGAGGCGCCGGAACTCGCGATCAGCAAATCCGTTAGTGCGCGGTGGTAGGCCGCCTTGATTCCCGCCCCTATCATTGCCGCCTGCACACCCTTGCCCATGACATCCCCCACCAGCACATCGAAGCAGTGTGCGTCGAGCCGGCGAACATCGTAAAAGTCCCCATCTATACCCTGGGAAGGTTCAGAAAAAATACCGAACACAGCGCCCTTGATGCCCGCAGGTACGTTACCGTGCAGCAAGGACAGTTGAATGTTGCGGCCGGTAGCAAGTTCCCTCAGACGAGCCGCTTCAAGAAGCTCACCCGCCTGCGTAAGCTTGCCAACCATGGTTTGTAATTCGTTACGCTGCAAGGTGACCTCCAATCGAAGTCTGTCACGCTCCAACAAGTTGCGAATGCGTTGTCTGGCAGTCTCGACATTGATGGGCTTGGTAATGTAGTCCTGCGCGCCCAGGGTCAAGCCCATTGACTCCGACGCACTGTCACTCAAAGCTGTCAAGAAAATGACTGGAATGCGCTGAAGCTCCGGGTCTGACTTGAGCCGGCGGCACGTCTCAAAGCCATCCATTTCCGGCATCATGACATCGAGCAATATGACGTCGGGTGGAAACTTCTTGGCCAATTGAAGGCCCATCGCACCCGAAGTTGCGATTTGAAGATCGAAGTCGATATCCAGAGCGGCGCCCAATGCCTGCAGATTTCCGGGCGTGTCGTCAATGGCCAGAATTTGTGGTCGGCTCTTACCCATAGATTACTTCCTCCCATTTGCTGGAAGTCAAAATTTGTCGCATTCGGTCCTGTGCGTGGTCAAAACGAAACTGCTCCAGCGGTTGTCTCGCCCAGGCAATATCTGCTGCCAGTTCGGTAGCAGACAGAGCGTCCTGCAATTCCTTGAGCTGGCGAATCGAGTCGAACTTGTTCTGTGCGAGTGAAACGGCAATTTTCTCCGCCAACCCGACCACGCGAGTCGTGTCCAACGCCTTGCCGACTTTGACTGGAGGCGCCACCAGAACCGCAGGTTGCAGCGTGTGTGGCAGCCACTTGAGCAGTGCCAGGCGCAGGTCGGCCAGTGTGATCGGTTTGACCAGAAAGTCATCCATTCCCACTGCCAGGCAATGTTGTCGATCGGAGTCGAAAACGTTGGCGGTCAACGCCAGAATCGGGCATCTGGGGCGTGCGTTTTCCTGTTCCCAACGACGAATATGTTGTGCCGCCTCAAAACCATCCATGATCGGCATCTGCAGGTCCATCAGAATCAGGTCTGCCGGTTCAGTCGCTGTCATGGACTCAAGCCACGAGGCACCATCAGTGGCAAGTTCCATCGTTGCTCCGAGTTTTTTCAACATGGCCCGTATCAGCACCTGGTTGGTCGGGTGGTCCTCAAAAACCAGCACCCGACAGCGCAGCAGAGAAGTCCCTGCAGCTTGCGTGGCATTTGCGGCGCCAACCGCTCTGACCGGGCGTTGATTCGCAGTATGGGGTTGCAACTCCAGACGCACGCTAAACCAAAAGCGCGATCCGCGGCCCTGCGCGCTCTCAAAACCGGTCGCACCACCCATCGACTGTGCCAGTGTGCGCACCAGAGAAAGTCCGAGCCCGGAGCCCCCATACTTGCGGGAGATGGAACTATCGGCCTGCGAAAAGCGCTCGAACAGGCGCCCCTGTTGGTCTACGGGAATACCAATGCCGCTGTCGGAAACGGAGAATTCAAGCAGAACCGTACCGGCATCCTGACTGACTTCGCGGGCTTCGACCCGAATGACCCCGTGCTCGCTGAACTTGATTGCATTGCTGACGAGATTGGAGAGCATTTGCCGCAAGCGGCCGTCGTCCCCCAGGCAGTGCCGCGATGCCCCGACCCAGTGGCCCGCTATCGTCAGGCCTTTAGCTTGTGCCGTCTTTGCAAACAAGCCGATAGTCTCCCGCATGATCTGCTCGGCGTCCAGCGGGGTCGCTTCCAGCGTCAGGTCGCCTGACTCCACCTTGGAGAGATCCAAAATGTTATTGAGCAGACTGAGCAGGGAGTTCCCGGCGGTGACGATGGTTCCAGCGTATTCGAGTCGGTCGGCCTGCGAAAGTTCTGCCATCTGGAGCACCTGTGCCATGCCCAAAATGGCGTTCATGGGTGTGCGTATTTCATGGCTCATGGTGGCCAGAAACTGGCTCTTGGCAAGATTGGCGGCCTCTGCGGCCTTCTTCGCCTGATAGTGCTCTGTGACATCGACACGAAAACCAACGGTGTGGCCCGACAAGGTGCGTTTTTCAGTGATTCTGAGCCATCGGCCACCCCCGACATCCTGAATCAGCTCCTGGTTGCCCTGCCGATGCCTGGCCAGTCGCTCTGCCACCCAGTCTTCTTCGCGGCCGACAGCCGCCGGGTACTGACCGCGCTCGACGCCATAGCGAACAATTTCCTCGAACGTGCAACCGGACTGAATGACGGGTGCCGAAATACGGTAAACATCACGGTACTTTTCATTGCAAAAAACCAGTCTGTCATCGGCGTCATAGACGACAAATGCTTCGTCTATGGTCTCTATGGCGGAGCGCAATAGCAGTTCGGACTGAAGTGCCCGCTCTTCAGCCAATTTGTACCGGGTAATGTCTTGCGTGGTGCCTACGTAGCCGCAATGATTGCCCTGTGCATCGAAATCCGGCTGTGCGAGTTCATGCACCCAGCGGGTCTCTGCGCCCACCGTGATCCGGTGTGCCGTGTCGTAAGTTTCGCCACGCTGAACCGCTTGCCAGACTTCCGCCATGGCCGCGCGGTCGTCCGGGTGAACAAGTGACAGAAAGTCATCATGGCTGATGGGGGTGCCTGGTTGGATGCCAAATATTCGATAGGTTTCGGCGGACCACTCGATGGTGTTGCCGTCCGCATCAAGGTGCCAACTACCCACCTGCGCCACCGACTGCGCGTGATGCAGGTCCGACATGCTTTTTTGCAGCTTCTGTGCGGTTCTTTTTTCACAGGCAATGTCGTGCACCAAAGCGTAAACCCCTTGCACCGTGCCGTCTGTTGCCTCGGGCAAGTATTCAATTCGAGCAGGTCGAAGCTGCTTGCCATCGGGGGACATAATGTCGCGCTCGAAGCGTTGCACCTCTCCGCGCAGTGCGGCTTCAATGTGGGACAGGTTTTGCTTGTACAAACATTCGCCAATCACATCTCGAATGTGTCGACCCTGGATTTGCGCCGGCGATTTGCCAAACCAGGTTTGATATGCCTGATTTCCAAACCGAATGTGCTGCTCGTGGTCCCAAAAACCAACTGCTGTCGGTAGAGTTGAGAGGTGCTCAGGTACCCTCATTTTCCTGGCCTACTGGTTTGGGAGGCATTGGGCGCGCAAAAATGAATCTGATTGCGACCCGCGCCTTTTGCTAGGTACATGGCTGCATCAGCCCACTTCAGGAAATCGCCTTCACACCCATCTTGGTGCCGCAACAAGCAAACACCAATACTTGTCGTGCAATGGTGCTGAACCATGGTATTGGGCTGGCCCGTCAGTTCGATCGCAAGAGTGTAGGGTTGTGACAGGGAGAGTCGGATCTTCTCAGCGATGATGGTCGCCTGTGCAACTGACTCGGCTTGGCTTGCACCCAAATCGGCCAGCATGACAACAAACTCGTCGCCACCAAAACGTGCCACGGTGTCAACTTCACGCACGCAGCCCTTCAGACGTACAGCGACATCTTCCAGCAACAGGTCCCCGACCGCATGCCCATGCTGGTCGTTGAGTGGTTTGAAGTTGTCGAGATCGAGAAACATCAACGCGCCATAGTGGCCACTTCGCTTACTGTTAGCCAGTGCCTGTGCCAACCGGTCATTGAGTAAACGGCGATTAGGAAGCTTGGTCAACGTGTCAAAAAACGCGAACTGGTGCAACTGTTCGCGCTGTAGAGCAAGCTCCCGGTGCATGGCCTCGCGCTCTATCAAATTGCGAATTCTGTGCTTGGCAGTCGTTACATTGATGGGCTTGGTGATGTAGTCCGCAGCCCCCAGAGTCAGGCCAGTGCTTTCGGACTCGGTATCATTCAGCGCGGTTAAAAATATCACCGGGATTTGTCCAAGCTTTGGATCAGCCTTGAGTCGCCGGCAAGTCTCGAATCCATCCACATCCGGCATCATCACGTCGAGCAGAATGAGGTCGGGCGCATTTTCGCTGGCCAAAGCAATTCCGGATTCGCCCGATATGGCAATTTGCAAATCAAACTCAGATTCCAGTGCCCCACCGAGCGCCACCAGGTTGAGGGGGGTGTCGTCGATCGCCAAAATTCTGCGTTTGATATTTGTAGGCACAGGTCAACCTATTGGTTTATGTAGTGCCCATGCTACGGTTGAATGCCAAAAAACCATGGCCAGAGTGTGAAATCACTGGGGTTTGTACAGGTCGGCGACAACTTTTAGACGCAACAGGTCGTCGTTCAAAGCCTGAGGTACTGGCAGATTGAATTTACTGCACAGGTCGATGATTCGATAGCGCCAGTCATGGTGACTCACACTATGAAAAATATTGGAACGCCGCTGCTGTTCCATCTCGTCATTGCGCGACAACAGGGTCACCAATTCATCTGCGGCGGCGTGCGGGTCCTCGGATAGCTCAAGCGTGGCACCAGGCCAAAACAGCATCTCATCAGCCATGCGCGACACCGGACGCCGACCCGCCACAATGCAGCCCGACAGCAGCGACTCCAACCACCGACTGGTCACCATCATGGAGCGGGGGCGCCCGCCCTGCGGCTCGACGTACAAATGAAAGGCAAGCGAGATGCGGGTGCGGTGCAGCAGCTTGAACAACATCCCACGCTCCAGATGCACGTTGGGGCCTGCCAGATTGCCCAATGGCGAATGCAGGTACAAATAAGGCGAATCCGCAACGTGGAAGCGCTGTGAAAAACAGGCTTGGTAGCTGGGCGGGGTGCGGCCAAAACCCATTACATCAATTTCCCTGTCCTTGTGCTGACGCGGCACCCAGGTAAGGCAATCAGCGCCCTGGTAGACCTGATGCACTGATACGCCATAACGCGACTTCGGGAAATCCACATCCTCGTGGGCGGTCACGGTGATGGCATCAAATAGCGCTGTTTCCTTGACAAAACCGGCCTGAAAATACGAGTCAGTAACAAAGCCCACTATTCTGCTGAATTTTTTGCGGCAGTCCGGGATCGCGTTCACCATGGCCAGGTCACCCGGCCCGCGCGCCACCACAATCAAAACGTCACCGCCAGCGGTATCCAGTGGCTCAAAATGGGCTTGGTGCGGGTGCAAAAGCCGATTCAGCCATGGCCCCGGCGCCGGCTTGGGCGACAGCACTTCCGCCTCGAAATACCGGGCCAGCAACTCGGCCAACTCATCAATCGCAACCCAACCCGCATGCGGCGTGGCAAGGCCGGCATAAAGTACCGTGACTTTCATAGGTCGACCCTGTCAAACCGGTAGCCGTAGCCATAAATCGGGGTCAGCTTCCAGCCCTTGCTGCCGTCGAGTTGCAATTTTTTGCGTAAACGGCTGATGTGGGTGTCCACGGTTCGGGTGTCAACATCGGTGTTGATGCCCCAGATTTTGTTCAACAAATGGTCTCGCGACAGAAGTTTGCCTGGGCTTTGAAACAGGTAGACAGACAAATCAAATTCTTTTTGTGTCAGCGTAATGGCATTGCCGTCGAGTGACAGACGGTGCTGTTGAACGTCGACTTCAAAACAGCCCAAGCGAAGTACGGGCAGTCCCCCGGGCTTGACCCGCCTGGCAACGTTTTCAAACCGCGCCAGCAATTCCATGGGTTTGGGCGGCTTCACCACAAAGTCGTCAGCACCCATTTTTAGAGCGGTAACCACGGTTGCTTCGTCATCTCTGGCAGTAACCACGATAACCGGTATGTCCCAGCCCAGGTTTTGCCTGACCCACTGCAGCACGTCGGCCCCGGTTCCGTCTGGCAGCATCCAGTCAATCAACATCAAATCGAATCGCTCCTTCTTGGCGCCTTCAATGAATTCTGCAGCCGTGCAAAAACCATGGCACGTATGCTGACCACTGCCGACCCACAATTCAAGCAAAACACGCTGATCGGGATCGTCTTCAAGTATTCCAATGTGCATTTGGTACCTTGGTTGTAAACAATGCGACGATCTTACCCGTTGCCTCTCTCACAGCGCCCATAAATCCGGGCGCCGCGGCGCACAATCCGTCTTACGAATGAAAACACTCTTCGCATTGCTCTTAAGCTTCTCCTGGCAGGAGTTACGCAACCACCCCTGGCGCAACGCGGCTGCGGTGGTGTCGGTGATGCTGGGCGTGGCGCTGGCGTTTTCGGTGCACCTGATCAATGCGTCGGCACTGGATGAATTTGCGCAGGCGGTGCGCTCGGTGGGGGGGCAGCCGGATCTGGAATTGCGCGGCACATCAGGCCCGGCGGCGGGCATAGACGACACACTGCTGGGCCGCATGGCACGCCACCCCGACGTGGCGCTGGCCAGCCCGGTGCTGGAACTCAGCACCTATGCGTTGCACGCCGACACGCCGCCCAAAGCGGACGCCCCGCAGCGCGTGCTGGTGCGCATGGTGGGCGTTGACGCATTGCAGGTGGCGCAGATCAGCCCGGACCTGCTCCCCGTGCCCGCCAGCGCGGGTGACAGGCTGGACATCTTTGCACCCGACTCCGTGTTCCTGAACGCCAGTGCGCGCAGCCGCCTGCCGGGCGCCACGGTGCAACTGCAATGGGGCATGCAGCTCAAGACGGTGCGGGTGGCCGGTTCGGTGCGTGGCGCGGGAGGGCCGCTGGCGGTGATGGACATCGCGGCGGCGCAGGATCTGTTTGAAAAGCCGGGGCGCCTGACGCGCCTGGACCTGCGCCTGCGCGCCGGCGTGGACCAGGCAGCCTTCGTGCGCAGCCAGCATGCCGCGCCGGACTGGCCCAAGGATGCCAGGCTGGTGGAGCCCGGTGACACGCTGGAGCGCATGTCCACCCTGTCGCGCGCCTACCGGGTCAACCTGACGGTGCTGGCCCTGGTGGCCCTGTTCACCGGGGGATTCTTGGTGTTTTCAGTGCTGGCACTGAGCGTGAGTCGGCGTGCGCCGCAGTTTGCCTTGCTGGGTGTGCTGGGGCTCACCGGTGGGCAGCGGCTGGGCCTGGTGCTGTTGGAAGCTGCGGTGCTGGGAATCGCGGGCAGCCTGCTCGGCATCGCGCTGGGAACAGGCCTGGCATCGTTGGCGCTGCGCCTGCTAGGGGGTGACCTGGGCGGAGGTTTTTTTGCCGGTGGCGCGCCCGCGTTGCAGTGGAGCCCACTGGCTGCCTTCGTGTTTGCGGGTCTGGGGATGGTCGCATCCCTGGTGGGCGCCTGGTGGCCGGCGCGTTGGGCGCAGGGCCTGCCCGCGGCGCAAACCCTTAAGGGGCTGGGCAATGCGCCTGCCCCCCAGAGCCATGTGTTGCTGGCAGCGGCGTTGCTGGTGGCAGGAGCTCTGCTGGCGTTGCTGCCCCCGGTGTGGGGCATTCCGCTGGCGGCCTACACCAGCGTGGGCCTGATTCTGGTGGGTGGCATTGCCGGCCTGCCCTGGCTGGTGGGGGTGGTGCTGGACCGCGTGGCGCCGCTGGTCACCCGCCGGGCCTTGCCTCTGCTCGCGGTGGAGCGGGCGCGCCGGGTGCGTGGCAGTGCTGCGGTGGCGGTCAGCGGCGTGGTGGCGTCACTGAGCCTGGCGGTGGCATTGACGGTGATGGTGGCCAGCTTCAGAACGTCGGTCACGCAATGGCTGGACACGGTGCTGCCCGCGGACCTGTACGTGCGTTCGTCGGCCAGCGCCAGCACACAGGACACGGCCTATTTCGAGCCCGCGTTTGTGCAAGCTGCAGCGCAGTTGCCCGGCGTGCAGCGCCTGGGCACCCAGCGCAACCAGCAGTTTTTGCCCGACCCCGGCCAGCCAGCCGTCACGCTGATTGCCCGCCCCTTGGGCGACATGCTGGGCACCCCGCGCAGCCTGCCACTGACCGGCGAGCCCCTGAGCGTGCCGGCGGGCCAGATCGGCATTTACGTGAGTGAGGCCATGGTGGATTTGCATAGGGCGCGCCCGGGCACGGTCTACGCTCCACTTTCAAAGCATTTTAGGTCTCTAGCCCCCGTGGAATATGCGCAGACAGCTACATTTTTTATAGCAGGTGTGTGGCGCGACTATTCCCGCCAATTTGGCACCATCGCCATCGAGCAGGCTGATTTTCAGCGCCTGACTGGGGACACGCGCGCAAATGATCTGGCCATCTGGCTGGCGCCCGATGCCAACCTGGGCGCCATCGAGCAGGCCATGCGCGACCTGGCGGACCAACAGGGCGCAACGCCTGGCGGCGAAGCGGGCCGG
>JAIPDC010000148.1 GCA_021737865.1 Rhodoferax sp.
GCGCTTGCCAGATTCACAAAGGACTCCATCGCGTCTGACAACAACCCGACCGAATCGGTAACGTACCAGGCCAGGGTCTTCAACGCGATGGTGATGACAGCCACTGCAATCGAGGCCCACAGCAACCGCTTGGGTGTCAAGAAACGAATGGGCAATAACGAGATCATGGGCAATTCGCAAACGGTGGGATGTGTCAAGTCTGGCGAGTAGGGGGTCAGAGAGCAAGAAATCAAATGCAGAAGTGCAGCGCATTAAATCAATATGCGTCGTAATCCCCAGCGCTGAGACGGTTTGCAGCAATTTTGCGCACTTCGTCCGAAGCACCAGCGTTATTGGCGAGCGAGTGCAGTATGTATTGATTGTGTGACCGTTTCGCAATTTGACTCAGGATATCGATTGGCTCGGTACCGGTCGAATAAGCTCCCGCATCTATGTCTTGCCACCGCACATAGAGGAGAAACGGGTAAGCAACAATAAACCCGCCAATCGCGCACAGGTTTTGCACCTTCATCCCTTATGCGGACAGTGTCGGAGCTGAGGCAAAACCGTAAAGGCGCTCAGGTGCCAGGCGCTTGAGTAGGGCCTTGTCCGTCGCCTCCCCCACAATCGCGAACTCCGCTTGCCCCGTATCGTGGCGAACGGTCTTGGGGGTTGGGTGGCCTACCCGGTCGGTAATCGATGCAACGATTGGGGCCCTAGCGTTGTCTGTCCGCTCAACCACAAGGCCCAACTCTCCTGACGCGAGGCGCACAAAATCGCCCGGAGGGTATATGCCGAATTCCTTGATCATGGCGGTCGAAAGTGGTCCACCCCTATCGTCGCGATACAGTTGAGTAATTGCTTCTTTGGGTGCGATTGCAGCGTGCAGGGTACGTGGTGTTATTTTTGCCATAAAGACATCTGCAGCTCGCAAGGTGGTGGCGATCTCAGAGATATCCTTGATACCTGCCGGGTAACCTGTTCCGTCCGGATGTTCATGGTGCTGTGCGACAGCGCCCAACCAATCGGGATCTGTGACCCCACTTCTTACCAATATTTCGACCGCTTGGCTCGGATGAATTTGCAGTGCAGCACGCTGTTTGTCTCTGGCTGGATAGTCTTGGCTTGCCATTTGACCTTGCAGCTCGAAAACCGTCATATTCATGGTCAATGCTGCCTTTACCAAGCTCATGATTGAATCCTTTGTCCAACTCAAATGACGTGAGATCAGGATGCACAACATGGCAGTGAGTACCGCGTGGGTGTAGCCATAGTAAAAATGCTGGGCGTTGTCTTGTCGCACCGACCGATAAATGCCGATGTTGGGATTCATGTCAAATATTTCAACCAAATGCGATGCAAACGTATGCACCCGCCCTGGAAAATCTGGCTCGCTTGATGGATCGGTCAGCAATGTCTTCAATACCTCCGTCGTCTGATCCCAAAGTTCAAAGACACTTGTCACGGTGCCCATCGACTTGACCGGGTCACCGCCGGATATCAACAGCTTCTGTGCCGCAGCTTGCGCAACTGCGGACCTCACTTCTTCTTCGTCGACAAATGCACCGCGCTGCAGAAGTTCATCCATCAAGTGCTGATCTATGACCAGATGCCCTTTTGACAACAGCAGCTGACAGTGTTCATCCCGAACATTCCACGGCAATATCATGCCCAGACGAACTTTAGATGAAGGAAGCCTTAGCAGTTTCATGAATGAACACCTTCTTTGGACTCCGGGCACTTGCGGTGGGACGGTCTTGCCGACCTTGACACCAAGAAGCAGTTTAGTCAAATTGTTATGCTTTGAATAGCTGCTTCTACGGTTCGCATTTCGACTTGAGAAACCCCTCGCAAGGTGCTAAGGTTGCCAAGGAATCAACAACGGTCACATTGGAGGCTGCAGCATGGTCCTACCAGGTATATCGATAACTGAAGCTGACGGTCAGATTTTCTTGCGTGGTCAATGCAACGGAAATAGAGAGTCCGTGGACGCCAATGCCATTCACACTTTGCTGAAGGAGTCTGGGTATGAGGGCTGCGCACTTGATGCTGCAGCAATCGCAACTGCCGCAGAATATTGCAATACGCGGCAAGAGCCGTTTCTTGTTCAGCTGGGTGACCGTAAAGACGCCAGGGTCGACGTGACGATTGCAGCGGACGACATGAGCGCCGAGGTCTCCCTTGCGCGCGCGCAAGGGGGAAAAGAGGTCAGCTTTGACGACATTGTCGAGCTGCTGAAAGCGGCTGGCGTCTTGTTTGGCATCGACGAAACCGCGCTGCTTGAAGCTTATCAATCAGGGAACCCCTGTCCTGTTCCCATTGCCTACGGAACAATTCAACAAGACGGCACCGACTCGGTTTTTGAAGAATTGATTCCACATCCGGCAGACCGCGCGCCCAAGTTGGATGAAAGCGGGTTGATTGACTACCGCGAGCATGGTGCCATCGATGTTGTGACGGCTGGCACAGTGTTGATGCGTCGTCACCCCGCTACCCCCGGTTTCGAGGGCCACACCGTGCGTGGACGTCCATTGCCCGCGCGCCCTGGACGTGATGAGCCTTTTGCGCCTCAGCTTCCAGGGACCCAACATCCGGCAAATGACCCCAACCTGCTTGAGGCAGCGGTCACCGGCCAACCTGTCCGAATGGAAAACGGGGTCATGGTCGAGCAAGTCCTTCAGGTTGCTGAAGTGAACATGGCCACCGGGAATATTCACTTCGACGGTTCAGTCGAAGTCAAAGGGGATGTGCTTCAAGGTATGAAAGTTCAGGCCACCGGAGATATTGTTGTATCTGGCATGGTGGAAGGGGGAATCCTCGAGGCTGGCGGGGACATCCGCATCGCTGGCGGGGTGATTGCAAATGCAAAAGTTCGGGCGGGTGGGGCAGTTAGTGCCCGGTTTGCACAAGGTGTGCAGGTGCACGCAGGCACGGTTCTAGCGTTAAGCGATATGGCGCTGGAGTGCGATTTGCATTCGCTTAACCAAATTGTCATCGGCATCAAAAATCCGGCCCACGGGCGTCTCGTCGGCGGGTCTGCGACCGCCATGATGCTAGTTAGCGTTCCCGTGCTTGGCTCAGCTAATGGGACAGTGACCACCGTTGTGGTCGGCACCAATGCGGAACTTTTGGCACGCTATGCGGATCTCGAAAAGCGCATTGCGCTAGAGAAGGCCAATGAGGAAGCACTTGAAAAACTGATGAGGCAAGTGACCGCCATGAAAGACCCAAAAGGGCTACTGCCACGCATTAAGGCTTCCCGGCAACATGCGGTGCAGGTATGGGGCCAGTCGTTGGCCGAAAGGAGGGAGATGGAGCAACAAATTGCGATTGGTCTCGCTGCCAAAATCAGCGTCGGTGCGGCGGTAGAGGGAGCAGCGGATTTGCTTTTCAGTTCCCACAGTGTTCACTTGCGTCGGGAGTTTTCGAATGGAACCTTTTCTTTGGATCCAACTGACCATGTGGTGGTATTTACAGATGGATTTGGGAAAACTTCGCGGATTGGTTAACGCCGTGGAGCGAAGCGTAATGGGGAACCCCTGCGGTGGGCCGTACTTGTGCACGATGCATAAACGGACCATGACATCGCGCTCACCACAATGCCCGGGTTGCAGGGGAATTTGAGCGCGCCCTCGTGGAATATGCGCAAACAGCTATTTAATTTGTAGCAACCTAGCATTCAACCCTTGGGCTTCCAGCGCTTCAACAACAGCGCATTGGTCATCACACTGACCGAACTCATGGCCATGGCCGCACCCGCCACCACCGGATTCAGGTATCCAAACGCCGCCAGCGGAATACCCGCTACGTTGTAGGCAAAAGCCCAAAACAGGTTCTGCCGGATCTTGGCCACGGTACGGTCGGAGATGTCCAGAGCCGCAGCGACGAGGCTCAAATCGCCGCGCATCAGTGTGATGCCGGCGGCGTGCATGGCCACATCGGTGCCGTTGCCCATGGCCAAGCCGACATCGGCCGCAGCCAGCGCCGGTGCGTCGTTCACGCCGTCGCCCACCATGGCGACGACATGGCCCCCACGCTTGTCGTTGTCCCCTGCCCTGAGTCTGGCCACCAGCGCAGCCTTGTCACCCGGCAGCACCTCGGCCATGACCTCTCCCGCCTCGGGGTAGAGTCCCAGGCGTCGGCCCATGGCTTCTGCCGCGCCGCGGTTGTCTCCAGAGATCATCACGACGCGGATGCCGCGTGCGCGCAGGGCCGCCAACGCCTCGGACGCGCCAGGCTTGGGCTCGTCCGCAAAGGCCATCAGGGCGCGCAAAACCAAGCCTTGCGCGGTGCGCTCGGCCATGGCGGAGACGGTGGCGCCTTCGGCTTGCAAGGCGGCCGATTGAGCCGCCAGCGGGCCCAGGCTTACGCCCAGCTCGTCCATCCAGCGCAGACTGCCGATGCAGAAGTGGCGGGATTCAACCGCACCCTCAGTGCCACGCCCCGGCACGGCCTGCAACTGTTGCGGTGCGACGATGGCAATACCTTGTGCTTGCGCTGCGGCCAGCACGGCACACGCCAAGGGGTGCTCACTGCCGCTTTGCAGGCTGGCGCTGATTCTGAGCGCTTCAGCCTTGGGCATCGCGTCCCGAACCAGCAACGCGCTCAAGCGCGGCCGCCCGACGGTCAGCGTGCCGGTCTTGTCAAACGCCACCACATCCACCTTGTGCGCCAGTTCCAGCGCCTGGGCGTCCTTGATCAAAATGCCATGTTGTGCCGCCACACCGGTGCCCGCCATGATGGCCGCCGGTGTGGCCAGGCCCAGCGCGCAGGGGCAGGCGATAACCAGCACGGCCACGGCGTGGATGACGGCGGTCTCGAACGGGTGACCGGTCAGCCACCAGCCCAACAGCGTGGCCAGCGCCAGCACCAGCACCACTGGCACGAAGACGGCGCTGACCTGGTCCACCAGGCGCTGGATTGGTGCCTTGGCGGCTTGGGCGTCTTCCACCAGGCGGATGATGTGGGCCAGCACGGTGTCCACACCCACGGCGGTGACCTGCAGCACCACGCGTCCTTGGCCGTTGATGGAGCCACCGGTCAGTTTGTCGCCCGCATCCTTGCGCACCGGCAGCGGCTCGCCGGTGAGCATGGATTCGTCCACCTCGGTGTTGCCCTCTTTCAAGGTGCCATCCACGGGAAAGCGTTCGCCAGGCTTGATAACGATGCGGTCACCCACCAGCACGTCGGCCACGGGTACGTCCACCTCGCCGTCGCGCCCCAGCCAATGCGCCACGTCCGGACGCAGCGCGTGCAAGGCGCGAATGGCGGCCGTGGTCTGGCGTTTGGCGCGGGCCTCCAGCCACTTGCCCAGCAGCACCAGGGTGATGACCACCGCCGAGCCTTCAAAGTACAGGTGCACCATGGCGCCGTCTGGCGCGCTCAGCCACAGCCAGACCGACAGCGCCCATCCAGCGGTGGTGCCGATGGAGACCAGCAAATCCATGTTGCCGCTGAGCGAAAGCAGGGCGTGCCAGCCGGCCTTGTAGAAGCGCGCACCGAGAATGAACTGCACCGGTGTGGCCAGCATGAACTGCAGCCAGGCCGGCAGCATCCAGTGCTGACCAAACAGGCCCCCCACCATGGGCAGGGCCAGCGGTGCCGATAGCAATGCGCCGATGGCTGCCGGACCCAATCCAGCCCACGCGGTCACGGATTCGAGTGCATCGACCTGCGCGGGGGTACGCACCTCGTAGCCGGCATCACGCACCGCACGACGCAGGCGGGCCTGCATTTGTTCGCCCTCAACATACACAATGCGCGCCGATTCGGTAGCCAGGTTGACCGCGGCCTCCTGCACACCGGGCACTTTTTTGAGTGCGCGCTCCACCCGGCCGGAGCAGGACGCGCAGGTCATGCCGCCAATGGCGATGTCCATGCTGGCGGTCGGGGGGGGTGCGGATTTTGCGTGGGTCATGTTGGGTAGCCGAAAGCTTCCTGCCATGATAAGGTTCAAACTCGCAACGATTCAATCAGCAAATCCCAGAAGGAGTTTCCATGAGCCAGACCTTTACCGTTACCGGCATGACCTGCGGCCACTGCGAGAAAGCCGTAGTGCAAGCACTACAGCAAGTGGACCCGCAAGCGCAGGTGAGCATCGATCGCGCGCAGAACCGCGTGCAGGTGGAGTCAACCCAGCCGCGCGAAGCACTGGCCAAGGCGATCGCCGACGAAGGCTACGCGGTGGCGGCATGACCTTTGCCCATGATTGACCCCTGTTCGCTCTACCCTTCTTTGGCCAATGTGCAACCGGCGCTGGGAACGCTGGGGGCTTTCGCCGTGCCTATGACAGTGCCCGTTGGCACCGTGTTGTTCGACGAGAACGCGCCCTGCCAGGGTTTCCCGCTGGTACTCGAAGGCGAGGTGAAGGTGTCGCGCCACTCCAGTGATGGCCGTTCACTGGAGTTGTATCGCGTGGTGCCGGGTGAACTGTGTCTGGC
The DNA here is from genome assembly GCA_021737865.1 of Rhodoferax sp. Classification (GTDB taxonomy): domain Bacteria; phylum Pseudomonadota; class Gammaproteobacteria; order Burkholderiales; family Burkholderiaceae_C; genus Allorhodoferax. Next base: position 6,420 of record JAIPDC010000148.1, read on the forward strand.
CTCCAGCGCCAGCCTGTTTCGCGGTCAGCCGCTGGCAGCCAATGCGGTTGCCACCAAGCCAACCACACTGTTTCTGATTCCGCCGGCCACTTTCAAACAGTGGCTGGAGACACCGGCATTTCGCAACGACGTGCTGGGCCTGTTTGCCGAACGCATGGCCGACCTGACCGGGCTGATTGACGCGGTCGCCTTCCAGAAGCTGGACCAGCGCCTGGCAGCCGCCCTGCTGGGACGCGGGCAGGACCTGGTGCTCACCCACCAGGAACTGGCCGATGAGCTGGGCACGGTGCGCGAAATTGTGTCGCGCCTGCTGCGCCGGTTTGAACGCGAAGGATGGGTCGAACTGTCACGTGAGCGCATCCAGATTCGCAACAGCGCCGCCCTGCGCACCGTGGCCGCAGCAGCCGGCAACTGATCCGCCACGGGCGCGGGGCAGGCCCCGCGAATCCCTTTCGGCGTCACGGGTTCTGACCAGTGTCTTGACACAAAGCAGCACAGATTTTAAGATTCATATTAAATGCAACTTAAAAATCCAATCTCACATTCCGGCAGCCGCCCCGTTCAAAACCTGCTGCGCCTGGAAGAGCCCGCCGACCCCAAAGACGGTCCGCCCAACTTGCGTGCCTTTCTGGAATTGGGCTTTCGCCCCCTCTACATGGCGGGCACGTTCTGGGCCCTGGTGGCCATCGCGCTCTGGATTTATGCGCCGCAGGTCCTGACCGGCCCATTGAACGGGGTTGCCTGGCACGCACACGAGATGCTGTGGGGCTTTATTGCCACCATCGCCGTGGGTTTCCTGATGACGGCCGGCACCAACTGGACCGGAATCAACCCGCTGCAAGGGCGCGCACTGGCGCTGGCCTGCGCCCTGTGGGTGACCGCGCGGGTGGGGTATCTGGCTCCGGGTGATGCGGCATTCTGGGTCGCGATGACGGCCGAGCTGGCGTTTTTCCTGCTGGCATCGGCGGCGATGATGCGTGCCGTGGTGGTGTCAAAAAACTCCCGCAACTATGCCGTGCCGGGCTTGCTGGCCGCGCTGGGCGGCATTGACGCCCTGTACCTGCTGACGGCCCGCGCGGGCGACTACGCCTTGCTGATGCAGCGCTTCAATGCCGGCATCACCGTCATGGCGCTGATCGCCCTGTTGATCGGGCGGCGCGTCATTCCGTTCTTTGCCATGCGCGCAGTGCCCGGTCTGAGCATCCCCAAGCACACCGAAACCGGCTGGGTCCAATTGGGCGCCTGTGCCGTGGCGGCAGTGGGCTTGCTGCTGGGCGTGCCATGGCTGAGCGCGTTGGCACTAGGACTGGCGGGTAGTTTGGCGCTGGTACAGCTCATCAGCTGGAAGCCGCTGGCCGTGCGCGCCAACGCCTTGCTGTGGATTCTGTACGTCGGCTTTGGCTGTATCGGCCTGGGTCTGCTGCTGGCCGCACTGACCACGGCCGGTGTCGACCTGCCCCGGGTGCTGGCCGTGCACGTCATCGCCATGGCCGGTTTCTCGGTCCTGATCCTGGGTATGGTCACGCGCACGGCGCTGGGCCATCTGGGACGACCCCTGGCGACGGACCGCACCATGCGCACCAGCTACTGGCTGATGCTGGCGGCCGTAGGGCTGCGCCTGCTGGCCATTGCGCCCCTGTGGGCCCCAACGCTCGCCAGCACTCTGCTGCAGTTGGCTGCCGCCGCCTGGGTCGGCGCACTGGGGCTGTATCTGTGGCAATTTGTACCCATGCTGATCCGGCCCCGGTTGTAGTACCCGGGCTGTGTGACACAAGTCACATACAGGGGGGAGAATAAGGCGTCCAATACAGACTTCAAACACCAACCCCAAGGAAGCATCCATGAAACTCAACGTCGGCGGAATTGATCGCATTGTTCGCATCGTCGCTGGTCTGTCCCTGATCGGACTGACCCTCACCGGCAACATCGGCGTGTGGGGCTGGCTGGGTGTGGTTCCATTGGCCACCGGCGCCATCGGCTGGTGCCCACCTTATGCGATTTTTGGATTTAACACCTGTTCAATGAAGAAGTGAAACTGACTCAAACTGCTACCATTTAGATAGCTGTCTGCGCATATTTCACGGGGGCTTCGGCCCCTTTTCGTTGTTAAATTAGGCAAATAAAACATTGCCGCACCAGCACCGGGGCTAGGCTGCGACGGTTTCTCCACCCAGGGCTTCGATCAGATCGGGAATCAGCTTTCTGAGTTCGCCGGTGGCGATGGCCACGTCAGCGTCAAAGTTGTCATCCTTGCCATCCCCCGGGCTGGCTGCAGCACCTTCAAACACACTTTCGAGAAACGCCAGTTTCTTGAGTTGCATCGCCTCGGTCAACACAAAAGAAACCCGATCGCTCCAGGTCAGGGCCAGGCGTGTGGGCATCTTGCCCATCGCAATGTGCTGGGTGACCTCCTCCGTATCCAGGGCGTGGCGGGTGTAGCGCACCACGGCGCGTGACTCGTCTGCCGCCTTCAACTCGCACTCGCGGTCAACGCTGAAGTCGGGCGGCGCCTCTTTGGTCGACAGCCACAGGGCCATGGCCGACGCCGGTGAGGTCTGGGTGTTGACCAATTGCACCACCAATCCATCGACCGCCTTGATCAGCCAGGTCATCACCTCATCAGCCTTGGCAGAGCTGCCGGCGTCGGTCAGCAAAAACCCCGCTGCCGGATCCACCCACACCTGCACGCTGGACTGCTTGCTGAATGCCATGGGCAGCAACGCGAGGCGGGCGTCTTCGCTGATTTCGCGCTTTTCCTTTTTGCCAGGCTTGCGCCCGGTGGTGGCTTCAATATGGTCCAGCTGGTCCTGCACCTTGCGCTTGACCACCGAGCCGGGCACCACTTTCACCTCCACCATCAGCTTGAGCAGCCACTGGCCGCCGACCACTTCCACCATCGGACCATGTGCGTGACCGCGCGGCTGGACCCAGCCAACGGACTTTTCTTGCGAGGCTCCGCACTCCACAAACTGGGCCTTGCCCAGAGCATCTTCCAGAGGTTCCACCGAGGTGGGCCAGCCTGACACCAGGCGGTAAATCATCAAATTCTTGAACACTGCATTGCCTTTTATTACGATGGGATTTT
>JAIPDC010000149.1 GCA_021737865.1 Rhodoferax sp.
ATTTCAAGTCGGAAGAAAATGTTGACTGTGTGGTTTGCCACGACACCACTGGCAATTACAAAAAGCCATCGGGCTTTGCCGGCAACGTGCTGACCAAAGACACGGAATATCCAGCCGGCTCGGGAAAAATCCTCAAGGGTATTGACCTGAGCCAGGTCGCCCAGAAGGTCGGCAAGAGCAGTCGCGACACGTGCGGCGCTTGCCACTTTAACGGCGGTGGCGGCGACGGCGTGAAACATGGCGACATGGACAGCTCCCTGGCGTCTCCTGAAAAGGAACTGGACGTGCACATGGATGCATCGGGTCTGGACTTTAGCTGCGCTACCTGCCACAAGGCTGCCAGCCACGATGTAGCCGGCAGTCGCTACACCCCGACTGCCAAAGACAGCCAGGGCGCCCATGTGCGCGGCGCCACCGCAAACGGCAACCCCGCCACATGTGTGTCTTGCCACAACAATGCGCCGCACAAGACCGAAGCGCGCCTGAACCAGCACGCCACCAAGTTGGCGTGCCAGGTCTGCCACATTCCGACATATGCGCGCGGCGGCATTGCCACGAAAATGGAGTGGGACTGGTCTACTGCGGGGCAGCGCGATGCAGAAGGCAAGCACATTGTGCGCAAGGATGCGAAGGGTCGTATCACCTACGAATCACGCAAAGGTGACTTTGTTCTGGCGGAAAACGTCAAGCCCGAGTACCGGTGGTTCAACGGTGAAGTCAAATACACGCTGCTGACCGACACGATTGAAAAGTCGGACACACGGACCCCAATCAATATGATGGGGGGCAGCCCCAACGACGGCAAGTCCATGATCTGGCCGATGAAGGTGTTCCGCGGAACACAACCGTACGACACCGTAAACAAGACCTTTATTACGCCCCATACGGCCGGCAATGACGACACCGGCTACTGGAAGAACCTGGATTGGGACAAGGCCATTCCCGTCGGTATGAAAGATTCCGGAACTCCTTACTCCGGCAAATACGACTTCATCAAAACAGAAATGTCCTGGCCCATTACCCACATGGTGGCCCCCAAGGAAAAAGCACTGGGCTGCACCGAGTGCCATGCCAAGGAAGGCCGCCTTGCAGGCGTAACCGGTGTCTACCTGCCGGGACGTGATGCCAATAAATTAGTTGACACGGCGGGCTGGGGCCTGGCGCTGCTGACGCTGCTGGGCGTCATGGGCCACGGAGCCATTCGATTCGCTTCACGGGGCAAGACCCAAGGAGAAAAAAAATGACACAACGCGTATACCTCTTCAAAGGCTTTGAGCGGTTCTGGCACTGGACCCAGGCAGCTCTGATCATCTTCATGCTGCTGACCGGCTTTGAGATCCACGGTACTTTTGCCAACTTCGGGTTCGAAAAGGCAGTCAAGTTGCACACCATTTCAGCGTGGGGACTGGTCGGGTTGTGGATCTTCGCTATCTTCTGGCATGTAACCACGGGCGAGTGGCGTCAGTACATTCCCACCACCGACAAAATTGCAGCAATTTCGCGCTACTATTCTTCTGGCATCTTCAAGCATGAACCCCATCCGTTCAAGCCCACGACGCAGCAGAAACACAACCCCATGCAGCGGTTGACCTACCTGGCCATCCTGACATTACTGAGCCCACTGCTGTGGGTCACGGGTTGGTTGTACCTGTTTTATGCTGATTGGGCCAGTTGGGGCTTGAGCGCACTGCAACTGGAATGGGTTGCCACCGGCCACACCATCGGCGCATTTTTCATGCTCGCTTTTTTGATTTCACATCTGTACCTTGCCACAACCGGACACAAGATCACCTCGCAACTCAAAGCCATGGTGACCGGCTGGGAAGAGATCGAGTAGTTCAAACCATTTTTTAGGAGAAGTTTTATGACACACACCAAAACTCTTGCCGCGACCGCACTGCTGGTCTTGCTGGGCGCATCCTTCTCGGCGCAAGCCTACGATGCCGATTGGAAACGCGGCCGTGTTTACTACCGCAGCGTTTGCACAGCCTGTCACACGGCAGCGCCCATTGGTGCGATCAATCCAAGCATCAAGACCAAGGCAGAATGGTCTACCTATATGGCACTGGATATGCATGCCAAGGGGAAGGACTCGGTCAGCAAGTACGTCAGCAAAGAGTACCGCGCCAGTATCAAAGCCAGCAACAAGGCTGCCGCCAAGTTTGCGGATACACCCGATAAAGAGTTGCTTGATGACATCCGGGCGTTTCTGCAAAAGGGTGCCAAAGACGGTGATTCACCTGCCACCTGTAGCTAACACCACCAGGAGAAGAACATGACATTGCAAAAAAACCCGATCTATGCTGCCATCCTGGTGTCGATTCTGATGGCTGGGACATCTGTGGTGTGCACCAGTGCAATCGCTGCCGACCCACCCGCAGCGCAGGCAAAGGCTGGCTGGTACGGCCAACTGGTCAACGTGGACTTTGTGAAGCAGAAGGCTGTGGTTCCCAAGGTCGATGGCGTCATGGTGATCGACTCACGACCTGCTGCCCGCAAATACGACGTGGGCCACATTCCCACGGCCGTCAACATTCCTGACTCGGCATTTGAAAAGTTGGCACCCGGTCTATTGCCCGCTGATAAGGCGACGCTGTTGATTTTTTACTGTGATGGCCTGGAGTGCATGCTGAGCCACAACTCTGCGTTCAAGGCGGAAAAGCTGGGTTACACCAACGTTAAGGTCTATGCCGACGGCTTCCCGGATTGGCTCAAGGATGGAAACCTGCATGCCGTGAGCGTCGCTTATATCAAGAAGCAGATCGATGAAAAGGCACCGCACACGCTGGTGGATTCCCGTCCCAAGGAGCGCAAATACGACAAGGGGCATATTCCAGGCGCCATCAACCTGCCGGACTCCCAGTTTGACAAGCTTGCTGCACAACTTCTTCCATCTGACAAGGCCGCCGCCTTGTACTTTTATTGCGATGGCCTGGCCTGCAAATTGAGCAATGACTCCGCCATGAAGGCCATCAAACTGGGCTACACCAATGTCAAGGTGGTGCCCGACGGCTACCCGGGTTGGGAAAAAGCCTACGGTGCAGGCACTACTGCCAGCAGTTCTGTGGTCGCCGCTCCGAGCATTCAGGCCGGCAAGGAGTCTGGAACAATCACTGTGGCATCGTTTGAGCAAATCTACCGGGAGTCGCCCGGCACAGTGCATTTGATCGACGTACGCGATCCGCAAGAGTTCATCACCGGCACTTTCAAGGGTGCGAGCAATATGCCGATCAACAACCTTGAGAAGAGCCTGGACAAGCTTCCCACTGATAAGCCCATCATCTTCTTTTGCGGCGCCGGTGGCCGAAGCGGCGAGGCGCATGACATGGTCAAACTCTATCTTCCCGCGCTCAAGACCTATTTTCTGGATGCGGATATCAAGTGGGCCAAGGACGGCAGCTACACCATCAAAGGCAAGTAGAAATCAGGGAGCGGGGTGAGCCGCTGCCAAGTAGTCGACCAAGCACTGGAGCGTGAACAGGCGCGGATAGTCGGCCTCGGGAATGGAGACGCCGCTGCCCTGGCTCAGACCGATGATGAAATTCAAAAAGTCCATCGAGTCCAGGTCCAGCGACTCTCGCAGGTCTTCTGACTCACCGACGGCGGACAGGTCTGCTTCCGGTGCAATGCCGGCCAGCACGTTGGCGGCAAGCGTGCGAATATCAGATGCGTTCATGCGGACTCCAGGTTGAAAGGCTGTCGGGGTTCTGCAGCGCGGTATCGATAGCAGCCAGGAATTGCCCTCCCAAATGACCATCGCTGACGCGGTGGTCGGCGGCCAGACTGACGGCTACCAGCGGGCGTGGCATGACCTTACCGTCCACCACCCATGGCCTGTGCAGCACCTTGCCGAAACCGACGATGGCCACCTGTGGCGGGTAGATCACACCGAGCACACATTCAGCACCGCGGTCACCCAGACTTGTGATCGTGATCGTCGGGTCAGTGAGTTCGGAACTGCGCAAACCACCGGTGCGAGCGCGCTGCACCAGATCGCGCAGCGAAGCCATCAATTCGGGCAGCGATTTGTGGTTGGCGTCGTGAATGGCCGGTGCGACCAGGCCGCCGCCACGCAGTGCGACCGCCCAACCCATATGGATGGCTGAGGAAGCGCGGTAAACGCCGTTTTCATAGAAGCCATTGAGCCCAGGGGCTTCGGTGAGGGCCTTGGCTGTGGCCTTGAGCAGCAGCACAGCGGGCAGCAAGCGGTCGATCGGTTCCCGGGCGCTGTTCCAGTCGCTCAGCCACGTTTGTGCCACGCCAAAGTCGATGGTGCTGGTCAGGTAGTAGTGTGGAATCTCGCGTTTGGACCTGCCCATTGCGGCGGCGATGGCCTGGCGCATCAACGCCGGGTCAAAACCAACCTTGCCAGTGGGTCGGTCTGCTGACTTGACCGCGGTTGCGGCTTGCGCCGCGGTCCCGGCGGCCAATGCCACATCGGTCAGTGTCACGGCACCGTCCGAGCCACTGCCTTGCAGATGTTCAACCGGCAAACCGAGCTCGCCGGCTTTGCGCCGCGCGGCCGGACTGACTTTGCCGCGCATGCCTGCAAGAGCGGGTGCGACGGGTACATCACCCGGTTTACGTACGTTCGCCAGCACCGAGCCTACGGGTAATTCGGTATCGAGAGGCACCAGATTGTCGATGACACCGTCCAGAAAGCACTCGACATCAATGGCTCCCTTGTGCGTCTCCACCACGGCCACGACATCACCCGGGTGCACCACATCACCCGGCTTTATCCGCCACTCGATGACTTTGCCGTTCTGCATGTCCGCGCCTAGCGCCGGCATTGTGAAATCAGCCATACCTATTGCCGTTTAGCCGGGCTTTAGCAGGGAGCGCGCGACCGACACGATGTCACCGATGCTGGGCAGCACCGCCTCCTCCAAGTGCGCTGCATAGGGCACGGGGACCTCTCGACTGCAGACCCGCCGTATCGGCGCATCGAGTTCGTACAGCGCATCTTCGGCCAGACGCGCTGCGATCTCTGCAGAAATGGAGCCAGACTTCCAGCCCTCATCGACAATCAGCACACGGTGGGTGCGCGTGACTGATGCAACGACAGTGGCCATGTCCAGGGGCCGCAAAACGCGCAAGTCCACCACATCTGCCTCGATGCCCTCGGCTGCCAGCACGTCTGCGGCAGCCAGGCATTTCGGCAGACTGTTGCCATACGTGATGAGGCTCACATCGCGGCCGGCGCGGCGCTGCTTGGCGTGGGAAATGTCCACCGCAGAAATGCCGGGGTCCAGTTCTCCCTCGGTGTTGTAGAGCATGATGTGTTCGAACAGCAGCACCGGGTTGGGGTCTGCCAGTGCGGCAGCCAGCATGTGGCGCGCGTCTTCTACCGTAGCGGGTGCCAGCACCTTCAGGCCGGGGATATGCGCGTACCAGCCCTCAAGACTGTGCGAGTGTTGGGCCGCCAGTTGGCGCCCGCCGCCGGTGGCCATACGAATCACCAGTGGCACCGCGAACTGGCCGCCTGTCATGTGCGGCAGCGTTGCAGCGTTGTTCATGATCTGGTCCAGCGCCAGCAGACTGAAGTTGCAGGTCATGATTTCCACAATCGGGCGCAGACCGGCCAGTGCCGCGCCCACGCCAATGCCGGTGAAGCTGTTTTCGGCCAGCGGTGTGTCGATGATGCGGTCGGCACCAAACTCATCGAGCAGGCCTTTGGTTACTGCATAGCAGCCACCGTACTTCCCAACGTCTTCCCCCATGACAAAGGTGCGCGTGTCGCGCATCAACGCATCGCGAATCGCCTGACGGCAGGCTTCACGGTATGTCAAGTGTTGCGCATCTGCGGGCTCGTTCATGACGCCTCCTCCTGCACCACTCGCTCCATCAGCACAAAGCGTTCCAGAGCATCCAGAGGCTCCAGCGTTCCCGCCTCGGCAAAGGCCACTGCATCACAGACTTCGGTGTCCACCTGTTTGGCGATGTATTCCAACTCCGCCTCTGTAATCTGGTGGTTTGCTTGCATCCAGGAGCGCAGGCGCTCAATGGGGTCCAGGTGCTTCCAGTCTTCGATTTCAGAACGGTTGCGGTAGGCCTGGGTGTCGAACATGGAGTGCGCCCGGAAGCGGTAGGTGCGCGCTTCAATGAAATAGGGCCCGCCGCCATTGCGAATGTGCGCTACGGCACGTCGGGCTGCAGCCTCCATCAGGACGGGGTCCATGCCGTTGACCTGCTCGGAAGGCATACGGTAAGCACTGGCCTTTCGCCAGATGTCGGTTTCAACTTCCGATTCTTTCAACGCAACGCCCATGGCATAGAGGTTGTTTTCACAAACAAACAGGACCGGCAAACGCCACAGTTCGGCCATGTTCAGGGTTTCGTGGAAGCTGCCTTCGCCTACCGCACCCTCACCAAAAAAGCAGGCAGTCACCGCGCCAGGACGCAGTCGCCTGTCTGCCATGGCGATGCCCGCCGCCATGGGCAGCCCGCCGCCGACAATGGCATTGCCACCAAAAAAGCGGTATGCGCGGTCAAACAGGTGCATGGAGCCACCACGCCCGCCGCAGCACCCCTCGGCCTTGCCCAGCATCTCGGCCATGATGGTGTTCATGGGTACGCCGCGCGCCAAGGCCTGGCCATGCTCCCGGTAGGTGGCTACCACTGCATCACGCGATTCCAATGCCGCCATCACCCCGGCGGCAACCGCCTCTTCGCCGTCGTACAGGTGCAGGAAGCCCCGAATTTTTTGCTCCTGGTACAGCTCCACACACTTGGCCTCAAAACGACGGATGCGCAGCATCTGACGATACAAAGAGTGCAGGTGGTGGCGGTCTAGATGGATTTTTTCGCTCATGGATGCGCCCCATCGGCGATGGGCCTCTCGTCGCTTTCAAGGGTGGACAAGTCGCCCTCGGGAAGTCCCAGTGCACGTGCTTTCAGCAACCGTCGCATGATTTTTCCGCTGCGTGTTTTGGGCAAGTTGGCGCGGAACTCGATGTCCTTGGGCGCAACTGCAGCGCCGAGGCGCTTGCGCGCATGGCCTAGCAGTTCACGGCGCAGGGCCTCGTTGGCCTCGAAGCCGGGCTTGACGGCCACAAAGGCTTTCACCACTTCACCGGCCATGGCGTCGGGGATTCCGATGACCCCTGCCTCGGCGACCGCAGGGTGTTCCATCAGCGCGCTCTCGACCTCGAACGGACCAATCAGATGGCCGGACGACTTGATGACATCATCGGCGCGACCGACAAACCAGTAGTAGCCTTCACCATCGCGTCGGGCCAGGTCGCCGGTCAGGTACCAGCCTTGGACGAAGCATTTCTTGTAGCGCTCGTCCTCGTGCAGGTAGCCTCGCATCATTGACGGCCAGGGGACTTTCAGCGCCAGTTCGCCTTCTATCGCAGGATCTGTCACCAGTTCCAGACTGTTGTTTGCAGTGCGGCGCACGATGGCCGCTGTGATGCCCGGCAGGGGCTTGCCCATGGAGCCGGGCATGATGTCGAGCGCAGCAAAGTTGGAGATCATGATGCCACCGGTCTCGGTCTGCCACCAGTTGTCATGAAACGGCAGACCAAAGGCCTGCAGTCCCCACACCACAGCCTCCGGATTCAATGGTTCACCCACGCTCGACATGAAGCGCAGGGCCGGCATGTTGTACCCCCGAAGCGCATCAACTCCGAGCCGCATCATCATGCGAATCGCGGTGGGCGCCGTGTACCAGACGCTGACACGTTCGCGTTCGAGAACTCCGTACCAGGTCTGGGCGTCGAATTCGGCCTCGACGACCACATTGGTTACGCCATTGACCAGCGGTGCAATGATGCCGTAGCTGGTGCCGGTGACCCAGCCCGGGTCCGCTGTGCACCAGAACACATCCTCATCATGAAGGTCCAATGCGTAGCGGCCGGTGACCGCGTGCGCCAGCACGGCTGCGTGCACGTGCATCGCACCTTTGGGTCTGCCGGTGGTGCCGCTGGTGAAGTGAAGGAGACTCATCGACTCGGGGTCGGTGGGGCCGATGGTGTATTCCGGCGAACAGCTGTCCACCAACGCATTCCAACCGTGGACGCCCGGTCCTTCCACGGTTTCATCACCGACCGCGATCACATGTTGCAGGCCCGTCAAGCGCGCACGCAGGCCGTGAATCTTTCGCCGGTACAAATCCGGCGTCGTGACAAGTACCCGCGCATCGCCCATTTCGGCACGGGTTGCAATCGGCTCAGGTCCAAAGGCCGAAAAAAGGGGCGTTACCACGCAGCGTGCCTTGAGCGCGCCGAGCAGCGCCACATACAGTTCCGGCAGACGACCCATCAGCACAAACACACGCTCGCCTGGCTGCACTCCAAGCGTTTTCAGCGCGTTCGCAAACCGGTTGGTGGCCTGCGCCAGATCGGCAAAACTGAGTTCGCGCCGCGCGCCAGTCTTTCCCAGCCAGCGGATAGCCGTCTTGTCACCGCATCCGCGGAGCAGGTGACGGTCGACCGCTTCGTAAGCGATGTTGAGCCCGCCGTTCTCTGGCAGGCCGTCGAGCCATCGGCGGGCACTGTCCCAACTGAAGTCAGCACAGGTTTTGTCGTAGTCCAGCAGGTGCGGGGGAACCGGTAGCTCTGCTACCTGCTTGACGATGCGTTGAAGCGCTAGCGCGGTCATGGACGCGGGCCACGCCCGGCGGCGGGCACCGTAGGTAAGGATTGAAACACCGGGTGATGGTGATCACCGGCGGTCATGGCTAAATTTTTCCGCTCTTGTGGGGCTTTCCATTCAGCAGCATGGCGCTGGGGCGAATGTTGATTTGAAGCCCGCGCACGCCGCGCACGCGCCGTGCCAATCGCTCGATATGGAATCGGGTCTGATGGGTGTCAACTTTTCCAGTGAGCGTCACCATGCCACCGCTCACCTGGACATCGATATCGTTGGCGTTGACGGCAGGGATGCAGTCCAGAATTTCCATCAGATTTGATTTCACGTCGTCGTCCGATTGTTGGGTCATACTTCCTCCGGGGCTGGTAGAGATGTGCACGTGGCGAGGCTGGTGTGGTAGGTCGTCACTCTAAAAAGAGACCTGCTACAGGTGCTTGCGAATTCGCAATTCCAGCGAAAATGCCATCACAATTCGGGCGGTGGCCCGGCATCTGGAAGCACATCTGGATGCACACGATCTAAGATCGCCCGTCACTTATGTATGATGGCGCGTTCCCATGCATTTATGAGCCCCCATGTTTGACAATTTCCGCATTACCCAACGCTTTGTTGCCGTCTTAATTACCTACTGGATTTCCTTCATGTCAGTGGCCGTTGTGAGCTACTGGGGGTTGTCGTCGGCTCGTGACAGTCTCAAGACCGTGCATGAAAAGGCCATGGTGTCGTCCCTGCAACTATCTGACTCGGTTGACAAGATCGTACAGAGCAGGTTGCAGATCCTTCTGGCATTTCAGCATGCCCCCGGTGGTCCGTTGGCGTCTATCCATGACCACCCGGTTGGCGCGCACACCGACAGCATTG
>JAIPDC010000150.1 GCA_021737865.1 Rhodoferax sp.
TTGCCACCACGCCGGAGTTGCAGCGCAAGCTGCTGGTGGACAACCCGACCCGGCTGTACTGGAACGAATAACCTTGTAGAAATTTATGGCACTCGAAAATCCGTACAAAGACATTCCCGGCACCATCATTTTTGATGCCGAGCAGAGCCGCAAGGGCTACTGGCTCAACCAGTTCTGCATGTCGCTGATGAAGGCGCCGAACCGTGACCGGTTCAAGACCGACCAGCGTGCTTATCTGGATGAATGGTCCATGTCCGAAGAGCAGAAGCAGGCGGTGCTGGACATGGACCTGAACCGCGCCATGCAGCTAGGCGGCAATATCTATTTTCTGGCCAAGATCGGCGCCACGCACGGCAAAAGCTTCCAGCAGATGGCCGGCAGCATGACCGGCATGAGCGAAGACGCGTACCGCGCCATGATGGTGGGCGGTGGTCGCTCCATTGAGGGCAATCGCTATCTGGGCGAAGACGGCGATGCGCAGCCGCAGCACCAACCGCAAGGCCAAGCCGACCAAACAAAGAAAGCCTGAGCCCATGGCCAAAATCTCCGCATCCGTCTACACCTCGCATGTGCCCGCCATCGGCGCGGCCATGGACCTGGGCAAGACCCAGGAAGACTACTGGAAGCCGGTATTTGCGGGCTATGACTTCTCCAGGCAGTGGATGCTGGACAACAAGCCCGACGTGATCTTTCTGGTCTACAACGACCACGCCACGGCGTTCAGCCTGGACATGATCCCCACGTTTGCGATTGGCACCGCAGCCGACTTCACCCCGGCCGACGAGGGGTTTGGTCCACGCCCGGTGCCCAAGGTGATGGGCCACCCGGACCTGGCTTCGCACATTGCCCACTCCGTGATCCAGCAGGACTTTGACTTAACAATCGTGAACCGGATGGACGTGGACCACGGCCTGACGGTGCCCCTGTCCCTGATGTGTGGTGCGCAAGACCCGGTGAAAGGTGCCTGGCCCTGCCCGGTGATTCCATTTGCGGTGAATGTGGTGCAGTACCCCGTGCCATCAGGCCAGCGCTGCTTCAACCTGGGCAAGGCCGTCCGCAAGGCCATTGAAAGTTACGACCAGGATTTGAATGTGCAGATTTGGGGCACCGGCGGCATGAGCCACCAGTTGCAGGGCGCGCGTGCGGGCCTGATCAACCGCGCGTGGGATAACGAATGGCTGGACAAGTTGATCGCCGACCCTGCGGCGGCAGCCGCGGTGCCACACATCGACTATGTGCGTGAGGCGGGCTCCGAAGGCATTGAGTTGGTGATGTGGTTGATTGCCCGCGGCGCCATGTCGGACGTGCCGTACAACGCGGCAGACGCTACTGATTTGATAGCTGCTCGCGCCCATTCGACGAGGGCCAGGCACCGTTTTTACCATGTACCAGCCAGCAACACGGCTGTAGGGCATTTGATTCTGGAGAACCAATAATGCCCCCACGTTCATATTCATTCACTGCCCCCCAAGGGGGCGTTCGCCTCCTTGAGGCGGCTCTACAGAGTCTCAAATGAGCAAAACCATCAAAGTCGCGTTGGCAGGCGCTGGTGCCTTCGGCATCAAACATCTGGACGGCATCAAAAATATTGATGGCGTGGAAGTGGTTTCACTGATCAGCCGTGAATTGGAAAAGACCAAAGAGGTGGCGGCGAAATACGGCATAGACCACGTCACCACCGAGCTGTCGGACAGCCTGGCCTTGAACGAAGTGGACGCCGTCATTCTCTGTACGCCAACGCAGATGCACGCCGAGCAAAGCATCGCCTGCCTGAAGGCGGGCAAGCACGTGCAGGTCGAAATTCCGTTGGCCGACTCGCTGCAGGGCGCGCAGGCGGTGGTGGCCATGGCCAGGGCCAGTGGCCTGGTCGCCATGTGCGGACACACCCGCCGCTTCAACCCCAGCCACCAGTTTGTGCACAAGGAAATCACGGCCGGGCGCTTCAACATCCAGCAGATGGATGTGCAGACCTACTTCTTTCGCCGCACCAACACCAACGCGCTGGGCCAGGCGCGCAGCTGGACCGACCACTTGCTGTGGCACCACGCTGCCCACACGGTGGACCTCTTTGCCTACCAGTGCGGCAGCCCCATTGTTAAAGCCAATGCCCTGCAAGGGCCCATCCACCCGGTGCTGGGCATTGCCATGGACATGAGCATCCAGCTGCAGGCCGCCAACGGCGCCATCTGCACGTTGAGCCTGAGCTTCAACAACGACGGCCCGCTGGGCACCTTCTTCCGCTACATCGGCGATACCGCGACCTACCTCGCCCGTTACGACGACCTGTTCAACGGCAAGGAAGAAAAGATCGACGTCAGCAAGGTCGATGTTTCCATGAACGGCATCGAACTACAGGACCGAGAATTCTTCGCCGCCATTCGCGAAGGACGCGCGCCCAACAGCAGCGTGGCCAGCGTGCTGCCATGCTACCAGGTGTTGCGCGACCTGGAGTTACAGCTGCAGGGCCAGCTTTGACGGGAGCCGGCTTGTCTACTGCGGGTTCTTTATGACTTGGGCGCGCTTGAGCAGGTCGCCCACGTCGATCTGGATCGCACCCTTGGGTAAGGTCTTGAGCATCTCCTGCACCAGGTAGGCCACCCGATCCTCGCGCGAGGCATTGGCATGGCCCATCGTATTGAGCAGCATATTGAATGGGTCCAGCGCCCACTGCCGGTGCGCGGTGCGCCACTGCTCTGCATGCCACAGCACCTTGCCGGTCATGGCGTCGATCAGGCGCAGGCTGCAGGACACCACGACCGCGTCATACACCGCCTGGTGCACACTTGCCGATTGCTCAATTTGCCCGAGAAGCAGTGCATCTGCATGCAATTCCCGTCCCAGCTGCATCGGTGAAAAGCCACCCAGCAGACCGGGCACCGTGACCCCCAGCTTTTTCATCACGGCCGACACGTGATCGACAGAAACCTTGGAGTACCCGCGCGTGCCCAACCGTTGGTAGACCTGCTGGTAAAGCGCCTCTTCGACCCCGTCTTCCAGCGAGAGATTGTCCATCGGCAAAACGGCAATGGTCATCGGCCGGTGCTTTTCAAAGTCGGCGGCCACCTCCCAACTTTCCTCGGCGGCCTTGTCCTGTGCTATTGCGCTGTGCCCATACAGCAGCCCGACGCCAAGCAGCACGACGAGAAAAAAACGCAAAGAAATGTTATTCATACCGCAGCGCCGTGATCGGGTCCAGCTTGGCCGCCTGCAAGGCGGGGTAGAGGCCAAAGAATAGCCCGGTCAATGCCGACATCAACAGCGGCAACAACAAGGCCCAGGCGCTGATGGCCGTCGCCCAGCCCGTAACCACGCCGAGCAGCACCGTGCCCAGCACCCCAACGGCAATGCCGAGCAGGCCGCCAATCGAGGTCAGCAGCACGGTCTCGGTCATGAACTGCAGGGTGATGTGCCTTTGCGTGGCCCCCACGGCGCGACGGATGCCGATCTCACGGCGACGCTCCATGACACTGGCCAACATCACATTCATGATTCCAATCCCTCCAACGAGTAGCGAAATCGCCGCAACGCTGCCCAATACCGCATCAAAAGTCGCCTGTGTGCGCTGCGCCTGGCGCAGCAGCTCTTGCGGCACCAGAATACGGTAGTCATCGGCACCACGGTGATTGACCTCCAGCACACGGCGAATCAGGGGAACCGTTGGTAACACGTCATCGGGCGAGGCGATGCGCAAAACAAGTTCACTCACTGCGCCAGACCGACCACCGGCGAGCGCACCAACGGCGCCCAGCGGGACCAGCACGGTGTTGTCGAAATCGCGCACGGCAATAGCGCTGTTCTTGCCGGTCCTGCGTTCAAAACGCTGCAGCACACCGACCACTTTGCACAGTGAATTCTGCAACCGCAGTTGTCCGCCCGGTCGACCGGCTGCCCCAAGGCTTAGGGCCAGCCCATGGCCCAGCACGCAGACCAGGTTGCGCTCGCTCGAGTCGGCCTCGGCGATGAACCGGCCTGCTGCAACATCAAGGCCTTGAACGCCAGCAAAATTGGGAGTCACCGCCAGCACCTGCGGAGCCATCTGGCGGGATAACGCGATCGTTGTCACTTTCATTTCCAGCACGGCGGCCACTGCAGCGACCCGGGAGATGGTGGCGCGCAGCCGCTCGCCATCGGCCAGCTCCAGGCCACGCGAGCCGCGCTGGCGAGCCTCGACCGTCTGCTCGCCACTCATGGTGGCAGCGCGCACCAATACATTGCTTGTCCCCAACTGCTCGATTTGCGCCAAAGTCTCGCGCTTGGCGCCCTCGCCAACGCAGATCATGGCGACAAATGAACTGACGCCGCACACGATGCCCAGCACGCTGAGCAGGGCGCGCAGACGATGCTGCCAAAGCGAGCGGGCAGCGTAGCGCAAATGGGACTCGATTCTCTGCAAACCCAGCATAAAGCGTTCAGGCGAAGCGGCCATCTTCAAGCCTTAGTTGCCGCTGTGCGCGGGCAGCGATGCCGGCGTCGTGCGTCACCACCAGCACAGTGGCGCCATTGCGATTCAGCTCCTCAAGAATGTCGAGTATCTGCCCGCCGGTAGCCGAGTCCAGGTTGCCGGTCGGCTCATCTGCAAGTATGAGACGCGGCAGCATAACAATCGCGCGCGCAATCGCCACCCGCTGCATTTCGCCGCCCGACAATTCGCTCGGCAAGTGCTGCAGACGCGCCGCCAGGCCAACGCGCGCCAGCGCTTCGATGCAACGCGCACGCGTATCGGTGCAATAGTCTGGCGCATACAAAAAGGGTAACTCGACATTCTCGAGAACGGAAAATTGCGGCACCAGGTTAAAACCCTGAAAAACGAAGCCGACTTCGCGGCTGCGAAACAGCGACAAGGCCTCATCGTCGAGGCCAGACATATCACGGCCATCAAAGAGATAGCGCCCCGCGGTGTGGCGATCGAGGCAACCGAGGATGTTGAGCAGCGTCGACTTGCCGGAACCGGAGGCACCCATGATGGCGGAAAATTCTCCGCGTTCAACCTGAAAATCGAGGTCGCACAGAATCTCCAGTGGCTGCCCACCTCGACTGTAGGATTTGGCCATCCGTTCGACCGAGATCAGAGCAGCCATGCTCAGGGCCTCAGCAGACTGACTTGCTGGCCAATGGCCAGACCTTCGAGAATTTCGACCCAGTCCTCGTTGCTGCGTCCGACCTTGACCGCTATCACATCGAGCTTGCCAGCCACGCGCACATAACAGTAGCGTCGCTTGTCGTCCTGAAACAATGCCGCCACCGGAATCCTCAAAACGTCTCGGACCTGGTCGGCAATGATGCTGACGCGGGCCGTCATGCCGGGGCGCAAGCGCTCGTCAGTGCCCTTCAACTTCACGGTATATTGAAAGTGCTTGCCGATGCTGCCGGCTTCCGCCGCATCGACAGCGAGAACACCGATGTTGTCGACCTCCCCCTGAAAGCTGGCATCCGGGTAAGCATCGACACGCACGCTGGCTGCTTGACCCATCTTGATCTTGTGCAGGTCCTCCTCGCGCAGCTGACTTTTCACCAGCATCGACGACAGATCGGGCAAGTAAAGCAATGGCTGGCCTTGGAACACGGTGTCGCCAGCCCGTGGCTTACGCTTCTGGTTACCCTGATACCACTCGTTGAGCACAACGAAACCAGCGCTTGGCGCGCGCACCTCTGTTCTGGCCATGTCCGCTCGCGCCTGGGTCAGGGTTTCGCGGGCGGTGTCGGCCTCGCTCTGCGCCTTGTTCAAATCGGCCATGACGTGCGCCACCTTGAACACCACTTCCCGCTCCTGGCGCGCCAGATCGGATTCGAGCTTTTGCAGCTCAGTGAACATCTGCTCGGCCTTACGCTGCGCCTGGATGATCTCGCTGTCGACCTGGTGCCCTTTCTTCTTCAACCCCTGCAGGTCGCTGATGTAGGCGAGGTAGCGTTGATAGTCCTGCTTCTTCAGCTTCAACTCGAACTGCGCGTGGGTGACAGTCTTTTCTGCTTGCGACTTTTCGACTTCAAGACTCTGCCCCATCGACTCGACGACCGCTGTGCGGCTCGTCAGCTCGCCGGTCAGGCGCAGAATGTCTGCCTCGAACGGCGAAGGCTCGAAACGCAGCAGCACATCGTTTGCCGCAACGCGCGCGCCATCCTCAACCAGCTGAATGATCTTGCCACGGTCGCCACGCATTTGGGAAGCCACCTGAAAGCCGCGTCCTGCGTCGAGCACGCCAATGGTGTCCACGCGGATCTCGAAGCTGCCCTTTTCTACCGCAACCAGACTCTGCTCCCCAGGCAGTTCACGTTGACGAAGTACCGCCCAGGCGACGATCACTGCCAAGGCAGTGATGAGGCCAATCGCGACGCTCGTTTTTCGGGTCAGGGTCAGGTTCATGTCATTCCTTGCGCAGATCGGATGAGCGCGTAAACCCGTCGAGCAAGCGCCCGGCGATGGCCTTCAAGTTGTACACCCCGACCGCGTACTCAGCCTCGGTTGCCAGCAGGTTCAAGCGCGACCGCTGTAATTCTGACTCCGCTTCCAACAGTGAAAAATTGTCCGCCATGTCGTGGGAGAACTTGACTTCGGCCAGCGCCAATTTGCTCTCGGCCTGCTTGATCTGCTGTCGGCGCAAGGTGATGCGCTGCTTCGCCTCCGTCAACAGCGCGATTTGCTGGCGTACCTGTCGGCGCAGCTCGGCGCCCTTGCTTTCGATATTCAGGCGCAACGACTTCAGCCGCAACTCGGCGCGGCGATAGGTGGTCCTTTGTGCGCTGCGCAAGATGTCCGACGATGCGGTCAGATAAACGCTCCACTGCTTTTGCGTTGTCGGCAGGTATTGATTCAGAAATGGATCATTCGAAGTCGCCTGCCCATAGTTGACCTGCAGACTCACATCCGGCAAAAGGTCATTCCCGGCCACTCGCAGGCCACGTTCGGCCTCGTCGATCTCGGCCTGCAATTGCAACAACTCGGCGCGCCCCACGAGTGCCTGAGCCTCATAGTCGAGATCATCCAGCTGTGGTGTCGATGGCGCCACGAGTCGCAGTCCGGTGTGGAGTTCAAGTTCGAGCAACAGCTTAAGCCGGTCGCCAGACGCAGCAACGGCATTACGCGCCTGATTGGCGGCGGCCTCAGCATCCTTCAGGACAATCTCTGCGCGGTAGGTGTCCATCGGATTCGCGGTGCCGACACGCTCTTTGCTCTGCGCCACCATGGCTTGTCTCTGCAGACGTTCCGCCAACGACTGGGCCAGCCGCAACATTTCCTGATCGCGAATCAACTGGTAATAGGCGCTTATCGTGTCGAGGGCAACAATGACCCTCGCCTGCTCAAAGCTGCGCTGCGATGTGGCCAGTGAGAACTGAGCGGCGCGTACGCCACTGAGCGCCACCTCCCCGTCGAACCCTTTGAAGAGAGGTTGCTGGACACTCAAATTAAGGGTGGTGTTGGCGCTGCCGCCTGACTGATTCCAGGAAGGACCAATGGCGATGGTGGTACCGGTCTCAAACCTCTTGCTCAATTGAGCGCCCAGACTGTTGTTGGCACCTATCGTGCCAGACGACAGGGTGTTGTCGCCAATCTTTCCTAGCCGCAGTGTTGGCACCAGCTTCAGGTCGAAGTCAGAACGGGCAGCCTCCAGCCCCTCTTGCTCACCCTCCAGGTTTAAATGCGCAGCCACCAGCCTGGAATTGCCAGCCAGCGCGATGCGTACTGCGTCTTCCAGGGTGAGGGTGCGCACTGCGTGGCGCTCAATGGCATAGGCTGATGCGAGAAAGATAACAGGCGCCACCAAAGCGATGCAGCTCCAGGCGATTTTAAAACGCCCACTAGAAGCGATGGCAATGATTTCGACGGTGCCGTCCCGCGCCCGTGCTCGGTGGCGGTTCTGCCGCATAGCGTCAGTTGCAGATGATCGAGTAATCCCAGACGGAGGAACCGCTTCCGACAGTGCCCCCAGGCAAGGGTTGTTCAACCAGCACGGTAATTTGCTTCGAACCGACACTTATGCTCAGTTGCTGAGATACTAGATTTGTTGCCCCAGTGTTAATAATTCCCCATCCGTTCAGGCCCGTAGGCCAATCGCTGCTGGCTATAAAACCAGAATTGTAAATTTCCTGTCCATCATGGGTAATCCTGAATCTGTCTGGCATCGAATACGGCGCCATACTGATCTGAAATTTGATCGGTAAGGCCAGATTACCGAAGTCCAAGGTTTGGGTATTGGAACCGCTGCCGCTACCAAATTGGGTCGAACAAATAGCAGGTGCAGGCGCAACCGGAACAACCGGCGCTAGCGGGGCAATAGGAGTGACCGCGGCAGCTGGAGCTGCACTCCCACCACCACCACCCGCAGCAGCAACACCGACGAGACCGGCCGCTGCAGCTGCGATCGTCACGGTACTCATTCCTGCGGTAGCCACCGCAGTGGTGCCAGCGTTAGTTGCACCAGCAGCGGCTCCGCTCGCTGTGGCAGAACCCGAGGTTCCATAAAGCTGGGCCACCAATCCAAAACGTGCCCCCGACTCGACCACGTTGAGCGATACTGAGTCCGAAAATGAAGCAGCCACTGCCGGAGCATCCGGCACTTCTGTGAACAACTTCACTGATCCATCGTCACTGACCATCTGCCAACTCGGCACTTCTGTAGAGTCCTTCGCCTTCACTACAAAGGACTCGGTCTTGAGCACTTCGTTGGCACCGTTGACTACCAGAAACAGGTATTGGATCTCGGTGTTTGATTTGGCCATCGCCGGCAGATTGGCGACATAGCTGTCCTTGGCGGTCTGTTGCGCCTCCATGGGCACGAATACATAGTCAGCCTGTGTCTTGCCCTTGAAATAGGCCCGCACCATCGTCACGCCTTTGGAGTCAGTCACCGCAGCATCGAGGCGGATGCGCTTTTCGGGAACGAAAAACTTGAGGGCGTCATGCGTCACCTTGGTGCCGGCCTGGCTGCTTTGTCCGCTCTGGCCACTCGGGCTGCTTTCGCTGCTCTGCGCGCTTTTGCCGGTCAGCTTATCCATGAAAGAGCGAAAGCTCTTGCCCAGGGAGGCAGCGATACCTGGCTCTGACTGCTCCGCAGTTGCTTGCGCTGTCGCAGACTCCTTGGTCGCTTTGCTGGCGGCATCGTCTTTGGCAAGTGGCGCTGTCGTTATCGCTTGACGCGCCTCTGATTCACCTGCGGTGGTGTCCGCAAACGCCGCACCCGGGACCTGCAGCACCAGAAATGCCATTACTGCAAAAAAATTCAGGCACCGGCCCACCAGGCTCTGTCTCATGTGATTCATTGGTAGTCCCTTTGTTTAAATGTTAAAAAATTCATTACGCGAACGATTCAAAATCCCGCCCGACGCAAGCCGCTAATCCTCGTCTTCATGCTTCTTGTAGTTTTCGACCAGCTTATTCAGGGCAAGCTGGATCGCCCGGTTGAGCGCCTTGTCACCGGA
>JAIPDC010000151.1 GCA_021737865.1 Rhodoferax sp.
ACCACGGGTTGCGTAGCGGACCCCAGAGGCGCGGTGTGAGCCCACGAAGCGGCTAGCACCATCAGGACTCCCAGTAAATTTCGGAATCTCATGGCAATTTCTCGGCGGGCGGTGATTTGCGCGTCTGCTGCAAGAAGGGTACAAGCCGGTCACGCCACACTCGGTACCCGTTCACATTGGGATGCAAACCATCGGTGAAGTAACTGGACACCTGCATGCCTGAGGCATCCACAAAGGAAGGATACAAATCCAGCAAAGAAATGAAACCAGAAAACGGTGGACTGGAAACCAGCTGTCGCAAGCGCTGGTTGACGGGGCGCACCACATCGCGGTTTTTGATCTCGTCGTTGGTGGGTAACAGCGTCTGCAAGATGATGCGTGCCTTGGGCTTGCGTTCATGCAGGGCACCCAGCACGACCCGAACGCCCTCAAAGACGCTGTCGCCCACTGGCGTCTCTGCTGCCCAGGTGTTGTTTATGCCAATCAGTGCCACGATGAATTCCGGATTCAAGTCGGGCGAATCCAGTTGACCGAGTCCGCCACCTGCTTTTGGCAGGATGCGATACAGGACATGTTCAATGCGGTCACCAGAAATTCCGATATTGAATCCAAAGTTTTCCGAGTTTGGCTTTCCAAAGGATTCATCCCAGACCGGTCGCCCATACTTCTGGCCACTGACCCAGGGGTTGTCGTCGAACAGCCAAAAGTCGGTAATGGAATCACCCACGAACAGGAGCTTGACGCTTTTCAGGTCCTTGGATTCCCTGATGTAGGCGTTAATTTCTGCTTCGCGGCGTTGCCAGTGTTCAACGCGTGCCGCAGGTTTGGTCGAAACAAAATCGGCGGCAAAGGCTGCGCTACCCATCCATCCTGTGGATAGCATAAGCGCTGCCAACCCCAACAGGGTGCGAGAAATTCGGGACTGCGGAGAATGCATGGTTCATATTCCTATTGAATGACAGCAATCAGGCGGACGGGCTTTAGTCTTTAGAACTTGTAATTCGCACCCAGCAAGACGGTCCGGCCATACTTGGCGTAGTCCAATTGCTTGTCGGTGGTATCGGAATACGTTTCATAAGCAGTATCCGTGAGATTGTTGGCCTGCAATATTAAGCTCAAACCTTTCAAACTGCCTTGGGTGAAGTTGTAGCCAAACTGTAGGTCCACCACACTCTCTCCCTTGACGTAGCGCAGCGTACGCGCAGCCCCGAAACCGGTAATTTCACCCACAAAGTCGGAGCGTTTGCGCTGGCTGATACGGCTGGAGAATCCGTCTTTCTCATAGTAAAAGGTGAGATTGCTCACGTTCTTCGACATTCCGGGAAGCGGCAAATTGCTGCCGATATTGCTGCTGGGGTCCTGTATCGTTATTTCACTGTTGGTGATCGATGTGCTGGCGATAAGACCAAAACCATCAAGTCCGGCAGCGACCATATTCAGGGGGACCGATGCAGTAAGTTCCAAGCCGTTTAGCGCCCCGCCTTGCCCATTGAACGGTGATGTGTAGTTGCCGATCGAAGTGGCCGCCGTGGTGCCGGCCGTCAGACCCGAAAAATCATGGTCCGTTTGTGTAAGTTGGTAGATGTAGCTGGTGAGCTTTTTGTAGTAGGCCGCAGCTGCAACGTAACCCTTCTTGGCAAAGTATTTTTCATAGGATATGTCAAACGCATTGGCGCGCCATGGGTCAAGCTTGGCATTGCCGCCGCTACCGCTGGGTGCCAGAGTAGATGCATTGACGGAGAAGGTTTGACCAGCACCCAATTGATCAACGCGGGGACGCGCCAACTGCTGTGCCAGTCCCATACGCAGGGTTTGGTCATCTGGCAAGCCCATTACCAGATTGATGCTTGGGAGTACGTCGGTATAGGTTGCGCCATCCGTAAACGGCTTGAAGTTATTCCCCGCGGAGGCAGTGGAATCCCAAACGCGGGTGCTGGACGACTGGTCGCTGGATTGAATCTGGACACCTGTATTGCCACGCACGCTGACCGAACCCCATTGGGCCTCAATATTTGCCTTGACAAAGGCGGTTGCAATCTTCTCGCTCACTTCCCATACCGAGCCCGCCTGAAACGACCCAGCGTTGATCGATGGAGCAAAGTTCATGTACTTCGCTGTGACACCGGGAACGTCCCAGCTGGCAATGGCGCCAGACCCGGAGAAGCCCATGTCCACCGGGTTCCCCAGCAGGTCGCTGGAGATCGTAGAAATGCCACCGACAACACTCGATTTTGCGGTGATAGACCCCGAGGGCTGGGTCTTGCTCTTGGTACGTGAGGAGTAATTTAGCCCTAAATCAACATCACTAAATAGCTCCGACAGGAAAGCGGGGACAGGTGCAGTGGCAACCAGCTTGAAGCCTTTGAGCTGGTCTTCCACGTGGGTCACGGTCCCGTAACCTGCACCAAACCGGGTGGTGCCGATAAAAATTTTGTTGGGATCAGCAAAATTTTGGGTAGGTGCAATAGTGGGATTTCCACCGGCGACCCAATTCAAATTCAGCGTGTCGAATAGCAACTTTCCTGTTGCATCGCGCAGCATGGCGTTGCTTTCCAACGTTTGCTCATCGCGCTGCGCTCTGGAGTAGTTGACATCGGCAAGCAGTGACCAGCTACCGAACTTGATCTTGTTGTTCCACCCGAGTGCTTTGATGGTGTCTTCCCGGTTGGCATAGATGCCGCGAATGAGGGGAGAGACGCCGGAGATGGAACCACCGGTTAGTACATTGTTGTCGTTGACTGTCGTGGCTGTGTATTTGAACGCGGGGGCGTAGGCAGCACTCACAGCCAATGGAACTTCCAGGGTGTGATCGGTTTGGGTTTGAATAAACTTCGATGCATAGGCATCCAGCACGCTGGTCCAAGTGCTACTGGGTTTCCACTCGACTGTGGCCATCAGGCCATCGCGGGTGTTGGCGCCACCGCGTGCCGTCGAAACGATGCCACCGGTTGAGGCGACCCCCGCAGCGAGTCCTGGACGCGCTGTCGTAGACCATGGAACGTACAAAGATGTTTGATTGGAGAGAATCGGGGAGTCCAGGTGGGAGAACCCCAGAGCAATGCCAACCGTACCGTCCGCAAACTGGTCAATGTAACTGGCGCTCAATCGTTTGCCTGTCGTCTTGGCATCCGCGATGGCGGTCAGCGAGTTGGCTTCGCCCCTTGCATTGACGGTGATAGTGCGGCCCTTGAATGCCAAAGGCCGGACAGTTTGCATATCAATCGTTCCGGACAATCCCTGGCCTATCAATCCCGCATCCGGTGTTTTATAAACGGTGACACCACTCATCAGCTCGGACGGATACTGATCGAACTCCACACTGCGGTTGTCTCCAATGCTGACCTGCTCGCGCCCATTGAGCAAGGTTGTTGCAAAGTCGGGTGACAGACCCCGAATGCTGATGGTCTGAGCCCGCCCTGCCACCCGCTGCGCTGCCAAGCCTGGCAAACGACCAATGGACTCCGCAATGCTGACGTCGGGTAATTTGCCGATGTCCTCTGCGGACACTGCCTCAACAATACTGTCCGAATTCTTCTTCACCGAGATCGCATCCTCAATCCCCTTGCGTATGCCGGTGACCGTGACCACTTGCAATGAATTGCTCTCAGGAGACTGTGCCGCAGCGACTTCATTGCCGGTTTTGTTTGTTGCTGCGGCCGCCGTGGGGCGAAGGGTGACTGCGTTACTACCGGTATCCACGATGACAAGTGGGGCACCGTCCAGCATGCGCGTCAAAGCTTCACGGGGAGACATCGTCCCCGAAACGGGCTTGGTCACAAATCCTCGCACGACTTCAGGTGCGTAGATCAACTGGAATTTTGTGACTTCCGTAAACCGCTTCAACGCTTGTTCCGCTGATTGTGCGGGTATCTCAAAGGCCAAACTCGGAGGGGCTGCTTGTGCGTGTGCAGTTGGCATGATTGACAAACTTGCGCACAAGAGTGCAGCTGCGAGCGATACAGGGCGCAAGAATTTTGGGGGTGGCAGCATCCGGGACTCCTCGTTATGAATGATTGAGCGAGCACCGCTTTCGAAGCGGCGTCCCTGGTATGACGCGCCAGTCGCTTGCGCCCCCCACAGGGGAAACCCTTGCATGTCTACAGACCGTGTTATTGCGCGCTGGCTTTGGAAATGGAATACGCCTCGGTGGTGCGTTCAACATGCAATCCGAAACCCTGCTCCAGACTGCGAACGAAGACCGGAACGTCTGCGGTTGAAAATGCTCCGGAGACACGCAGATCCATCAGTTGCGGTTCCATAATACGCAGCGGGACCGGTGAATACCGATTAACCTGCGCAATCGCTTCTCCCAACGAAACGCTGTCGAAGATGATGCGATCTTCCCGCCAGGCCAACTTGTTCTCCAAGGCGGGCCTGGCAAGTTGCTGCAAGACTATTTTGTCGGCCTGTGCTGTCACCGTTTGCCCTGCACCCAGCCGAAGGGGCTGCTCAGTACCCGCGGTTTGCCCTTTCAATATCTCGACAACCCCTTCAAAGACGGTGACGTCTGTGCGGCCGTCTGGCAACCGGAGCACTGAAAAACGTGTGCCGATGGCACGTACGGTGGTGGTTCCAGCCACGACATCAAAGGGGCGTTGGGCATCTTTTGCCACATCAAAGAGCCCCTCTCCCTTGTCCAGCACCACACGGCGGCGCTCCTTGCTGTATGCCACTTGAATGCTGGAGGCTGTGTTCAAGTGGACAAGCGATCCATCAGCCAGCGGAACCTCCAAATGTCGACCGATATCTGTCGTTATAGACTTTGGCAAGTCGCGCGGCGCGCCCGGGGAATCAACGAGACCGCGTATCGGCGTGCCCCAAAACACGAAGGCCATACCAAGCGCCAGCAGGCCAGCCAGGCACCATGATTTTGTACCGTGCAACCATGTGTGTGCGGGCCCCCCCATGCCTGCTGTAAAGGACTGCCCCTTGGGTTTAACCGGATGGACGGAACCCGACGCAATCGGTGGAAACTTTGCCCGCGCAGATTCGCACCACAACAGCGCATGGGTATCGAGCAACTTTGCATGGGCCGGGTCCTCGGCCAACCATGCTTGCAGGTCTTGACGCTCCTGCGCTGTCAGACGACCTGAATCAATGCGGACCACCCACTCCTGCGCCTGCAATGCCGAGGCGTTCCCTCGCTGCCAGGAAATGACGTTATTGGTCATTCCCGTTGCCTCCCGCCCGTCACCGCCAAAGATCGCGTACTCGTTTTGGCAGTCTTTTCTAGCAGCGATTCGTGACAGAGCTGTAGCGCACGTGTCATGTGGCGCTCTACCGTCTTCGTTGAGATGTCGAGTTGCTTCGCAATCGATGCATGGGAGGCATCCTCAATTTTGCGCAGCCGGAAAACCTCAAGGCACTTGGGTGCCATACGGGACATCGCCATTTCGATGGCGGCAATCATTTGCTGCCGCTCCAGATCGGCTTCCGGGTTACCACGGGGGTCATGCAACTGCAGATCGGACATATCCTCCATGGCATCGGTGGCCCGGTAAGTACGCTTTCGCAGCTCGGTCAACGCCAGATTACGGGCTACGGTGTAAAGCAATGCTTCACTCATGGGTGTGGCATGTCCCAATTCGGCAGCATATGCCCGCAGAAAGGCTTCTTGTGAGACATCTGCAGCGTCATCCCCGTTGCCCAGCAAGCGACGAACGTAGCGCTCCAGGGCTTTGTGGCGTTGACGGTAAAGCTCAGTGAGTTTCATGACCTTGGGACCGAACTATAGGCCAACGACGCAACGGCTTCATGCAAGGTGAGAAAGTCAGGACTGAAAATTCCTACCTGGCAGGGGTCTTGGCCAAGTCCTGCAGGATACGAGAGGTGAGGTAGATGCGCGGGACGATAGAGTCAATCTCTATGTACTCGTTCTTGGCGTGATAACCCCACCCTGCCAGCCCGAGGCTCTCCAATACTGCGGGCTTTCCAGAACTTCCGGCAAAGCCAGCATCCGTGCCACCACCAGTTGAGGGGATGAACTGCAGTTTGCGACCATCAAGTTCCGCATAAATAGCCTGTGCGCGCTTGGCCAACGCCAAGCCTCGCTCACCTGCTAGGTAGGGCGGGCGCCCAATGTCGAGCTTGACCGTTACTTCGGTATCCGGCACTCGCTTACTTTCTTTGATTTTTGACTCCAGCGCAGCACGCAATTTCTCGGCAGCACCGGGTTGTAGCAGACGCACATCGGCAAACGCATGAGCGCGCTCGGGTATCTGGTTGCGTACCAGGCCACCTTGTGAATAGGTCCAGTTCAGTTGCGCGCCGGGAATGTCTTTGGCAATGTCCTGCGTGGCCAGCAACTGGTGCGACAGTTCTATCAGCGCATTGCGTCCTTGCTCGGGTGCGGCACCCGCGTGGGAGGCGCGCCCCTTGACTTCCATGGTTGCAGTCGCGGTGCCCGCGGCACCGAGCAGCACTGCTTCCACTTTGGCCATGGCTTTTGCTGGCGAAGGCTCGTATGACAGCACCACGTCGTGCACAGCGCCCAAAGCAGCTAGAGTTTCGCCAGAACTTACGGACCCAATTTCTTCGTCCGCATTAAAAAGTACGGTGATGGTGGCGTAGTCTCGCCATCCCACCTGGTTGAGCAGGGCCAACGAATGCAATACGACGGCAATGCCGCCTTTGTCGTCCGCAATGCCGGGGCCGTAGAGGCGGTTGCCGTCCTGCCGGTACGGTTCTGTTGCAAGAATGCCATCGGCATACACCGTGTCCATGTGCGCAATCAGCAATGCCGTGAGTTGCCCGGTTCCGGTAAACACGCCTTTGACCATGACACGTTCGCTTTCGGCAGTCTTGATGCGTTCGGTGCGTGCGCCCAGGGCCTTGAGGCGGGCCTCGGCAAAATCGGCTACTCTGGAGATACCTGCCAGATTGGCTGAGCCGGATTCCATCAGCACCAGCTTCTGCAGGGTTTCAATGACCGCAGGCTGCGCCGCCTGGGCTGCAGCAAACAGCACTTCATCTTTCTGCTGGGCGTACGCCGTCGAACAGATGCTCACCATGGCCAGTGCCGCAAACAAGGTGCTGCGTTTCATATCTATCTCCTCGTATAGTCGTTTCAACATATTATGGCGTGTGCTCTGTCGGCATCGACCACAACATAACCTCTGACGCCTTGTCGCCGCCGTCACCCGCGCTGACCGACCTCAGACTGCCACCGAAAGCACGGCCCGTTCAGCAGCCAGCAGGCGATCTTCTTTTGATCCGCTAATGCAGACAAACGGCCATGCCTGTTCCGCCAGCGCACGATCTATCAGCGCGTGAACGGTGGCGCGCTGGGAAATTCCATCGCGCTGCAAGCCGTCAGCCACCCAGGGAATGTCGGGCTCCAGCAGCAGCGTCAATGCGTAGCGGGCATGCAGGCTGTGCGCTTGCGGGTACAGAGACGCGTCCGCAAAAACACAGTCGCTGTAAATGGCGGTGAGCAGCGGTGCGGTGTCGCAGAACACCCATGTGCAGGGTTGTCTGTGGGCAGCTGCCAATGCAGCCGCCTCCTGGAGCACCTGCTCGTCCAGGATCGACAACTGCTCGTGGCGGTTTGGCGTGCGGCCATGCTGTTCGGTAAAACGGCGCAAGTGCTCGGGCACCCACAGTCCGCCCATCCGATGGGCCAAACCCTGTGCCAGGGTGGTCTTGCCCGTGCACTCGGCGCCGATCAGGCAGATGAGGCGGGGCTCAGAATTCAACTGTCACCCGCCCCCGCACGGTGCGCGGTGTCGATGGGAACAGGTAGGTGCCGCCCCAGTACTGCGTCGGGGCCTCGCGCCAGTAGCTGCGATCCGTCAGGTTCTCCACGTTCAAGTTCCACTGCGTAACCTTGCCGACGACGCGGTTCTGGTAGCGCAGGCCGGCATCGAGTTGCCAGGCGGAAGGCAGCGCCACAGAACCGTCAGCCGTCACCGTCTTGCCGCTGTCGGCCGTCAGCAAGCCACTGAGCGAGAGGCCGGGCAGGGTGGCGATCTTGTAATCGGCAAACAAGGAGGCCTTGGTCTTGGGCACGTTGGTCACCCACTGGCCCACCAAACTCGGGTCAACCGCTGCGGTGTACTTCGCGTCGATGATTGTCAAGCTGGCTTGCAGTGAGAGTTGGGCATCCATCTGCCCCACAGCTGCCAGCTCCAGCCCTCGGTGGCGTGCGGCTTTACCGCCAGCTACGCGCAGCGGTATGCCGCTGGCCGTGGGCTGGTCGTCGGCATAGGGCTTGGCGATGCTGAAGGCCGCTGCGGACACCAAGACGCGTGGGTTAGGCTGCCACTTTATGCCCACTTCGGTCTGTTCACTCTTGAGTGCCGGCAACACTTGACCGGCGTTGACGAACTTCGTGGGGCGATTGGGCACCGCTTCCAATTCGGCGCCCTCGCCCCAGGAGGCATAGAGCATGGTGCTGGCCAATGGCGACCATGACAGGCCCGCCCACGGGGTGGTCACGGTCTGGTCGAATGCAATGGCGCGTGAGCCGTCGTTGCGCTCGCTGCTGCGGTTGAGTTGTGAGGTGCGAAAGCCGACAAAGCTCTGCACGCTGCTGCTCAGGTTGCTCACCAGCGATGCTGACGCGTCCACGGCGCGTTCACGGCTGTTGGTGTTGAGGTCCAGCGGTGTTCCATCGCCGGGCAGCGCCACAGGCTTGTCGATGTTGGTGGACCCCACATAGTTGTAGGCCTGTTTAGGTGCAAGGTCGGTTCGTATGCTGCGTCCGCTCAAGCCCAGGGCAATGCGGTGCTGCACACCCAGGGCGGCAAGCTTGCCTTGCAGCTTGGCGTCCCACGCCCAGGTGCTGCGTTCTTCGCCCTCGCTGCGGTAGTCGTAGATATCGACATCGCCATTGGCGCACAGGCCGGGGTAGACATAGTTGGTCGCGTTGCTGCAGCCATCCGGAAAGGCCAGTCGGTCGTGCACTACGGCGCGTTGTGTGCCCAGGCCCAGGTGGGCTTGCCAGTTGGCGGTGACCTGGTGGTCGATGGCGAACTGCGCATGGGTGCTGGTGGCCTCAAATGGCAGCGACCAGCTCTGGTTGTTCAGGTTCAGGCGCGAGTAGTTGCTGGCAGGTAGCGTGTCGCCCACACCGTCGCCATCGGCGTCGAGCAGGCCTAGGCCGGGGACCGAGGGCTGCTTCTTGTGGTGGTATTCCAGGTCTGCCGAGAGTTTTGTGCCAGGTGCAGCCAAGGTGGACAAGGCGATGCTGGCGAACTCGCGCTTGCCGTCCGCACGGTCGAACTGTGTACGCAGGTCCTCTGCGGCCAGGTTGACGCGCACACCCACGGCACCCCATACCGTGTTGCTGTCCAGGTGCACCTTGCTGCCGCCATGGCCGTCCGCGCCGACGGATGCAGTGGTGAATGCATCACGCTGCGGCGTCTTGGTGACGAAATTGACCAGTCCGCCCGGCGCAGATACGCCAGACTGCAG
>JAIPDC010000152.1 GCA_021737865.1 Rhodoferax sp.
GCCTGCGTGCCGATCAGTTGAGGATCCAGTGGGTCACTCTTGACCATAGGGGCCAGCGACTCGGGTGGTGGCACATCTGGCATGGCGGCCTGGTGCTCGAATCCTTCTTCATCCGCCTGAAAGGATGACGACAAAATCAGTATGGGCTTTTCACCCTGGGACGCCACCACCCTGCGAACGCTGAATGTGCCACCATCGCGAACGCGTTCGACCTGGTAGTGGATGGGGGCCAGCGGATCCCCGCCACGGATGAAGTAAGCATGCAGTGAGTGGGCGCTGCGCTCTTCACAAGTGTTTCCGGCGGCGACCAGTGCCTGCCCCAGAATGTGCCCGCCAAACAGGTTGCGGAAACCCAGATCCAGGCTTTGGCCCACAAAAAGGTCAGGCTCGATGGATTCGAGCCTGAAGAGGTGGAGCAACTGCTCCAGTGGCGTGTGCCCGCGGTTCATGACTGTGACCCAAGCATCAGCCAACCGTGATCGGCCGATCTTGCTCGACTTTTAGCGGGCTTTTTTGGCCTTGGCTGCTGGTGCCATGGAGTTGGCCATCGATGCGCCTTTTTCCAATGCGGTGTCGAGGGCACTTTCTGCGGTAGAGGCAGCAGCTTTCAGATTTTTGCCAACCGAAGCGAATGCCTCAGGTGCTGGGTGCGCTTTTTCCATCGCATCAACTGTGGTGTGGAACTGACCAACGCTCAACGAGGTAGCTTCCTTCAGGTTTTTGGCAAACATGGCCATACCTGCTTCTGCCGAAGCCTTCATGACTTCAAAAGCAGCCTGTGGGTCCGTGATTCCCTTGATCGACTCGACGGTCTCAGTCAAAACAGCTTGCGCTTCCTTGGCCTGGCTTTGTGCCAGATCAGCCCAGGCTTTCAGGTTGTCCTGTGCTGGCTTGATAGCGTCTTGCACAGCAGTTGCATTGAACTTTGGTGCCGATTCCGACATGGTTTTTGCAATTGCTTCGAACGGAGTATTTTTGAACATGTGATTGCCTTTGTGAAAAATGTTGCAGTGCAGCAATTATCAACTGAACGGCTAGTTTGTGCCATTTTTTGCCGAAAATTAGTAACGATTAGTAGTGGCGCCCTATATCGTGTGGCATTGCGTGGCGGGGATTGGATCAAGAAAAAACCCGCTTCTCCAATGAAGAGTGCGGGTTTTGAGGTGTTCTGACACGTTAAAAAACGGTCGCTGGCGGGGACCACAGATCAGGCTGTAGCCCGCATGAATGCTTGTTGTCAAGTTCCTTGATTTGTCAGATACCAGCAAAAGTACCATCAAATTCCAAGGTGCCGCAGTTACCCATCATTCTTGCTCCGGGAACTCACGCCGGGTGTGAATCACATTCACCACCTCAATGCAAGACGCGGTGACCCGGTAATAAACGATGTAGTTCGGGTGCGCCACGATTTCACGCATTTGACGTTTGCCACGTAGCGGATGATCGCCGCCAAGTCGCTGCGCGCACTGGCACGCCAAATAATCGGCAACGTCATTTCTGGGCGCTGTGGCGACTTTCGGCTTCAACAATGATTGCCTCCATTTCGGCCATCACCTGATCATGCGGAATGCCGGGACGCGGATCGTCCAGACTCGCCTGCACCTTCGTCTTGACCCATGCCGCATATCGGGTCGCTTGCTCTTCCGTCTCAAATTCCGAGACCAATGGGGAAAGAATTGCGTTCATGTTGGAACCTCTGGGCTTGCTGACATGGCACAAAGTTTACTCTTCGCACTGGGTTTGGCTAACAAAGGAAACATCACAGCCCTAACTAAGCCAGAGGCACGCTGGCTTACAGGCCGTTTCGGCCTGTAAGTCGAGTATCCGTCAGTGGACAGTATGCAGGTGTAGTCGGGTACGGCATTAGCAAAATCTGCACTGTAATGGCATCGTACCGCGTGACACCCCGTGAGGCAATAAAAAACCCGCTTCCTCAATGAAGAGTGCGGGTTTTGAGGTGTCCTGACACGTTCTAAAACGGTCGGTTGGTGCGGCTGGCGGGGATCGAACCCACGACCCTTGGCTTCGGAGGCCAATACTCTATCCACTGAGCTACAGCCGCATCTGCTGAAAAATGTTACAGCGCGTATTTTCGCACATCCGTCACCCTGCAAATGGGGGGTGTGCCGAAGGGCTACAGTGCAATCTTCAAAGTCTTGGCAATGAGCGCCAGGGACTGCGGGCTGTCCCACTCTTGTGCACCGTAATACTTGCCCTGCACACGACCTTGCGCATCGATCAGCAGGGTCAATGGCAGGCGATTTGCTCCAAGCATGTTTTCCAGAAACAGCTCATGGTCAATGAAGTTGCTGAAGGTGATGTTGGACTGCTGGACGAAGGCTTGGGCCCGGTCACGGTAGTCATCGGTCGAGATGCCGATCACGTTCAGCTGCTTACCGCCAAACCGGCGCGACAGGCGCTCCAGCGAGCCCATCTCTTGCCGACAAGGGCTGCACCAGCTGGCCCACACATTGATGACCAGAGGCTTGCCACGAAAATCTGACAGCCGCCGCGACGGGGCGGAGATCCCCTGCATCGATGCCTCGCGCAGCACGCTGCCGACTGCCACTTCGCCAGGCGTTCCGGCAAGTGACCACTGGCAGGTTACTGCCAGCAATAGACCTGACACGAAGCGCGCTGTTTGCAGGTGAACCGGCATGGGGCTTAAGGCTTAAGGTCTGACCTTGTTGACCTGGAGCTTGATGCCGCTGGCACCCAATTTGACAGTTTGCACGGTCGAAATCAGGTCGCCCGACTCGGGTTGCGCCATGCCGGATTTGGAGATGCGGGCTTCGACCTCGACCTGGCTGGACATGGAAATGCGTGCCTGCGGGCTCATCGCCAGCGAGTCGTCGAGCGTGAACTTCAGCGGCAACTCGGACACATTGGCACGCACTACGGCGACCGGCATGCGCGAACCCGGCCCACGGGCGATCACCATGACGGTGTCATTCGGGCCAGCCTTGCTTTTTAGTGCAGCGTCCAATTCCACTTGACCGCTGACGCTGGTTGCAGCACTGACCTTCGGTTGCACGCCGCCCGCGTCGGCACCGGATACCACAGGCCCTTTGGCCGGTGCTTTCAGCGCAGCTTTAGGGGCTGTCTTTCCAATTGCGGTGTAGGCCGCGCTGATGGACTCTTGCAGCATGCGCCCATCTTCCGACTCCGGGTCCACTTGCTGAATCAGACGCTCCCAGATTCGGATTGCCGACTCGTACTGGTTGCCACGGAAAGCCGCCGTGCCGGCCAGCCACAGGGCCATCGCGTTTTCGGGGTCGACCTTGAGTGCTTTTTCGATCAACTGGGTGGGCTTGCCGGCAAAATTGCCATTGGCATTGGTGGCAGCGAGGTCGGCGTAGATGGCGAGCAGCTGGGCGTCGTTGTCCAGGAAAGAGCCTGCGCGCACAAAAGCCATTTCAGCTTCCATGTTGCGCCCCAGCA
This sequence comes from Rhodoferax sp., assembly GCA_021737865.1. GTDB lineage: Bacteria > Pseudomonadota > Gammaproteobacteria > Burkholderiales > Burkholderiaceae_C > Allorhodoferax. Next base: position 3,442 of record JAIPDC010000152.1, read on the forward strand.
TCTTGTAAGAGCGCGCCAGCATGGCCCAGCCTTGCAGATTGTCGGGCTCCTTTTCCAGCTTTTTGGCGAGGCCTTCGGTCAAACGATCCATGTCCTGCGCAGTGGCAGCCGGCTGCGGACCGCCGGGTTGCAGCGTCGCGGGGCTGCCAAGCAACACGTAGAGCGCTACGGCAGCAATAGGCAACACCAAGCCAACCGCCAACATGGTTTTCTTGGGCGCCTTCAGGGTGGAGGTCGCATCGGCTTCTGCGGTGTCGTCAATCACCCGGCGCTGCAATTCGGCCCGTGCCTGTTCGTAGTCGGTCTCGGCAAGGGTGTTCTCGGAACGGTCGCGATCCAGCCGTGCAAGTTGGTCGCGGTAAATGGCAGCATTCAATTCCCGCCGCGACACATTGACAGTTGAAGACTTCAGCAAGAACGGTCTGAACAGCAAAGCCAGCACCAGCACAACCGCCAGTGCCCCGGCAACCCAAAATCCAATCATTTTTCGCCTTCCTGGAGCATCGCGTTAGCGCGCTTGCGTTCTTCATCAGTCAATACGTTGTTGGTGCCAATGTCGGCGCTGCGCCGGCGCAGGTACACGAACAGGGCCACCACACCCAGGATCATCAGCCCAAACGGGCCGAGCCACAGCAGCCAGGTACTGGGCTTGACGGGGGGACGGTAGAGCACAAAGTCGCCATAGCGGCTGACCATGAATTCACGAATTTCCGCGTCCGTCTTGCCCTGCTTGATCAGGGTACGCAATTCGCGGCGCAAGTCATTGGCCAGGTCTGAACGCGAGCCAGCCAGGGATTCGTTCTGGCAGACCAGGCAGCGCATTTCTTCGGAAATGACAATCAGCCGCTGCTCGACCACCGGGTCATCGGCCAAAGGGGCCGCGTCCTTGGCCACAGCGCCGCCACAGGCGAGCAGGACCAGCAGTATTGCGTAAAGGGTTTTCACGATTTCTTGAGTTCGTTGATGAGGGGAATAATGGTCTTTTCCAGCGCCTCGGCGGTAATCGGCCCAATGTGCTTGTAGCGAATGATGCCTGCCTTGTCGATGAGGTAGCTCTCTGGCACGCCATAAACGCCATAGTCAATGCCCACGCGGCCGTCAGCATCGAACGCATTGATGTCATACGGGTTGCCGCTGCGCTTGAGGACGCCGAGCGCATCTTTGCGCTGGTCTTTGTAATCAAGTCCAACAATGGGAACCAGCTTTTGACGGGCGAATTGCATCAACACGGGATGCTCCTGACGGCATGCCACGCACCACGAGGCCCACACATTGAACAACCAGACCTGACCCTTCATATCTTCGGCTGCGAACTGCAATTCAGGTTGCTCCAACTGAGGCACTTTGAATGCGGGAGCCGGCTTGTTCACCAAGGGTGAGGGCACCTCGCGCGGGTCCAACCCCAGGCCCATTGCAAGAAACACCACCAGCACACCGAAGAGGGCCAGAGGGATCAGGAATTTTGCTTTCATGGTGTAGCAGTCTCCTTGACCCGCAAGCGGTAGCGCCGGTCTGACATGGCAAACAACCCGCCGAGCGCCATCAGCAGACAACCGCCCCAGATCCAGTCCACAAAGGGTTTGTAGTAAACACGCACGGCCCAGGCTTTGCCGTCAAGGGGCTCGCCCAATGAGACATAGACATCACGCGTAAAGCCGGCATCAATGGCGGCTTCCGTCATGGGCATGGTGGATGAAAAATAATTGCGTTTCTCGGGCTCGAGAATCTTTGCGGCTCCTGCGCCCTGGGTTACCTCAAACGCGCCGCGCGCCGCGCTGTAGTTGGGGCCGGTTACGTCTTTGACACCAATCATCTTGAACTGGTAGCCACCCACCGACACGGTTTCGCCGGGCTCCATGCGCACGTCCTGTTCCTCCTGGAACCCGCCCACCATGGTCACGCCAAAGGCAAACACAGCGATGCCGAAGTGCCCCAGATGCATACCCCAGAACGATGCGGGCGGAATGCTGCTTTTGAGTCGCCGGGCTACCTGAATGACACCGGACGCGGCAATCCAGACCGACAAAGCGGAACCCAGCGCGGTCATCACCGTCCAGCCACCCATCAGGTGCGGAATCAGCGCGCCGGCCACCAAGGCCAGCGCACCAGGAATCCACATCCGGATTGCGATCTCCTTAACATCGGTGTTTTTCCATCTGGCCAACGGCACGGCGGCCAACAAAAACATCACCGGTGCCATGATGGGCACAAACACGGCATTGAAATACGGTGCGCCAACGGAGATTTTGCCAAGCTTCAGGGCATCAATGAACAGCGGGTACAGCGTGCCCAACAGCACAGACGCGCAGGCCACGACCAGCAGCACATTGCCGGTCAGAAGCAATGACTCACGCGACATCAGGGCAAAAGACCCACCCAGGGCCACCTTGGGTGCGCGCCAGGCAAACAGCAGGAGCGATGACCCCACCACCAGAAACAACAGCACCAAAATGAAGATGCCGCGCCGGGGGTCGGTCGCAAAAGCGTGAACCGAAGTCAGCACGCCCGAGCGCACCAGGAATGTTCCCAGCAGCGACAGCGAAAATGCGCCAATGGCCAGCAACACGGTCCAGCTTTTAAAAGTGCCGCGTTTTTCGGTAACCGCCAGCGAGTGGATCAGCGCGGTGCCAATCAACCAAGGCATGAAGGATGCGTTTTCAACCGGGTCCCAGAACCACCAGCCGCCCCAGCCCAGTTCGTAATAGGCCCACCACGAACCCAGCGCAATACCCAACGTCAGGAAGACCCATGCCGCCGTAGTCCATGGTCGAGACCAGCGCGCCCAGGCTGCGTCAAGCCGCCCGGACAACAGTGCGGCAATCGCAAAGGCAAACGCCACTGCGAACCCCACGTAACCCATGTACAGCATGGGCGGGTGAAAGATCAAACCGGGGTCTTGCAACAACGGGTTGAGATCGCGCCCGTTTTCTGCTGCGGGGAGCAGGCGGTCAAACGGGTTGGAGGTAAACAGGATGAACAGCAGGAGCCCGGACGTCACCAACCCCAGCACGCCAATAACGCGCGCCACCATCGTGTCGTCCAGTGTGCGGGAGAACTGAGCGACTGCAACCGTCCAGGCGGACAGCATGAATACCCACAGCAGCAGGGACCCCTCGTGCCCTCCCCATACCGCACCAAAGCGAAACAGTGTGGGCAGTTGGGCATTGGAATGCGCTGCTACGTACTGGACCGAGAAGTCGTTGACGTAAAAGCTCCACGCCAGCGCCACAAATGATGCCGCCAGCATCAGGAACGATGCTTGGGCAGCCGGGCGTGCCAGGGCTGTCCACTCCCGTCGGCCCTGGTGGGCGCCCAGCACCGGAAGGATGCCCTGCACCAGGCACACACACAAGGCAAGAATAAGGGCGAAATGGCCGAGTTCAGGGATCATGGTGCGCTGGCGCCTTTCATCTTTTGGGCTTTGTCCAAAGCGTCTTTGGCTTCGGGGGGCATGTAGTTTTCGTCGTGTTTGGCCAGTACTTCGGTAGCGATGTACTCGCCGTTGGCACTCGCCTTCACTTGCACAACGGCGCCTTTGCCCTCTTTGAAGAGGTCGGGCAATATGCCTGTGTAGGCGACCGGAATGTCTTTCACCATGTCGGTCATGACAAAGTGCACAGTGATGTTATCGCGCCGAAGAGACCCTTCCTTGACCAGACCTCCAATCCGAAAGGCCTGCATTTTGGGGGCCTTACCAGCAAATACATCACTCGGCGTGACATACAACGCAATATTGCTGTTGAGTGCATTCAAAACCAGGGCTGCGGCAATACCGACAGCGGCCAGTCCACCGCCAATGATGGCGGCACGTTTTTTCCAGCTTTTCACTTGTTTTCCATTTCCAATTTTTCAGCCGCCGCCTGGCGACGCAGTGTGCGAACGATCTCACTATGACGCTTGTTGATGAGTAAAGGTTCCACCAAAAATGCCAAAGCACAGATGCCAAAGCTGCCCCACACATAGAGACCATAGCCGCCCATGGCAAAAAAGTCGCCTACAGAGTTCCAGATCATGTTTTGATTTCCTTCAGCTGCTTGACCCAATCCGTATGCGCTTCGCGCTCGAGAATAATCGCTCGCACCCGGGTCAGTCCCACCGCAATCGAATACATCCACAAACACAAGGCCATTAACAACATGCCCCACAGCATGGTCATGGCCATGGAGGGTGACTTGTTGATCGATACCGATGCGCCCTGGTGCAGCGTGTTCCACCATTTGACCGAGAAGTAGATGATGGGCACGTTCACCACGCCGACCAAAGCCACGATTGCGCCCGCCTTATCGGCACGGCGGGGGTCGTCAATCGATGCTTGCAGCGACATAAAGCCCAGGTACAAGAAAAACAGGATTAATTCCGATGTCAGCCGGGCATCCCAGACCCACCAGGTGCCCCACATGGGCTTTCCCCAGAAGGCCCCGGTCCACAGCGACAGGAATGCCATCAAGGCACCCGTAGGAGCCAGCGCCTGCGCCATCATGCTCGACAAACGTGCATTGAGTGACAGCCCCATGGCGGCCCAACCCGCCATGACCATATAGATGAACATGGACATCCAGGAAGTGGGCACGTGGATAAAGATGATGCGGTAGCCCTCGCCCTGCGTGGCGTCAGTTGGTGCCACGAAGAAGCTCAGCCACAAACCCGCGGCACCAAACAGGGCCGCGAGCGTCCAAAAGAGGGGGATCATCTTGCCAGCCAACGGGTAGAAGGCATGTGGGCTGGCGAACTTGAACCAGTTGATCAATCGGTTACTCATTCCAATGCAATCCTCAAAGCAGCCGTGGCAGCCCACGGCGCAAAAAATGCGGCCATCACCAAAATGGCCGCCAATAATGACAAGTGCCCGCCCGCACCCAACCCCGCAATGTGGGACTCCACGGCACCCGCACCAAAAATCAATGCCGGCACATACAGTGGCAGCACCAGCAAACTCAGCAGCACTCCACCGCCGCGAACACCCAATGTGAGAGCAGCGCCAATGGAACCAATCAATGACAACAGTGGCGTGCCCAACAACAACGCCAGCATCAACACGCCCAAGGCACCGGCGTCTAAATCGAACTGAATACCGAGCACCGGCGCCATCAGCACCAACGGCAGTCCGCTGACCAGCCAGTGCGCGGCAATTTTGCCCGTTACCAATAACACCAGGGGCGTTGGTGAAATAGCCATTTGCTCCAGAGTCCCATCGGCATGGTCGGCCGCAAACATGCGTTGCAAACCGAGCATGGTCGCCAGTAGCGCACCCACCCACAAGACACCAGGCGCGATCTTTCGCAATAACGCGGGCTCGGGGCCAATCCCCAGTGGAAACAGGCTACTGACGATGACAAAAAAGAACAGCGCAGTCAGCACTTCGCTCTTGCGTCGCATCACCATGAGCAGGTCACGCCGGATGATAGCCAACATGGCATTCATAACTGCACGACCCTTCCGCCGGGTATCGGCATGGTCTGATGACTGGTCAGCACCGCCATGCCGCCACCTGCGATATGTTCGGAAATCAGCGCTGCGAGCAAGTCAACAGCCTTGACGTCCAGTGCAGTGAAAGGCTCGTCCAATACCCATAACTTGGCTTGGCGCGTAGCCAGGCGCGCCAGCATGACTCGGCGTTTCTGGCCGGCCGAGAGCACGCGCACGGGTAAATCTTCACGGCCCTTCAGCCCAAAGCGGTTTAACGCCCGCATGGCGTCAGGGTCATCAAGATCGGCACCATCCATAGCCGCAGCGAAGGCCAAATTTTCCATGGCACTCAGGTCTTCCTTGAGCGCCCCGTGGTGCCCAAAAAAGAGGAGGTTTTGGCGGTAGGTAGAGTCAGGGTGCTTGATGGATTGACCGCACCAGCGGATCTCGCCTTCCGCAGGCTGTGACAACCCGGCGAGTA
>JAIPDC010000153.1 GCA_021737865.1 Rhodoferax sp.
TCTCGGCAGATCCCCGGCTGCAGGCCATCCCGGTGATTTTTCTGACCGCCCTGCACGGGTTCGAGTCGGAGAGCTTTGGCCTGGCGCTGGGCGCGGCCGACTACATCACCAAGCCCATCAACCTGGAGATCACGCGCCAAAGAATCTGCAATCTGCTGGAGCGCGAGCAGCTTCGCCGCCAGGTTGAGTCGCAACGCGACCAGCTGGAACACACCGTCAGGCAGCGCACCGCCGAACTGCAGGACCGCATGGAGGAGCTGCAGGCGATTTTCACGTTGTCGCCGGATGGTTTTGTCGCGTTTGACCAGGACCGGCGCGTCAGTCAGGTGTCGCCAACCTTTTCGCGCCTTACCGGACTCGCGGCAGTGACCGTGACCGGTCTGCATGAGGATGAATTTACCGTGAGGCTGGCTGACTTGTGCATTGACAAGGCACGCTACCGTGGCGCCAACCAGATGGCCGCATTGATGCAACTCGACGTCGACCGGGAGTTCAGTCTGGACTGGGATGCCATCGAGCTCAAGGTGCCGCAGGGCAGGGTGCTCAGGGTCACATTGCGCCAATGCAACTCCTCAACGGTGTCGCATATCCTCTATCTGCGCGACGTGACGCGGGAGACCGAGATTGACCGCATGAAGACCCAGTTCCTTGAAATGGCAGCGCACGAGCTGCGCACACCACTGACCAGCGTGCTGGGCTACACCGAGGTGCTGCTGACACAGGAGCTCAACGCACCGGAACATCGGGAGGTTCTGGGCATCGTGCACCAGCAGGCCGAACATGTCACATCCATCGTCAACGAACTGCTTGATTTGGTGCGGATCGATTCGCGCAAGGGGCAAGACTTTGTGGTCGAGCCGGTGGCGCTGGCCGCATTGGTGGACGAGGTGGTCGCGGCCTACAAGTTTGCGGACGGACGCCATGCGCCTGTGGTCCGTGCGGCCGCACGCGCATTGCATGTCAAGGCAGACCGGCGAAAGCTTGCACAAGTGCTGGGCAACCTGGTCTCCAATGCCTACAAATACTCGCCCGATGGCGGCGAGGTCAGCATTGGCTACCCGGTGGCCGTGCACGAGGGCGTGGCCTGGTGTGGTGTCGAGGTGCGCGACCGGGGGCTGGGCATGACGCCGGCTGAGTTGGCGCGCTGCTTCGAGCGCTTCTACCGGACCGACACCTCGGGCAAAATCCCCGGCACCGGGCTCGGACTGTGCATCGTCAAGGAGATCACCGACCTGCACGGCGGGCGCATTGACATCCGCAGCGCACCGGGCGAGGGCACCACCGTGACGGTTTGGCTGGCGGAGTCCCTGGGGCCTCAATGTTTGGATTAAAAAGCACTCTAGCCCCCGTCCACATTGCGTATGCAGCTATCATAAGAATAGCGCGTGCGGCAACCTTGCTGGGCGGCTGGCTGTTGCTGGCTGGCCAGGTTTGGGCCGCGCACACGGTGCTCGATGTCACGCAGGTGGACCGCGAACCCGTGTCCCTGACCCCCTATTTTGCGGTTCTCGAAGACTCTTCGGCCGCCCTCACCCTGGCCGATGTCAGCCGGCCCGAGTTTGCCGAACGGTTCACGAGCGGCCAGGTATCGGGACAGGCCTTGGGGTTTTCCTATACCCGTTCTGCCATCTGGTTGCGCCTGCAGTTGAAGAACCCCGGCGACCAGCCGGTCACGCACGTGCTGGAAATCGCCTACACGCTGCTGGCCCATGTTGACTTTTACCAGCCCGGCGAGCAAGGCTATCAAGGCATAGCGGCGGGCTATGCGCGCGCGCGCCCGGCGCAGTCCCTGCCGAGTCGCTTCATCGCGTTGCCGGTGTCCCTGCCCGCCGGAGCCGATCAGATGGTGTATCTGCGTGTGCAAACGCCCAACTCAGTGAATATTCCGGCCCGGTTGTGGACTACCGCTGCATTTCATGCCCACGAGCCAGCGAACTATGCGCTGCAGGCGCTGTACTTTGGTGTTGTGCTGGCCCTGGTTTTTTATAACCTGGCGCTTTATATCGCCCTGCGTGATATCAATTACCTGCTCTACGTCATTGTCTCGCTGGGTGTGGCGCTCGGCCTGGCCACCTTTACCGGCCTGGGCAGCCAATTTGTTTGGGGCCTTGCACCCTACTGGACAAAGATTGGCGTCAATGTGCCCACTGCCCTGGCAAGCGTGGTCTTGTTGTTTTTGGCACGGCGCATGCTGCTCACCCGGGAGTCGGTGCCACGCCTGGACCGGTGGCTCAGGGGCTTCATCGCGGCCAACGCCGTTTTTTTCGTTTTGCTGTTTTTCTGGTTCGAGGCAGTCAATCCAACCTTCGTTGTCCTGAGCTTGGTGACCGCCTTGCTGATATGGGTCACTGGCGTCGTTTGCGCCATGAAGCGTCAGCGCAGCGCCTATTACTTTGTTGCAGCGTTCTCGGTGCTGCTGCTGGCCAACGTGTTGACGCATCTGCGCAACTTGGGGCTGGCACCAACCAATTTTCTCACCAGCGACGGTCTGCAGGTGGGCTCGGTGGTAGAAATGCTGCTGCTGTCGCTGGCGCTGGCTGACCGCTTCAATGTGCTGCGCCGGGAAAAGATTGCTGCGCAAACCCAGACATTGCGGGCGCAGGGTGAAATGGTTCAAAAGTTGAAAATTTCGGAGCAACTTCTGGAAACCCGGGTGCTCGAGCGCACCGAGCAACTTGAGGCCAACCTGGTGACGCTGCGACTGCGAAACCATGCCTTGAATCAGATATCACAGGGGGTGATGATTGCCAATGTTGATCGCGTGTTGACCAATGTCAATGATGCCGCGCTCAAGATCACCGGCTATGCACGCGAGGAGTTGCTGGGGCGGTCCTGCAGGGTGCTGCAGGGACCCGACACCGACCCCAAGACTGTGCAACGCATACGCACGGCGCTCAATGGTGCCCAGCCGTTTTACGGCGAGATCCTGAATTACCAGAAAGACGGTACTGCGTTCTGGAACGAACTCTCCATCGTCCCGGTGTTCGACGCCGCCGGTGCCTTGAGCCAATTTGTCGGCGTGCAGCGCGACATCACGCAGCGCAAGGCAGCGCAGGCCGAGCTGGTATTGGCCCGTGACGCAGCAGAAGCCGCCAACCGGGCCAAGAGCCGGTTTCTGGCCACCATGAGCCATGAAATTCGCACGCCCATGAACGGCATTCTGGGCATGGCGCAGGTGCTGCTGTTGCCCGGCATTGCAGACCGCGAGCGCGTCGAATACGCCCGCACCATCGTCAATTCCGGGCAGACCCTGCTGGCCCTGCTCAACGACATACTGGACCTTTCCCGGGTGGAGGCCGGCAATCTGCAGCTCGAGGCCATTGCCGTGCAGCCGCTTGCGTTGATTGAGCAGACGGAGGACTTGTTCAGTGACCAGGCCAGGCATGCAGGCCTGGTCATTCAATGCCACTGGGCCGGTGCACGTAATGCCCACTACCTGGGTGACCCGCACCGCCTGCGCCAGATGCTGGCCAACCTGGTGAGCAACGCCATCAAGTTCACGCGGCAGGGCCACATCCGCATCGAGGCCAGCGAAATAGGCCGCAGCGAACAAGGGGCATTGCTTGAATTTGTGGTGTCCGATACCGGAGTCGGCATTGCGCCGGACAAGCTTTCCCTGCTGTTTCAAAGCTTCTCGCAGACCGACACCTCCACCACGCGCGAGTTCGGCGGCAGCGGGCTGGGCCTGTCCATTGTGCGCAAGCTGGCTGATTTGATGGGCGGCGGGGTGGGCGTGCACAGTGAGCCCGGGCAGGGTTCGCGCTTCTGGTTTCACGTGCGGCTGGCCTTGGCACCGCAGGGCTCGAACCCAGCGCAGACGGTCAGTCAACCCGCAGCAAACCTGGGCGTGGAGGCAGCACTGCGGCAGTTTGCCGGCCACGTGCTGGTGGCAGAGGACAACCCCACCAACCAGATGGTGATTCAGACCCTGCTGGGCAAGCATGGCCTGCAAGTCACGCTGGCGGGCGACGGCCGCCAAGCGCTGGAGGCGATCAAGGCGCTGCATCCGGTTGCGCCGTTCGACCTGGTCCTGATGGATTTGCAGATGCCGGTGATGGACGGCTGCAGTGCGACCCGGCATCTGGGGGCCTGGGAGGCACAGACAGGGCGCCCGCATTTGCCGGTCGTGGCGCTGACCGCGGGCGCCTTTGAAGAGGATCGCCAGCACTGCCTGGACGCCGGCATGGACGATGTGCTGACCAAGCCGGTTGCCATGGACCAGCTCCAGGCCGCGCTGGCCCACTGGGTCGGGTGTCATCCATCCACTGTGCAAGCGCAAGACAGCACACCAGTGCCGGTGTACAAGCCTGTGGATGTGGCACACGTGCGCACGCTGTTGCTGGAAATCATGCCCCTGCTGGCACACAGCAAGTTTGCGTCGATTGCCTGCTTCAGGCAGTTGCAGGACGCGCTGGCGGGCACAGCACTGGAAGACGACGTAACGCAGACCGCCCGCTTGTTGCAGGAGTTTCGTTTTGATCGGGTTCAACAACGCTTGCAACAGATGGCGCAACAGCAGGGATGGGAGTCCAACCAGCCGTTCCCGTAACGCTGGTACGAATAATTTCACAGGGGTTTTGAACCGACATGAATGCTGAACTTCGAGGCGCACTGTGTGCCATGGCAGAAATGCTGGACGGTCTGGGGGTCGCCATGTGCGTGTTTGACCCCCAAGACCGCTGCCAATTGTGGAACGATGCATTCTTTGCGTTTTTCCCGGAACACCAGTTCAAAATTCGCCATGGCGAGCCCTATGCCGATAACCTGCGCCGTTTTTATACGGGGCGGCTGAGTGCCGCAGAACTGCCCAGGATCGATGCCTATATTCAGGCGGGCATTGAACGCCATCAAATGCAGATGCATCCGTTTGAGTTTGAGCACCGGGGCCGGCGCATTCGGGCCACCTCGCTGGCGGTTGCCGGCGTTGGCCGTGTGCGGACCTGGCGCTTTGCAGACGCAGGCTTGTCGGCGTCGGGGCACAGCAACAGCGCTTCTTCCAGTGCAGCATCGCAACCGGTCGACCCCAGTCGCGCGATGCTTGACCGCGTCCCGGACGGGTTGATGATTTGCGCACAGGACGGGCGCATTGAGTGGGTCAACGATTCACTGGTCAAAATGTACGGCTTGCCTGACCGCGCCAGTGCTGTTGGCGCCACCATGGATGCGGTGTACCGCTGCGCCTGGCAAACGCAGGACCCGCTGGAGCCGTGTCTGCTGGAAGTCGGGCTCGATACGATGCAAGAGCAACTGCGGTTTCCCGGTGCGCCCTTTGAGCTGCCCTTGCCGGGTAACCGTTTCAGCCGGGTGATCACCCAGGCGGCCCGCGGACCGGAAGCCTTCTACGCCCACGTTGACATTTCCCAGATCAAGCGCCAGCAACTGCAACTGGCCAAACTCAATCACGAGCTGAGTGCCAGCACCCGCCAGGCACAGGAAGCCTCGCGCAGCAAGAGCCAATTTCTGGCCAACATGAGCCATGAGATCCGCACCCCACTGAACGGCATTCTGGGCATGGCGCAGGTGCTGTTGATGCCCGGCATCGGTGACAGCGAACGCGTGGACTACGCCCGCACCATCGTCAGCTCCGGCCAGACCCTGCTGACTCTGCTTAACGATATTTTGGACCTCTCGCGCGTGGAGGCTGGCAATATGCCACTCGAAGCCATTGCCGTGCAGCCGCTGGCGGTCATCACTGAGACCATGGCCCTGTTCAGTGAGCAGGCCAAAGGCGCAGGCCTGGCCATTCAGTGCCAATGGTCCGGCCTTCCCGATGCCTGCTACCTGGGCGACCCGCATCGCCTGCGCCAGATGCTCTCCAACCTGGTGGGCAACGCCATCAAGTTCACCCGGCAGGGCCACATCGGCATCGAGGCCAGCGAGATCAGCCGCAACGAAGACGGCGCTGTGCTCGAGTTTGCGGTCAGTGACAGCGGTGTCGGCATTGCAGCCGACAAACAGAGCCTGCTGTTCCACAGCTTCACGCAGGCCGACACTTCCATCACGCGCGAATACGGCGGCAGCGGGCTGGGCCTGTCCATTGTGCGCAAGCTCGCCGAGCTGATGGGCGGCGGGGTGGGTGTGCACAGTGAGCCCGGGCAGGGTTCGCGCTTCTGGTTTCGTGTGTGGTTGGCTCACGCACGGGCGATGGCAAGCGCTGTGGTGCCGGCCAGCACCCCAGCAGCCCAGCCGAGCGTCGAGGCAGCACCGCAGCAGTTTGCGGGCCACGTGCTGGTGGTGGAGGACAACCGCATCAACCAGCTGGTGATTCAGACCTTGCTGGGCAAGCGAGGCGTGCAAGTCACGCTGGCGGGCGACGGCCAGCAGGCGCTGGACGTGCTCAAGGCGCCGCGCCCGCCCGTGGCGCCGTTTGATCTGGTCTTGATGGACCTGCAGATGCCGGTGCTCGACGGCTGTAGCGCAACCCGGGCGCTGCGGGCCTGGGAGGCGCAAACCGGGTGCTCACGCCTGCCGGTGGTGGCCCTGACGGCGGGGGCTTTTGCAGATGATCGCCAGCAGTGCATGGACGCCGGCATGGACGCGGTGCTGACCAAGCCGATTGACAAGGGTGCCCTGGAGGCCACGCTGGCGCGCTGGCTCGTTGCAGAAGTTCCTCTCTGATCGGGCAATCATTCGGCAGTGGAAAAATTGCCTATTTTTTGGCGAATGGCTTTGGACGTGGTGTCGCGTCGGATGACGGTGGCAGGATAGGCATCATGAAACTCGGCTGGTCGCCCGTGAGGGTTTTCAGGAACGCCACCACTTTGGCGTTTTCATCCTTGGTGAATGTTTTGCCCAGTTGCAATCGGCCCATGGTGTCCACGGCCTCGCCCAGGGTGTTGGCAGCGCCATCGTGGAAGTACGGGTAGGTCAATTCCACATTGCGTAGCGTTGGCACTTTGAAGTTGAACCGGTCAGCGTCTTTGCCGGTGACGGCTGAGCGTCCTTCTGCAGGGCTGTTGGCCTTGTAAGCCGACACGATACCCATCTTCTGGAAGGAGTTACCGCCGACGGCCTCGCCGTTGTGGCAGGCAATGCAACCGCTGTCTTTGAACAGTTTGTAACCCGCCAGCTCATCGCCGGTCAGCGCATCTTTCTTGCCCAGCAACCATTGGTCAAAGCGTGAGTTGGGCGTAACCAGGGTTTTTTCAAATTCGGCGATCGCCAGCGTCACCTGTTCGATGTCGACTTTGTCTTTGCCAAACACCTGTGTGAAATCGCGCACATAGGCTGGAATGGACTCCAGCACGCCCAGCGCAAGGGTGTGGGTAAAAGCCATCTCACCCGGATTGGCGATTGGCCCACCCGCTTGCGCCTTGAGGTCGGCCGCACGGCCATCCCAGAACTGCGCCACATTCAGGCTGGAGTTCAGCACCGTGGGGGCGTTGATCGGGCCTTGTTGCCATTGGTCGCCAATCGAGGTGGCGATGTTATCGGTGCCACCCATGGACAGGTTGTGGCAGGAATTGCACGAGATAAAGCCTGACTTGGACAGACGGGGATCAAAGTACAGCTTCTTGCCCAACTCAACCATTCCCAGGTTGATGTTGGCTGGCGGTTTGACAGGCTGTATCGGCTCGTTGGCGGCGGCCCAGGCCACGCAGGCGCCGGTGATTGCAAACGACAGGGTTAACAATTTGAACTTGGTCATCACACACTCCTATTGGTTAAATAAAAACACTCCGAACAGGGCAAACTTTACGCTTGCAATTTGATGGTATGTTGATCTAAGTCATTGATTTATAAGGATATTTTTACTATATTGCATATAGTTTTTTACTAACCCGAGCGTCACATGAAACTTTCTGCTTTGCGATATCTGGTGGCATTCGCCGACGAGGGCTCGATCAGTCGGGCCGCCGAGCTTTGCAAGGTGAGTCAACCCACCATGAGCGTGGCGTTGCAAAATCTGGAGACCGATCTGGGGGCCGAACTGATCGAGCGTTCCAGAGGCCAGATCAGCCTCACCGAGTTGGGCCGGGAGGTGGTGCAGCAAGCCAGACGGGCTCTGGAAGAGGCCCAACGGGTCGAGATGGTGGCCCACGCGCATAAGGACCCCGTGAGTGGGGTCTTTCGCATTGGCGTTATCCACACCATTGCACCCTATTTGCTGCCGTCGCTAATAGCCTCCCTCGCCCAGGGCGCCCCCGCGATGAAACTCTACATCGAAGAAAGCATGACGGCCCTGCTGACGGACTATCTTAAATACGGCACTATCGACGCCGCCATCATCGCACTGCCCTTTGATGTGCCCGGAATTGACACCACCCCGCTGTACGACGAGGCGTTCCGTGTGGTCGTGCCTAACGGTCACCCGTGGGCCAAACGCAAGAAGATTGCCCGACGCGAGATTCGGGGTGAAGAGGTGCTGGTGCTGAAGGCTGGCAACTGTTTTCGCGAGCAGGTGTTGGATGCTTGCCCCGAGATAAGCCACGCAGACGGACCTGGCCATCAGGGGCACTCGGTCGGCACCATTCGATGCATGGTGTCCTCAGGCTACGGTATTTCGGTGCTTCCTGCGGGCGCACTGATTGGTCCCTACAAGTCCGATATGGTGAGGGCCATCCCGTTTGAAAAGCCAGAACCTGTGCGCCGGGTAGCGCTGGCATGGCGCCGGGGGTTTGCCCGACCCGAGGCGATTCAGGCGATCGTTGATGCCGTGCATGGCATCAAGAATCCGGCATTCATTGCGGTGTTGCCACTCGAGGGCGCAAATTCACCGGTCTCGCCACCAACGATTCAATAACACCTGTCAAACCAGGCATGAATGAGCCTGTATAGCGCCACAAGAGTTCCGCTTTGATCGGGTTCAACCACGCTTGCGCGACATAGTGGCACAGCAGGGTTGGGTTACTAAAAAGGGTGGCGACTTAGCGGTCAAGCAGGTTTGGTTTGCAGTTGAAGCCAAGAGTGCACTGGCCAATCACTGCGGCTTTGACCTTGTATGCCGCCAACCACCACACCGCCACCCGCCAGGGCCTCCATGACGACAAAATTCTCAAACAAGCTGCCCCACAGCGGGTCGCGTGCTGCCTGGTCTGCACTGCGCAGATCCCAACTGCAAGCAGCTTGCAGCCCGCAACGAATCCAGCGTCTTCAGTCCGTGCTTGGCGCGGATAGCCGCCGCCAGTTCCACGACATTTTGGCTTAGCTCAATCCATACCAAGTCACAGCGCGCAAAGCAGTTCCTTGCGAATCTTGGTGGAGAACGGTTCGTTACCCTCAATCAGATAGATAAGGGCGCTTGAATCGAAGAATGCGATCACCAGGCACGCTCTGCTTTAAGGTCAGTATCGATTTGATTTTTGCTTCGTTTGCCGG